>DATMAW010000043.1:0-4288 GCA_035559715.1 Gemmatimonadales bacterium | reverse complement strand
TCAGGCCCAAGGTGATCGCTTCGAGGGCGACGGTACGCAAGGCGCCGGAACAGGTGAACAGCCTCTTCCTGCGGCGAGTCTCCGTGTTTCCGCCCAACGGCCTCGACGTCGAGGACGACTTCTTCTCCGTCCAGCGCTCGGTCGCGGAGAAGCCCGGGCGGCGCTATCTCGGCATCTGCGCGCCCGGTAGCGCGCGGCCCGCTGTCCTGATCCGCGTCTACACCGCGCTACTGACGGGCGCGCAGGCCCTCTTCGAACGGTTCGGGCCGGCGGCGGATCCTTGGATGACGCTCGTGGGGTACTTCAATTCGCTGCGGGAGCTGGGAGGCATGCGCCGACTCGCCGAGGACGACGTCCAGACACGCTCCTTCCGCGTGCAGATGAGCAGGGTCGCGAGGCCCGGGCTCGCCCAGCGCAGCGTCAAGAACGTGGACGAGCTCACCTCGCGCGTCCCCAACAAGGATATCCCCCGCAAGCTCGACCAGCTCGAGATCCCCTTCAAGGGCGAGCACGACGCCGCGACCGGAACCTACAAGGTCTCGTGGGGCAAGGACGAGCCGCGGGCGATGGATGTGGTCCTCGCGAGCAACATGCTCGGGGTCGGCGTCGACGTCGTTCGGCTCGGGCTGATGGTCGTCAACGGCCAGCCCAAGAGCACCGCCGAGTACATCCAGGCCACGAGCCGGGTGGGCCGCTTCTTCCCTGGATTGGTCTGCACCGTCCTGACGTGGTCGCGGCCGCGGGACCTGTCGCACTACGAGACCTTCGAGCACTACCACGCGACCTTCTACAAGCACGTCGAGGCCCAGTCCGTCACGCCGTTCGCGCCCCGTGCGTTGGATCGCGGACTCACCGGCGCCATGGTCGGCTGGCTCAGGCTCAACTTCGACGAGTACAACCCGAACTTGGGCGCAGGCAGCTTGGACAGCGCGACCAAGCCCGCGATCGCGGCGGCGAAGCGGGTCTTCGCACAGCGCGCCGGCCGCGTCACCGACTCGAAGGAGGTGCAGCGCTTGGCCGAGGACATGGTCGGCCAGCGGTGCGACGAGTGGGTCGAGGAGGCGACGAGGGGCGGACGGAGGCTCGGCTACGAGGCGAGCCGAAGGCCCAAGGCAGGTGGCGGCGACATCGCGGCTCTGCTGAAGAAGCCCGGCTCCCAACCCTGGGACGAGTTCACGGTGCCGCTCTCGTTGCGCGAGGTCGAACCGGGCGTGCGGCTGGTCATGGACACCGACCACCTACCGGAAGGACCGGCCTGGAAGCCCAGCCCGGTGGGGGCCAAGGAGGAGGCGGCTACTCCATGACCACGACAGCCGTGGGCGATGTCCGCCCGAGCCAGTTGCTCTGGACCTACGGTCCGGGCGCGCTGATCGACCTCCCCAATCTCTCCGTCGTCACGATGGGGCTGGACAGGTGGGAGGTGAACCGCTGCCCACCGATCGAAGAGGCGCGCCTCCTGGCGGCGGTAAGACAGGTTCTGGGACCGCAGGTGCAACGCCTGCGCATGCCGCCGGTGGTCGCCGAAGAGAACCCCAATCCGTTCTCGGCCGAGGCCAAGATCGGCGTGCCGGTCAGACCGTTCCCCCGCTGGCTGCGGTGCGTCCGCTGCGGCCTGCTGGCGGAGTTCGACTCGGGCCTGTTCTCGATCAAGGAGAACCCGTACCGGCCCCACGAGACGCACTTCCTCCACACCAGCTGCGAGAAGGGCAGCCGCTCCGATGCCGTGCCCGCGCGCTTCCTCCTCGCCTGCCGCAACGGCCACCTCGACGACTTCCCCTGGCACTGGTTCGTCCACAGCGGCTCGGCGGACTGCAAAGGCACGCTGCGCTTCTTCGAGCGCGGCGCCTCGCTCCAGACCGAGAACCTGTGGGTCAAGTGCGACGCCTGCGGCGCCGCCCGGTCGCTCGTGCACGCGTTCGGGGCGGAGGCGCGGAACAACCTCCCGGCCTGCCGCGGCCGTCACCCCCACTTGGATGCGTACGACGCCGAGTGCGACGAAGAGGCCCGTGCGGTGGTGCTTGGGGCCACGAATAGCTGGTTCCCGATCAAGCTGTCCGTGCTGGCCATCCCGCACGCTGGCGATTCGCTGAGCCAATTGGTGGCGGACGGTTGGGAGGACCTCTCCGAAGTCGAGTCCGAGGCCGAACTAGTCGGCCTGCTGAAGGGCTTCAAGCGGCGGGGCATCCTGCCGGGACTCGAGCGATTCGGGGCGGACGAGATCTGGGCCGCCATCCAGAAGAGACGGGCCGGCGAAGGGGAACGACAGGTCGTCTCCGAGGGAGACATGAAGCGACCCGAGTGGGCGGTCCTCACGGACGCCAACCCGCCGACCGACTGGCCGCATTTCCTCAGCGAGCGCGTGCCTCCCCCGCCGAGGCACGCGTCGCACGTCAGCGAGGTCCTGCTCGTGAAGCGGCTACGCGAGGTGAACGCGCTGATCGGCTACACCCGCGTCGAGGCGCCGGAGGAATCCAGCGATCCGGACGAGCGACCGTCCATGGCGCCCCTCTGCCGCGGGCGGCCGGAGTGGGTCCCGGCGACGGAGGTGCACGGCGAAGGCATCTTCCTGAGGCTCGACGAGCAGCGCGTCCGGCGATGGGAACTGAGCGCCCCAGCCAAGGCGAGAGACGCCCGCCTCTTCGCTGGCCACCGCGGGTGGCGAAACGCACGGCGGCTCGACCCAGCGAAGGGCTACCCGGGCGTCCGCTACGCGATGCTCCACACGTTCGCCCACCTCCTCATACGCGAGCTGGCGCTGGAATGCGGCTACAGCGCGGCGAGCATCCGCGAACGCATCTACGCGAGCTCCGGCGACGAGGAACCGATGGCGGGCATCCTGCTCTACACCGCCGCTGCGGACTCCGACGGCACGCTCGGAGGACTCATCGAACTGGGCAAGCCCGAGAACCTCGGCCGGATCATCGACCAGGCGCTCCGGCGGGCCATGATCTGCTCGTCGGATCCGCTGTGCTCGGAACACGATCCGGCGAGGGACCGCTCGCTCCACGCTGCGTCCTGCCACGCCTGCGCCTTCGTGGCGGAGACGTCGTGCGAGCGGGCCAATCGCTACTTGGACCGTGCGCTCCTGGTCGACACGTTCGACCCCGCCGGCGCCGCGTTCTTCGATCGCCCAGAGTGAGGCCATGGACGAGGTCTGGAAGGCCGTCGGCGCGCTGGGGGCGGTCCTGCACCGCGACCGAATCCGCGCGGTGGCCGACGCATTCGAGCGTCTCGCTGGCGTAGAAGAGTTCGAGCGGGCGAGAGCCGCCTTCGGCCCGAACGCCGATGCCGCGCTGGTCGAACGCCTGCGCGCCAGTTGGGCCGGTGCACCCCGGGTGACCGCAGCCGAGATCAGCGCCGCGTTCAAGGCAGCCGCCGAGGTCGCGTCGCACTCGGACGCGGACGTGGGCATCGAATTGGTCTGGACGGGCCCGAGCACGGGACTGATCCCGACCCGCCGGACCGAGCAGGTCCTCCTGGAGGTCATAGAGTCCGCGGCGAGGGACCTCTTCCTGGTGAGCTACGTCTTCTACAAGGCAGCGTCGGTCGTCGCGGCTCTGAACGATGCGGTCCGGCGCGGCGTGCGGGTCAAGCTCTTGCTCGAGTCCTCTGCACAGGAGGGCGGCGCCGTGCGAGGAGACAGCGCCGGGGCCCTGTCCGAAGCAGTACCTGGTGCGATCATCTACGTGTGGGAGCCGGCCGAGAGGAAGCATGACGGAGACGCACCATCTGCGTCGGTCCACGCCAAGTGCGCCGTCGCCGACCACAAGCTGGCATTCATCACCAGCGCGAACCTCACGTCCGCCGCGCTCGAGCGGAACATGGAGTTGGGACTCCTGATCCGAGGCGGCACGGTGCCAGACCGCCTCCAGTCCCATCTCGAGGCCCTGGTCACGACCAGGATAATCACGAGGTGGGTTGGCTAGAAGCGCAAGGCGGTGCTTGGGATCGGTATCCCCGACGTCCTAGCGGGGCTGGCGGCAACAGTCACGACCACGCTAGATCTGCAGGCCCCGATCATCCGAGGCTGGACAGCAGTGGCGTCGGTACCGATCGGCGCAACGCGCGTAGCGGCAGGCGATGCATGGCCTATCGACATGAGGCCAGTCGCCCGCGGCGGCGTCCGTCCAGCGAGGCGGCGTCCAGAGAGCAAAGGTTTCTACCGATAGAGCCAACCCCAATTTCGGGAACTCGTGGCCGCCAGCACGAAGGAATCGCCCCGCCCAGCTCGAAATTTCCCGCTCGTGATTTTCGACCCCTGCGGACGCCCGGCTCGGCGGCCCTTGCT
>DATMAW010000042.1:0-31558 GCA_035559715.1 Gemmatimonadales bacterium | reverse complement strand
ATTCGGCGGGAACGTTCCATGCCGTAGCCGCCGTGCCCATTGATGCGCGCGACACCGTGGCCGGCATCGCATGGGCTGACGGCGTCCCCGACACGCTCGCGGTGTCGTTGCCCGTGGTCCCGAGGGCGAGCGCCTCCGAGCGCCTGCGGATGGCGGCGGAGTACGTGGAGCCGCCCGACAGCGCGCTGGCCGCCAGACTCGCCGGCGAGCGCGCACAGATTGGCCGGGTTTTCGCCCGCGCCCACGAGGGACCGCGGCTCTGGTCGCTCTGGTTCTCTCCGCCGCGGCGTTCGCGCATCACGAGCGCCTACGGCACGCGACGCGTGCTGAACGGGGCAACGCGGAGCCGGCACATGGGCCTCGACTATGACGGGATGACCGGCGACCCCGTGCGTGCCACGAACCGCGGCGTCGTGGCGCTCGTGGGAGACTTCTTCTATAACGGAAAATGCGTCTACATCGCGCACGGTGCTGGTCTGATCACGGCCTACCTTCATATGAGCGCAGTCCGCGTGGCCGTGGGGGACACGGTGCAGCGCGGGCAGGTGATTGGCGACGTTGGAGCCACGGGACGCGTCACCGGGCCCCATCTCCATTGGTCGGTGCACTACGGCGGGATCACGGTTGATCCGGCGAGCCTGCTCAATCTGCGACCGCTCCCAACGACTCCGGGCGTGACGGGGGCCGCGGCTTCGCCAACGACGGGGGCCCCCGGGCGGTAACGCGGCGCGTTGGCCGGCGGAACCCTTGCCGCCACCCGAACGGGGCCACAGACTTGCACGCTCGTATCCACCCGGACCCGGACCCCCCTCCCGGCACCTTAGGGTCCATCACCGGGCGGCTCAGCCGCTTCCCTCGGGCAGCTCCGCCGTAGCCTTCCAGCAGGTGCCGCAGGAGGTCTCCATGCCAGTCCGGTCGTTGCCCCTCACGGTTGCCCTCGGTGTGCTCGTGCTCGCGGCGCCGCCGCGAATCTGCTCGCAGAGCCCGCCGCAGACGGGCGGTACGTTGAGCGTCACCACGTCGTCGCCGGAGGCGAAGGCCGCGTTCCTGGCCGGCCTCGACGACATCGAGAACATCCACTTTCAGCGCGGCGCTCAGCAGCTTCAGCGCGCGCTAAGCCTCGATCCCAACCTTGGCATCGCGCGCGTGGCGTACGGCCTATTCGCGCCCGGCCTTTCGAACGAGCAGCGAGACCAGGAGATCAATCGTGGCGTGGCCGATGCGGCGAACGCCAGCACCGGCGAGATGCTGCTCGCGCTTGCCTGGCGTGCACGCGCGCCGGATCGGCTACAGGAGCGCCGGGTGCTGCTCCGAGCTGCGGCCGAGTTGATGCCCGGAGACCGGTGTTTGGCGTACTACGCTGCGAACGCCGAGCCCGATATCCGCCAGCGTGTGCGCGCGTTGGAGGAAGTCACGCGACGGTTCCCCGACTACGGGCCGCCGTATAACCAGATCGCGTATGCCCGGCTGAATCTGGGCGATCGAGCCGGGGCGCTGACGGCAGCCGAGCAGCAGGTCAAGGTCCTCCCCCGGCACCCGAATTCGCACGACAGCTATGCCGAGATCCTGCAGATGTCTGGACGGCTGGATGAAGCCACGCAGCACTACCAGCACGCGATGGGGTTGGACGCGGATTACATCGCCGCCCACACGGGATTGGCGGAAGTGGCGTTGCTCAAGGGTGACGGAGCCACGGCCCGCACTCACTATGAGCATGCGATCCAGAAAGAGACGGTGCCGCAGACCCGGCTCGGATACCGGCAGGCAATCGCCCTGACGCATCTGAACGAAGGAAACCTCAAGGCCGCCGTGGCCGAATTCACGGCCGTCGCCGAGGAGGCCGCGCGGAACAGCTTCACCGGAGTTGCCGCTGCGGCCTACCGGGCGCTCGCGGTCATCGAGGCCGGGCTGGGCGACAAGAACACGCCGCACGGTCATCTGGCCCGCGCGGCTGAACTGGGCGGCGCCGATGCGCCCGTTCAGCACGCGTTCGCCGCGGTGACACATGCGCTCCTCGGTCACATGGATCCGGCGAGAACGGCGGCGGCGAAGTACGCCGAGGGCGCCAACGCGCCGAACGCCGCGCCGGCCCTGGTGCGCAACATCCACTCGGTGAACGGCGTCGTGGCGGCCGCCGAAGGGAACACCGCTCGGGCGCTGGAGGAGTCCCGCGAGGCCGGGCCGGCCGGAGCCCTCGCCAAAGCGCTCGTGGCGGAAGCACTCAAGAAGGGTGGCAAGGGTGCCGAAGCTCAGGCCATGGCCAGCGAAGTCATGGGTTACTACCAGGTGGACTTGTTTACGATCATCGCCAAGCAGCGGGCCAAGAAGATCTCGTAGGGCCGTATTGGGGGAGGCGCCTCGGCCGTGGAGCGCCTCCCCCGGTCCGCCGGGCTACGGAATCACAATCGCTCCCACCATGCCCTGAAAATCATCCGCCACGGCGGTCGTCCCTGCGGGAACGCTCCACGGTCCGCCGTTCACTCGCACGTTGATGCGGCGCCGGCCCGGGGCGATGCGCAATGTGACGCTCCAGGTGTTGTTCCCGGCGGGCTGCAAGGTCACAGCGGACCAATCCGTGAAGTCCCCCATCAGCTCCACGCTGGACGCTCCGGCCGCGTGCACGACGAGCGTGCACGATTCACCGCGCCCCCGGCGCGTTTCCACGAGCGTTGCCGCGACGGTGGATCCGTCTCCCGGCGCGGCCGTGGCGGGCGGGAGCGCCGCTCGCGGGATCGGTCGCGGGCGCCTGGGCGTGCTGATGCGAACGGCCGCCGTGACGAAGCGACCGCCGATGTTGCCCCGCACGGCATCGGTCGGGTAACGCCCGCCGGCGAGAACCAGCGCGGTGGTGGTGAGGAGTGGCACGGTCAGCGCCGCTTCGACGTACGGCCCCGCGTCCGTTGCGGCATCGCCAGCGCGGGCACTCACCGAGGCTTCCGCCTCGAGCCCACTGCGATGCGTGTGGCGAAACGTCGCGGAGAAATCGGCGTAGTCGCTCCCGCCCACGATCGTCCCGGTCCCCGTCAGCGTGACGGACAAGGCCTCTCGAGCGAACCGCACCGCGCCACTTGCGCGTTGAATCGGGCGAGTCTCGCCGTCCTTTTCCACGGCGCCGAGGGTGAGGGCGAGCGAGCCCGCGCGATCCTGCGTGCCCAGGAACTGGAGGCGCGCGCTGGCCAGCACGTGCGAGAAGCGCGCGAAGTGTTCGTAGCGACTGCCGCCCAGTTCGGCGCCCAACTCGGCCAGGGATCTGCGGGATGACGCAAGGACGACAGACCCCGCCAGGAGCCCCTGCAGGCTGCTGTTGCCGCTCTCGAAGCGGAGCCAGGTGGCGCGGGCGCCAAACGCCACCCGCTCGCGGACCACGCGAAGCGCGGGAGTGAGCGAGAACGCGGCGGATGGGAGGAACCCGTCGTACTCGACGTGCGAGGCGCCGGCATCGAGGCTTACCACGATCTGCGCGGCCGCGATGGTCGCGCGAGCGGCCCCGAGCGGGGCTAGCGCGATCGCCAGCGCCAGCCTCGTGGCCGCCATGCGTGGCGAGCTACGGCTTCCTGCGGGTGGTGGGCGTCGCGGGGGTGCGGGCGGTTCCCGCTTCCAGACCGGTCGGCGCGGCGTCGCCCAGGAGCTGACTGGCCGCCGCGAGCGGGGCCGCGCCGAGGGCGACGCTGCGCTCCACGTCCCGCTGGAGCGCGAGCAGGTCGCTATCGGCCACGGAGCGAGCCAGCGCGATCACCAGGCTTGCCGCGCTGTCGGCGGGGACGCCGAGCAGCGTGAGATCGGCGGTGACGCCGAGCGGCACGGCGAGTTGACGCAACCCGAGCGCGTCCCGCAGCCGGACAAGCACGTCGGGTGGGGCTCCCGCCCTGAGCGCGTCCACCGCGGCTTCGAGTTCGGCCTGCCCGGCCGCGCGGCCCAGCACGTCGCGGGCGCGACCCATGTCGGCGGCGAGTCGCCGTACCGCCTGGACGATCAAGGGCGCCGGAGCGTTCTTGCTCGCGCCCTCGAGCGCGCGATCCACTAGCGGTTCCGTGGGGAGACCGATGGCGCGGGCGGAGTCAATCACGGGCGACACGGAGGCGCGCGCTTCCGCGGGCAGCCGCTCCAGGCGCGGGTCCTGGGCCCGCGCCGCGGTTGCGGCGACCAGCGGGATGCCGAGGGTCAGGGCGACGAATCGCGCGATGGCATTCATCAGGTCCCCACTGTAAGGACGGAGTTCGGCGTTCCAAAATCGTCGTCCGGCGCGCGCGGCGCGGCCGGATCGGGGATCCAGCGGGTGCCGTCAACTACGAAGGCGTAGCGATAGCGGCCCGGGGGCAGGGGAACGGTGACGACCCACGAGCCGGACGCTCCGGTGGCACGGAGCGGGGTGGCCGCCGCGTCCCAGTCGTTGAAATCTCCCACGAGCGTCACGGAGCGCGCGTCCGGCGCGTGCAGCACGAAGGGAACGACGCTCGCGGCGGTGACGGTGCCGGGCTCCTCGCTTCGCCGCGCGAGCTGGAGTGTGGTGGCCACGATCAGTCCGGCGAACCCCGCCGCGACGGCGAGCGCGCCGAGCGGCGTCACGCTGAACGTGCGGCGGCGGAACAACCACGGACGCAGCGCGAGTGGGTGTGCGCGCACGGCGGCCATCACGCGGTCGTCGAACGCCGGGTCCAGGCGCACGGGGCGCCGCAGTTCCGCGGCGACGCGGCCGATCAGCTCGTCTTCCATCTCAGGCACGCTCGACCTCCGCCAGCATGGCACGCATCGCTTCGCACGCCCGCTTGACTCGCATCTTCAGCGCCGACTCCCCGGCGCCCGTGATCTCCATCATTTCCTCGTAGCTTAGCTCTTCCACGTACTTCAAGAGAAACGCCTCTCGTTGCTCCGGCGACAGCCGATCGAGCGCCCACCGGATCGCTTCACGCCACGCCTGCCGGTCCGCCGGGTGCTCCACGTCGGCCTCGGCCACGTGCGCCTCGCTGCGCACCACTACCCGCTCGCGTTTGGCGCGCTGCCCGCCGATGGTGCGGCAGCGGTTGACCAGGATGCGAAACACCCACGCGCCGAACCGCTCGGGGTCCGCGCACTGACCGAGGTTGCGATACGCGCGGACGAACGTTTCCTGCAGCGCGTCTTCCGCATCCGCCTGATCGCCCAGGAGGTGCACGGCGTAGCGGCCCAGGCGATCGCGGTAGCGGGCGACGAGGCCCGCGTAGGCCTCCACGTCGCCGGCCAGCACGCGGCGAACCAGGGCGCCGTCGCTTGCGGTCTCCCTATGCGTATGACCCACCAGCCGCGCTCTGCGTCACGTTGCATGGTGAATACCCCGGCGGCGGCGGATTGGCCAGATGCGGGCGTTGGCGTGCCGGGCGTCGGCGGGAGGCGGACGACGCCAGCGAGTCGGCGTGTGACCCAACCCGTGATCGCTGGGTCTACGGCTTAGAGCCTGCGGAGACGCGGGCATCCGCCGGGTCGCAAGCCCACAGAAGAGTGTAGGCTCCACTGATGAGGTGGTGTATGGCCAGACGCCTGGTTTGTCTCCTCGCGCTCCTGCTCACGGCTGGCGCCACGTCCTCGGCGCAGATCATCTCGATCAAGACCGTCCCCGTCACTCAGGCAGACGCGTTCTCCGTCTTCCCCTCCTACACCCTCGGCATGGGCGGCGTATCCATCGCCTTGGCGGACACGCTGTTCGACCTGGCGGTGAATCCCGCCACGGGAGCGCGCCTCGCCGGTGGCAGATTCTTCAGCGCGCCGAGCTTCTACAACGTCTCGTTCGACGCGGGTGGCGGGGGCGCGTTGCCCGCCGGCGCATTCACGCGGTCGGGATCGTGGTACGGAGCCGTGTCGCTTGCCATCCAGATGGTGGGCCCCGCGCGACAGGGTTCACCGATCTTCGCCGTTCCCGCGGTCGCGGACCTGGCGCCCGCGCCGGTGGTTCAGCTCGAGCCCAACCACGCCGAGGGAAACGCGTTCGCCTTCGGCATGATGGGGAAGGAACTCGTGCCCGGGCTCTCGCTCGGCGCCTCCGCTTATTGGGCCCGCCTCAATGCGCTGGACGGCGTGGACCTGTTCTATGCCGGAAGCCAGCGCGTCAAGCAATTCGGCCACGCGGCGGACGTTCGCCTGGGCCTGCTCAAACGGTGGACCGGCGACCAGGCGCTCGAAGCCGTGCTGCTCTACAACCGACTCCGCATGACGCACGACGTCACCTTTCTGGACACGTTCTGGGACCCCGGCACACAGCAGTTCATGCAGCGCGAGCGGCTGCAGAACAACCTCGACCACACCGACATCTGGGGCGCGCACCTGACCTACGATCAGCCCCTCGCGGTGGAGGAGCCGGGCTGGCGCGTCGGCGGGCTGGTGACCGTGAATCGCATGTTTCACCCGGAGCTTCCGAACTACGACGTGAGAGACGCGGGCATCCGCGCCATCCCGTGGGATCCCGGCGATTCCTGGGCCGCCAACTTCGGCGTCGGCCTCTCACGCACGCATGCCGGATCGCGCTTCGGATTCGACGCCGTGTACGAGCCCATCTGGAGCTACACCTGGGGCGAGGCGCCCGCCGATCTGACGTCACGGCTCGGCAACGTCGTGCCGGCGGGTGGGAAGACGGTGGAGAATCACTTCGAGTTCTCCAACATCATGGTCCGCATGGGCGTGGGGCGCGACGTGGAACTGGGCAATTCTGAGAAGGCGGCGGGCATCCAACTCGGGCTCGCAGCGCGGTCCATCCAGTACTGGCTCGCCCAGTGGGACAACGTGCAGGAGGCCGGACGCAACCTCGAGGAGCAGTGGATGGAGTGGACCCCCACGTGGGGCATGAGCCTGCGGTTTCGGGAATTCGAGATCCGATACAACGGCCGGGTGACGAAGGGCACGGGTAGGCCGGGGGTGGTTGCCACCTGCGGCGATTGTTTCCTGGACGTGGCCGGGCCGGCGCAAGCCGGTGGGCCGATTCTCGCCACGCCGAGTGGCCCGCTGAACCTCACCAACGTCAACGTGTACGGGCATCAGCTCTCGGTGTCGCTCCCCCTGGGACGGCCAGCCGCGCTGCGAGGCGAGCGATGAAGCGCCGGGCATGGATGCTGGGCATCGCCGCGCTCGGCGCTCTTGCGGCGTGTGATCGGCCGCGGGTGCCCACGGATCCCGCAATCGAGCCCGGCATTGATGCGGAAGTGCGAGCGGCCATTGATCAGTGGGGCGTCGTTCCCATCGGGCCTGTGCCCCAGCAGCCGGCGGCGCTCGTCGAGCTGGGACAGGCGCTGTTCTTCGACAAGGAACTCTCGGGCAACCGCGACATCTCCTGCGCCACGTGCCATCATCCGTCCCTCGCTGGCACGGACGGATTGTCGCTCGCGATCGGCACGAGGGGCACGGGGCTCGGCCCTTCCCGGACGCTGGGGCCGGGCCGGCAGTTCGTGCCGCGCAACGCGCCGACGATGCTCAACCAGGGACTGCGCCCGTTCTATCTGTTCTGGGATGGGCGGCTCTCGGGGCCCGGCAGCGGCCCGTTCCACAGTCCGCCTGACGTGAAGTCGCTGCCGGGCCCGCTCCCCAACATCCTCGCGGCGCAGGCGCTGTTACCCGTGCTCAATCGGCGCGAGATGCGAGGGGAGCCCGGCGACACCGACGTCTTCGGCAATACGAACGAGCTGGCCCAGCTGCCCGACAGTCAGCCCTGGCTGGTGTGGAACGCGATCATGCAACGGCTGCTGGCGATTCCGGAGTATGCCGATCGGTTCAAGACCGCGTTCGGGATTGGCCCATTGGGGTTCCAGCACGCCGCCACGGCGATCGCCGCGTTCGTGACCCAGGCGTTCACCCGGGCCAACTCTCCCTTTGACCGCTACCTCGCGCGTGACGACGCAGCGCTCACGCCGGAGGCGAAGCGAGGCGCGCTCTTGTTCTTTGGGCGCGCGCGCTGCGCCAGTTGCCACGGCGGCCCGCTGCTGGGCGGCGATCGGTTTGCCAACGTGGGCGTTCCACAGTTCGGCCCGGGCACGGGCAGGGGCGCGCCGCTCGATCTGGGCAGAGGCGACTCGACGGTGAATCCGCAAATCGGTTCGTTCTATCGCTTCCACTTCCGCGCGCCGCCGCTCAGAAACGTCGAGCTGACCGCGCCCTATTTCCACAACGGCGCCTATCCGACGCTCGAGGCCGTGGTGCGTCACTACAACAACGTGACCACGGCGCTTCGCGGCTACGACGTGACGCAGATCGCGCCTGAGTTGCGCGCGATGTATCACGGAGAGGAGTCGGTGATCACCGACGTGTTGACCACGTTGGATCACCAGTTGCGCACATCGCTCAACCTGAGCGAAGAGGACCGCAGCAATCTCGTGGCGTTTCTGAAGTCGCTCACGGATCCCGGCGCGCGCGATCTCTCTGCCCTGGTCCCGCCCCGGGTGCCGAGTGGGCTGCCGTTGAATTGAGCAGCGGGCGACGACGGGCGATGGCGATGAACAGGCGATGGCGGGCGGTGGCAGGCGATGACGGGCGATGATGGCAGCGGTGGGCCGACGGTGTCCCGACGGGGAAGCTGAGATCGCCCGAGATCCCCGCCATCGCCTGTCTCGTCCATTGCCAGCCTGCCTTCGATCGCCGGGATAATTGCGGACTTGTTCCCCACGCCGTACCTCTCATGTAGCAGCCGGGGACACTGACCCGGAACACTCCGCCATCCGCGATTCTCGAAGCGAGGACCCCTCCATGCGGAACGCATCGGTTGCAACGCTCACGCTCGTGTGTGCGGCGCTCGGTCTCCACGTCACCGCCCAGGCCCAACAGAACCGCCAGAACCTGAGCCCCGAGGAACGGGCCCGGCAGCAGGCGGAGGCGGAGCGCCGCCTGCAAGAGGAACTGCGCGCGCCGCGCGCGATTGAGGCGCTCAATTCCATCTGGATCGAGGAGCTGACCTGGATGGAAGTGCGGGACGCAATTGCTGCCGGCAAGACGATTGCGATCGTCCCCACAGGCGGCGTCGAGCAGAACGGCCCGTACGTAGCTCTGGGAAAACACAACTACGTCCTCCAGGGCGCCTGCGAGGCGCTGGCGCGGCGACTGGGGAACGCCCTGTGCGCGCCGATCGTGAAGTTCGTGCCGGAGGGCAACTACGATCCGCCCACCGGCCACATGCGCTATCCCGGAACGATCAGCGTACGGGGTGAGACGTTCGAGGCGCTGCTCGACGACATCGGGACGAGCCTCAAGGTGCACGGCTTCGAGCACATCATCTACATCGGTGACAGCGGCGGGAATCAAACGGGCATGGCCAACGTGGCCAAACGCCAGAACGAGCGCTGGGGGCGGCCGATCGCGCACCACATCCCGCAGTTCTACAACTACCCGGACGTCGAGCATTACATGGAGACCGCGCTCGGCGTGAAGGAGACGAGCGACGACGGCTTCCACGACGACTACTACATCACCGCCCTGATGATGACCGTGGATCCCACCGTGGTGCGGTACGATCAGCGCGTGCAGGCGGGCAAGGCGACGATCAACGGCCTCAGCATCGCGCCGAAGGAACGAACCATCGAGATCGGCAAGAAGCTCATGGACTTCCGGGTGGACGTGACGGTGAAGGCGATTCAAGCGGCGTTGGCCGGAGCGGCGTCCAGCCGGCCATAGACGATCAGAGACAATCGGCGGCGGTCAGGGACCGTGCTCTCGATCGTCCTTGATCGCCCCTGATCGGCTCTGCTGGCACGGTCGGCCCGTGCGTGGCAAATTAGAGGTAGGCGTTCAGCCGCCAGCGCGCCCTCTCCAGCAGTTCGGCGCGGTTCGGCGTATATCCCGGCAAGGCAAGCGCTATCCACGCGGGCTCGGAGGCCTATGAGGTCAGTCGGCGCCGCCATCCTGTGTACGGTCCTGGTCTCGGCAGGGCCGGGCTGGCACGTCACGCCGCCAGACACGGCGGGCGGCAATCGTCTCGCGGCACCTCGTGGGTCTCATCGCTCTGCCTCACCATCGCTCACCGCGAGTGTTCCTTCTCCTCCTCCCCCAATCGCAGCCGGCCCGTACCTCCACCAGCCGGATCACCGGCCCAGCGCCTCGGCCGAGGCGCTCACGGCCGTGGTGCAGCGGATCTGCGTGATCTGCCACAACGATCGCATGCTTGCGGGGAACCTGAGCCTTGCGTCGTTCGACGTGGCGAAGGCGCCCGAGCGGGCGGAGACGGCCGAGAAGATGATTCGCAAACTGCGGGCGGGGATGATGCCCCCGCCCGGGATGCCGCGGCCGGGCGGGGACACGCTGTCGTTGCTCGCTGGCGAGTTGGAGTCGCGGCTGGACGCGGCGTGGGCGGCACGGCCCAATCCGGGCGGTCGGACGTTCCAGCGATTGAACCGGGCGGAGTACGAGCGTTCCATTCGGGAGCTTGTGTCGCTGGAGGTGAACGCGGGCGACTACCTGCCGCTGGACACCAAGAGCGCCAACTTCGACAACATCGCTGACGTGCAGATGCTATCGCCCACGCTGTTGGAGGCCTACCTCAAAGCGGCGGCCGAGATCAGCCGCCTTGCCGTGGGCGACCCCGACGCGCCGGTGAGTTCCGCGACCTACACCAACAGCGGCTACGTATCGCAGTGGGAGCAGGTGGAAGGCGCTCCATACGGCACGCGCGGCGGGATCTCCGTGGTGCACAGCTTCCCGGCTGACGGGGAGTACGTGTTCCAGCTCGCGTTCGAACACACCACGACGGGCGGGTTCTACGGCGCCGTGGCCCGCGGCGAGCGAATCGAGGTGTCCATCAACGGCGTGCCGGCGGCCGTGCTGGAGGTGGACCGGTGGATGGACGTGTCGGATCCCAACGGCGTGAACATGGAGACGGACCCGATCTTCGTCCGCGCCGGGCCGCAGCGTGTGACGGCGGCGTTCATCAAGACGTTCGAGGGCCCGGTGGAGGATCTGCTCTCGCCGCACGAATGGTCGCTGGTGGACCGGCAGATCGGCGTGGACGGCTACGGGATCACGGCCCTGGCGCACCTCAAGGATCTGGTGATCGTGGGGCCGCACAACCCGACTGGCGTGTCGGAGACGCCGAGCCGCCGGGCCATCTTCACCTGCCGGCCCACTGCGCCGGCCGAAGCGCGGCCTTGCGCCGAGCAAATCATCGCCCGCCTGGCGGCGCGGGCGTTTCGGCGCCCGGTCAGGTCCCGCGAAGTGGCGGAGCTCCTGGCGTTCTATGAAGAGGGCGCGCGCGAGCGCGGCTTCGAAGGCGGCGTGCGGATGGCGCTCCAGGCGATTCTGGCGAGCCCGGACTTCGTGTTCAGGCTCGAACGCGTTCCGCCAGCGGCGAAGCCGGGCGATGTCCATCCGCTGACGGATCTCGATCTTGCCTCGCGCCTGTCGTTCTTCCTGTGGGGTGCGCCGCCGGACGAGCCGCTGCTTGTGCTCGCACAGGCTGGCAAGCTGTCGGCGCCGGCGGTGCTGCGCGAGCAAGCCCGGCGCATGCTCGCCGACCCGCGATCCGAAGCCCTCGGCCCGCGGTTCGCCGCGCAGTGGCTGCGATTGCAGGACCTGGACAAGGTCCATCCCGATCGCCTCCAGTACCCTGACTTCTATCAACAGCTCGCCGACGCCATGCGGCGCGAGACCGAGTTGTTCTTCAACCATCTCGTGCGCGCGGATCGGAGCGCGCTGGAGCTGTTCACGGCGGACTACACGGTCTTGAACGAGCGGCTGGCGCGGCACTACGGCATCCCCGGTGTCACGGGGGAACAGTTCCGCCCGGTGAAGTATCCCGACGACACGCGGCGCGGCATTCTGGGCCACGGCAGCATCCTCACGCTCACGTCGCATGCCAACCGCACGTCTCCCGTGTTGCGCGGGAAATGGGTGATGGAGGTTCTGCTGGGCACGCCGCCGCCGCCGCCGCCGCCCGGCGTGCCGGACCTGGAGCAGACCAAGGGCGAACAGGAGGGACGAGTGCTCACCACGCGCGAGCGCATGGAGCTGCACCGCGCGAACCCGGTGTGCAACTCGTGTCACCAGTTCATGGACCCCATCGGTCTGGCGCTCGACAACTTCGACGTGACGGGTCGCTGGCGGATCAAGGAGAACGGCACCTCGCTCGATACGCGCGGGCGAATGTACGACGGGACGGAGGTTCAGAGCCCGGCGGATCTGCAACGGGCGCTGCTCCAGCGACCCACGCCGCTGCTCCGCACCTTCACGGCGAACCTGATGGCGTATGCGCTGGGCCGCCGCGTGGAGTACTACGACATGCCGGCGGTGCGCGCGATCGTGAAGCAGGCGGAGGCGAACGGGTATCGGATGTCGTCATTCATCCTGGGCGTCGTCGAGAGCGATGCCTTCCGGATGAAGCAGGTGCCCGCCGCCGCGGCGAGCGCCGGGACCGACCGGCCGTAAGACACGGGCCAGGAGACCACCCATGGAACTCATCACCGGAAAACACATCCCGCGCCGCACGTTCCTGCAGGGCATGGGCGTGAGCATCGGCCTGCCGCTGCTGGATGCGATGGTGCCGGCCCGGCGGCTGTGGTCCGCCTTTGCGCCCACGATCGACCGGCCACGGCTGGTGTGCATCGAGATGGTGCACGGCGCCGCCGGCTGCAACGAGTGGGGCGCCACCAGGAACCTCTGGGCGCCCGCGGGCGTGGGACGGGACTTCGATCTTTCGCCGAGCGCGCTCCAGCCGCTCGATGCCTACCGGGACTACCTGACGATCATCAGTAACACCGACGTCCGCATGGCCGAACCGATGTCCGCGCCGGAGATCGGTGGAGATCATTTCCGGTCGAGCGCGGTGTTCCTGACGCAGGCGCATCCCAAGCAGACGGAAGGCTCGGACGTGTACGTCGGGACCTCCATGGACCAGCTGTATGCGCAGCGGTTCGGCCAGGACACGCCCATTCCTTCCATGCAGCTCTGCATCGAGAACATCAATCAGTCCGGCGGCTGCGCCTACGGCTACACCTGCGTATACACGGACTCGATCAGCTGGGCCTCGCCCACCGAGCCGCTGCCGGTGATTCGCGATCCGCGCGTGGCGTTCGAGCAGCTGTTCGGCGCGGGTGGGACGCCGGAAGAGCGGGCCGTATTACGGCGCACCAATCGCAGCATCCTGGATTGGATCAGCGGCCGCGTGGCCGAGTTGCGGCGCGAGCTGGGCCCCGCGGATCGGCAGCGCATGGACCAATACCTGGACAATATCCGCGAGGTGGAGCGGCGCATCGAGCGGATCGAGGCCCGCAACACGAGCGGGGAGCCGCGTGAGCTGCCGGGGGCGCCGGCCGGCGTGCCGGATTCGTTCGAAGAGCACGTGCAGCTCATGTTCGATCTCCAGGCCCTCGCGTTCGCGTCCGACATGACCCGCGTGTTCTCGTTCAAGATGGGGCGTGATTCGTCGGCGCGGGTGTATCCGGAGAGCGGAACGGACAAGCCGTTCCACCCGGCGTCGCACCACGGCGGCAAGGAAGACGCGATCGTGGACTTCTACAAGATCAACAAGTACCACGTGAGCATGCTGCCGTACTTCCTGGACAAGCTGAAGAACACCATGGAAGGAGACGCCAACCTGCTGGACAAGACGATGATTATCTACGGCTCGCCGATGGCGGACGGGAACCTGCACAATCACCGCCGCTGTCCGTTGTTCGTGCTGGGGAAGGCCAACGGGCGGTTGGCGGGGAACATGCATCTCAAGGCGCCCGACGGCACCCCCATGGCGAACGTGATGCTGGGGTTAATGCACAGGCTCGGGCTCGACGACATGACGAGCTTCGGAGACAGCACGAGTGACTTTTCGTTCTCTGCTTAAGCATAGGCGACTGCGGGCGATCGCCCGGTCGTTTCGTCGGGGCGTCGCGATCGTCGGAGCATCGCTTGCGCTCGCCGGCACCGCGAACGCCCAGGTAGTCGCCGAGGCGGCTCGAAGGAACGACCTCCCAGCCGTGCGCGCGCTGTTAAAGCAGGGCGCCGACGTGAACGCGGCGTTGGGGGACGGGATGACGGCATTGCACTGGGCGGCGGTGCAGGGGAACGCGGAGCTGGCGGAGGTGTTGCTGTACGCCGGGGCGAACGTGAGGGCGGTGACGCGGTTGGGGGACTACACGGCGCTGCATCTGGCGAGCAGGGGCGGGCATGCCGCGGTAGTGAGCGCCCTGCTCCGGGCCGGGGCGGACGTGAAGGCCAAGACGAGCACCGGTGGCGCCACGTCGCTCCACTTCGCGGCGGGCGCGGGAGCCGTGGAGGCCGCGCGGGCGCTGCTGGATGCGGGCGCGGAGGTGGACGCCGCCGAATCCGTGTGGGCGCAGACCCCGCTCATGTGGGCCGCGTCCGCCAATCGGGTGGACGTGGTGAGGCTCCTCCTGGAGCGCGGCGCCAGGATCGCCGCCACGACCCGCGTAGTGGATCTGCCGTCTCTCGCCCGCGCGGACCGCGACGCCGCCCGGCGGCGGGACCAGGTGCTCCAGGCGTTCCGCGCCCAGGCAGGGCCCAACGCGCCCGGCTGGCGTCCGGCGCCGAGTCAAGTACAGGCCGCCGTGCGCGCCGCGATGGAGACGCCGCACGCGGCGCCCACCGAGACCGAGCAGCGCCGGCGCACGGCCGCGGCCTATCGCGCGGAGTTCGGCCCGCGTGTGGATTCCACCCAGTTGCCGTCCCAGCCCCCGGCGCCCACCACCGCGCCTGGGGTCGCTGCCACGGCGGCGCTGCCGGCCGGTCAGCAGGCGCAACAGGGGCAACAGTCCCAGGGTGGCGGCGCCCCGGCCGAGGGCGCGGGAGACGCGTATCCCGCGCTCGTCGGCTCGCACGGCGGGCTCACCCCGCTGCTCCACGCCGTGCGCGAGGGACACAGCGAGACCGTGCTGGCGTTGCTGGATGCCGGAGCGGACGTCAATCAGGTGAGCGCCGGTGATCACACCAGTCCCTTGCTCATGGCGATCATCAACGGCCACTTCGATCTCGCGGTGACGCTGGTGGAACGCGGGGCGGATCCCACCCTCGCGAGCGACGCCGGAACAACGCCACTCTACGCCGTGCTCAACACGCAGTGGGCGCCCAAGGCGCGCTATCCCCAGCAGCAGGCCTATCTCCAGCAGCGGACGACGTACCTCGACCTGATGAAAATCCTGCTCGATGGCGGAGCCGATCCCAACGCTCGCCTGAAGAAGCATCTATGGTACATGTCGTACACGTTCGACCTGCTCGACGTGGACACGCGCGGGGCGACGCCGTTCTGGCGCGCGGCGTACGCCACGGACGTGGAGGCTATGCGCCTGCTCGTGGCGCGCGGCGCGGATCCGAACATCCCCACCATCAAGCCGGAGGGCGGGCGCCGCCGTCGTGGCGGCGCGGCCGCCGATCCATCGGGCCTCCCGCCGGTCCCGGATGGAGGTCCCGGCGTGTGGCCCATTCACGCCGCGTCCGGCGTGGGCTATGGAGAGGGATACGCCGGCAACGCGCACCGCCACGTGCCGGAGGGCTGGCTGCCGGCCGTGAAGTACCTGGTGGAGGAGCTGGGTGCGGACGTGAACGCGCGGGATCACAACGGCTATACGCCGCTGCATCACGCCGCGGCGCGCGGCGACAACGAGCTGATTCTGTATCTCGTGGACAAAGGCGCCGACGTGACGGCCGTGAGCCGGCGCGGCCAGACCACCGCGGATATGGCGAACGGGCCGGTGCAGCGCATTCCCCCGTTCCTTTCGACCGTGGCCCTCCTCGAAAGACTGGGCTCGAAGAACAACCACAACTGCCAGTCCTGCTGACGGACACCGGCTCCTTCAACCCACACGTACTCGTCATCGGCGCGGGACCCGCGGGGCTGGCCGCGGGCGCCTGTCTGCGCCGGGCGGGTGTGTCGTTCGAGATCGTGGAGCAGGCCGACCGTCTCGCCGCCGCCTGGCACCGCCATTACGATCGCCTGCACCTGCACACGCCGAAACAGCACTCCGCGCTGCCGTTTCTCCCCTTCCCGCGGGAGTACCCGCGCTATCCGTCGCGCGCGCAGCTCATCGAGTACTTCGAGCGCTACGCCCGCGCGTTCGAGATCGCCCCGCGGTTCTCCGAGCGGGTGCGGGCCGTGCGCTGGGCCGGCGAACACTGGGTGATCGAGACGTCGGCCGGCTCGTGGCAGTCCCGGGCGGTCGTGGTCGCCACGGGGCTCAACGCGGTCCCGGTGATTCCGGAGTGGCCGGGCCGCGCGGACTTCG
Organism: Gemmatimonadales bacterium; assembly: GCA_035559715.1. GTDB lineage: Bacteria > Gemmatimonadota > Gemmatimonadetes > Gemmatimonadales > GWC2-71-9 > JACQHC01. The sequence goes on along the minus strand of DATMAW010000042.1, from coordinate 15,389 downwards.
GCGGCGCCGTGCTGCACAGCGCGGCCTATCGCACCGGCGCCGCGTTCAGGGGCAAGCGCGTCCTGGTGGTGGGGTTCGGCAACTCCGGGGGCGAGATCGCCATTGATCTGGTGGAGCACGGTGCCCGCGTGGGGCTCGCGGTGCGGAGCGCGGTGAACATCATGCCGCGAGATGTCCTGGGCATCCCGATCGTCAGCATCACGTTACGCACCCGTTGGCTCCCTCCGCCCATGCTCGACGTCGTTGCCGGGGTCATTCAGCGCGCGCGCGTCGGCGACCTGACCTCCTACGGGCTCGCGAAGCGGCCGTACGGCCCCGCCACCCAGATTGCGCAGGACGCGCGCATCCCGCTGGTTGACGTGGGTACCATCGGGCTCGTCAAGCGAGGGGCGATTCGCGTCCACCCCGGCATCCAGCGCTTCATGGCGGACGGCGTGGAGTTCGTGGATGGATCCAGGGAGCGGTTCGACGCCGTGGTGCTCGCCACCGGCTACCGGCCGGCGCTCGATTTCCTCGAGCCGGGCACCGTGCCCGACGATCCCCGGCAGCTGCCGCGGCGAGGGGCGCCCGCGTCGCCGCGCGGGTTGTATTTCACCGGCTTCCACGTGACGAGCACGGGCTCACTGCGACAGATCGGGATCGAGGCGCGGAACATCGCGCGCCACATCGCGGCGGGGCAGGGGACCTGAGCGCTACTCCAGTCCCAGGAACCGGTTGGTTCCATTCAGCACGGCGAGCGCCGTGGCGCGGTAGGGGTCCCCGGATCCGTCGCACACGCCGAGCAGGTTTCTCTGCTCCACGCCTTTCGTGGCGACCAGCGACACCACGATCATCTGTTGCGCGAAGGCCTCGAACTGCTGCACGCCGCGAACCCGAATGCGAACGCCCTCGGGGCCGTACGCCTCCGAGAGCGCGTCGGCCGTGGCGCGGGCCACCGAACGCAACACATCGGCCGGGCTGTTGCCGCCTTCCGCCGACCCGGTACCGGGGCCGACGTCGGGACGCTCGATCTGGACCAGGGCCTGACAGCGCTCGCCCGGCAGGGGATCAATCTGCGCTCGAACGAACCGAACGGCTCGGGAGACTTTGTCGGGCATGAGGGGCTCCAGCCTGAAGCCGCGTGTCAGTGGAAAGTTGCGTCGTGCCGTGGCAGTGCGCCATTGGGCGGGCGCGCGAGCATATTCGTAACCATGCGGGCTATGGTGCTGGACCGCCCTGGGGCGGCGCTGCGCGACGCGACGGTCCCTGATCCGGAGCCCGGACCGGGCGAGCTGTTGATTCAGGTGGCGGCGTGCGGCGTGTGCCGCACGGACCTCCACGTGGCAGACGGGGAACTCCCCGATCCCAGGCTGCCGCTCGTGCTGGGCCATGAGATCGTGGGGCGCGTCGTCGCCGCAGGGCGGGGCGCCACCCGATATCGCGCGGGCGATCGCGTGGGCGTTCCCTGGCTCGGCTGGACGTGCGGCGAGTGCGGCTTTTGTCGCTCCGGCCGCGAGAACCTGTGCGATCGCGCCCGCTTCACGGGATACCACAGGGACGGCGGATACGCCACGCTCACGGTGGCGGACGAGCGGTTCTGCTTTCCCATTCCGCTGGGGTACGGCGACGCGGAGGCCGCGCCGCTCCTGTGCGCGGGACTCATCGGCTATCGGGCGCTGGTCGCGGCGGGCGACGCGGCGCGGCTCGGGATTTACGGCTTCGGTGCGGCGGCCCACATCGTGGCGCAGGTGGCGCGCCATCAGGGGAGGCGCGTGTTCGCCTTCACGCGTCCGGGCGACGTCGTAGCCCAGGCGTTCGCGCGGGAGCTGGGAGCCGAGTGGGCGGGCGGATCGGACGAGCCGGCGCCCGAGCCGCTCGACGCCGCCATTCTGTTCGCGCCCGTGGGCGCGCTGGTTCCCGCGGCACTCGGCGCCGTGGTGAAGGGTGGGGTGGTGGTGTGCGCGGGGATTCACATGAGCGACCTCCCCTCGATGCCGTATGCCCTGTTGTGGGGCGAGCGCGTGCTGCGCTCGGTGGCGAACCTCACGCGGCGGGACGGCGAGGAATTCCTGCTCCTCGCGCCCAGAGTGCCGGTGCGCACCACGGTGGAGCCGTTTCCGCTGGGCGCCGCGAATGAAGCGCTGGACCGGTTGCGTCGCGGCCAGCTTCGAGGAGCCGCGGTGCTGCTGCCTCAGAACTCGCGAGACAACCCGGTACCAGAGTAGGGCCGGTGCTCTCGCGCCCTGCTCTCGTGCGACAGGCGCGTGAGGCCGGCGCGTCGGCGGAGAGCCCCTCCCGATCCACGTGGTTGACAAGCCCGGCCGGCGCCTGTAAGAGACTCCGTTCGCCACCAGATGGCACCATGGTCCGGCCCTCCCTTCTTGCCGGCAACGATCGCTTCACCATCCTCCGAGAGCTCGGCCGCGGCGGAATGGGAATCGTGTACGAAGCGTTCGACCGCGAGCGCGGCGTGCGCGTGGCGCTGAAGACGTTGTATTCGGCGGACGCGGCGTCCCTGTACCGTTTCAAGAACGAGTTCCGCGCGCTGGCGGACGTGGCCCACGAGAATCTGGTCAACCTGTATGAGCTCGTCGCGGACGAGGACGTCTGGTTCTTCACGATGGAGCTAGTGGAAGGCCCGGACTTTCTGCGGTACGTGCGCCCGACCGGCGCGGCGGGCGCCATGGATATGAGCCGGCTGCGGCCCGCCCTGCGGCAGCTCGTCGAAGGCGTCGCGGCGCTGCATCGGGCCGGGAAAGTGCATCGCGACATCAAACCGTCCAACGTGCTCGTGACCGAAGCAGGCCGCGTGGTACTCCTCGACTTTGGCATCGCCGTGGACGTGGTGACGACCGTCGCTCCGCGAACGACCGAGTTCGGGATCTTCGGCACACTGGAATACATCTCGCCGGAACGGTGCCGCGGCGAGCCGTCGGTGCCGTCCAGCGACTGGTATTCCGTTGGGGTGCTGCTGTACGAAGCGCTCACGGGCGCCGTGCCATTCGCGGGATCCGCCCTGCATGAGCTGCTGCTCCAGAAACAGGAGGCCGACCCGCCGTCTCCCGCCACCCTGGCGCCGGAGGTCCCTGGCGACCTGGCGGAGATTTGCATGGCACTGCTCGCTCGCTCGCCGGCTGAGCGGCTTGGCGGAGACCGGCTGTTGGAGCGACTGGGTAGTTCCGAGTCGCGACGCACCGTTCGCGTGGAGCATGCGCGGCCCGCAGCGGACGCCATCCTGATCGGGCGCAGCGCGGGCCTGGCAGCGCTGGAGGCGGCGTTCCGCAGGGCGGAGAGCGGAGAGGTCGTCGCCCTGTGCGTGCACGGCCCGTCGGGTATCGGGAAGAGCACGCTCGTGCGTCACTTCACCACGGAGCTCGTGGCCCGCCAGCGCGCCCTGGTCCTCGGGGGCCGGTGCTACGTGCGAGAATCCGTGCCGTACAAGGCCCTGGACGGGGTCATGGACGCGCTGACTCGCGTGCTGATGGGTCTGCCGGATGCCGTCGTGCGCGCGCGGCTTCCGGCGGGTATCGGCGCCCTGACGCGCGTCTTTCCGGCGCTGCGGCGCGTGGAGGCCGTTGATCACCGCGCCGCCGAGGCCCCGGACATTGAAGACGCGCGGGAGCTGCGACGCCGCGCGTTCGCGGCGCTGCGCGAGTTGCTGGGCGCGATGGCGGTGGAGCGGCCGGTCGTGATCCACATTGATGACCTCCAATGGGCCGATCGCGACAGCGCCGACCTGTTGAATGACCTGCTTGCGGTGCGGCGCGGGATGAGTCTGCTGTTCGTGCTGAGCTTTCGGAGTGAGGACATCCCGACCGTTCCGTTCCTCCAGCACCTGCTGAGCGGCGTGGAGATCGCGGCGTCGCTTCCCGTAGGCCCGCTTCCCCTGTCCGAAGCCGCGGGATTCGCGCGCTCGCTGCTGGGCGAGCAGGCGACCGATCTCGTGGCGTACGCCGAGCGGCTGGCGCAGGAATCCGACGGCAACCCGTTTCTGCTGGATCAGATGGCGCGATTCGTCCTCAGCGCGCCGACGGCAGGCAGCCCGTTGTCGCTGGGCCTCGGCGAAATGCTCCAGGCCCGCATCGCGCGGATGCCGTCCGGCGCACGGGAGCTCATGCAGGTCCTGGCCATCGCGGGCCAGCCGATCGATGCCGAAGTGGCCTATCGCGCCGCGGGGCTCAGCGGGGACGAACGACCGCTGGTGACGACGCTGGGTGTCGCGCATCTCGTCCGGGCGGATGCGACCGGTGGGCGCGTTGACCTGTACCACGATCGGATTCGGGAGAGTCTCGTGCGTTCCATCGGAGAGGACGCGACGCGCGCGATTCATCGGCGTCTGGCTGCGGGGCTCGAAAGCAAGGGCATCGACGATCCCGAGTCGCTGTACGCGCACTGCCTGGGGGCGGGAGACACCGCCCGTGCGGCGATGTACGCGGCCCGGGCCGCCCGGGGTGCACAGGCATCGCTGGCGTTCGAGCGCGCCGCGTTGTTCTACCAGCGGGCGCTCCACCTCGCCTCTCAGCCGGGGCCCGAAACCGCATCGTGGTTCGTCGGGCTGGGGGACGCGCTCGCCAGCGCGGGGCGCGGCGGCGAGGCAGCGCGGGCCTACTTGCGCGCGACCACGATGGTGGATGCCGCGACGGCGCTGGAGCTCGAGCGCCGTGCCGGCCAGCAACTCCTGATCAGCGGGCGGATCCAGGAAGGGCTCGGCGTCCTCGGAGAGGTGTTGGCCAAGGTGGGACTCTCGCTCCCCGCGACGTCCGCTCGCGCGCTGGGCCTGCTTGTGCTGCGGCGCCTGCGGCTCCGATGGCGGGGGCTGCACTACCGGGAGCGAGCCGCGTCGGCCATTCCGGCCGATCAGCTCACGCGGATCGACACGTGCTGGGCCGTGGCCGAGGGAATGGCTCTCGTCGACAACATCCAGGGCGCGGCGTTCCAGGCACTGCACCTGCTGCTCGCCCTCGAGGCAGGCGAGCCGAGCCGCGTCGCGCGGGCCCTCGCCATGGAAGCCGGATTCGTTGCCAGCTCGGGATCGCCGGCGGAAGCCGCCGCCCTCCTGGCTCGGGCAGAAGCACTCGCCCGTCGTCTCGGATCCGAGCAGACGCTGGGGTTGTGCAAGACCATCGGGGGCGTGCTGGCATTCCACGAGGGGAAGCATGAGCGGGCGGTGGCGCTCGTGCAGGAAGCGGAGACGATCCTCGCCCGGGACCGGGGCTTCGCCGCGTGGCAGCTCAACATTGCCAAGGTGTACCACATCCCCATTCTCCTGGAACTGGGCGAGCTCGAGGAGTTGTGCCGGCTCTCGCGGCAATGGCTGTCGGACGCATTGGATCGTGGCAATCTGTTTGCGGCGACGATGTTCCGGACGGCGTGGGGGTCGCTCGTGTGGCTCGTGGCCGACGACGTGCAGGGAGCGACCGACGACCTCGCGGCTTCCGCCGGTCTGCGGCGACCGGGCGCGTTCTCCCTGCCGGATTTCTATGCGCTTCTGTCCCGTGTGCTGATCGCGCAATACACGGGGGATGCCATCGCGGCGCAGGCGCACATCACCGAAGCCGGGCCAGCGCTCCGCCGCTCGCAGCTGCTCCGCATCAAGCGCATTCGCGCGCGGTACCTACAGTTCCGCGCGGCCTGCGCCGTGGCCGCTGTCGGGCAGGGGATGCGGCCCTCGTTGCTCCGCGCTGCGGAGCGCGACGCGCGCTGGATCGAGCGGCAGGGCCACACGCTCGGGCGCGTCCACGAGGCGAACGGCCGGTTGCTCCGCGCGGCCATCGAGGCCACCCGCGGCCGGCCCGGCCGCGCGGTGGAGCACCTGCGGATCGCGCTCGACGTGTACACGGCGTCGCGGTCGCGCTTGTATGAGGCCGTGACGCGGCGGCGGCTCGGTGAGCTGGTGGGTGGGGACGAGGGGGCGGCGTTGATCGCGGCGGCCGACGCGTGGATGCGCGAGCGGCACATCGTCCGCCCCGACCGGTTCTGCGCTGCGTTCGCGCCCGGATTCCCGGAGCGGTAGGCCGGCCGTGCGCGTGGGCATCCTGGACCTCCTGGTGCCGTCCGTGGCGCACACGGCCGTCGAAGCACTGCACAATCGCCTGTTCAAGCGGCAGCTCGCGAGCATCACGCCGCAGGCCATCGCGGCCTGGTGCCGGCAGCTGGGGCATGAGGCACACTACGCGACCTACTACGGCCAGAGCGATCCCGGGGACCTCCTGCCGCGTGACGCACAGGTCGTGTTCATCGCCGCCTTCACGCAGGCCAGCGCGCTGGCCTACGCCCTGGCGAAGCGGTTCCGGCAGGCCGGTGCGCTCACCGTGATCGGCGGCCCGCACGCCCGGGCGTTCCCGCTCGACTGCCTGCGGTTCTTCGACCTCGTCGTGCAGGACTGCGACAAGGACCTGATAGACGACATTCTCCGCGGCTCGTTCGATCCGCCGCTGATCGTCTCCAGCGGGCGAGCGCTGCGGGAGATTCCGAGCGTGGCCGAGCGTCTGCCCGATATCCGCACCGCGAGCTTCCCGCGTGGCCGCCCCACGCTGCTCAGCAACGTGCCCATGTTGAGCAGCGTGGGATGTCCGTATCGCTGCGACTTTTGCGTGGACTGGAACAACCCCTTCGCTCTCCTCCCCATGGATCAGCTCGCCCGGGATCTGCACTTCGTGGCCCGGCGGCTGCCCGGGACGCTCGTTGCCTGGCACGACCCGAACTTTGCCGTGAAGTTCGACTCCGTGATGGAGGTCATGGAGACCGTGCCGCCGGGCGCCCGAAGCCCGTATCTCATGGGGAGCTCGCTGACCATCCTCCGTGGGGCGCGACTCCGGCGGCTGGCCGAGACGAACTGTGTGTACGCCGCGCCGGGAATCGAGTCGTGGGCCGATTATTCAAACAAGGCGGGGGTTGGCTCCCGGGTTGGGCTCGAGAAGCTGGGGAACGTGGCGGCGCACTTCGAGGCCCTGCACCAGTACGTCCCCGGGCTCGGCGCCTGTTTCATCTTCGGCACCGACGCGGATGCCGGCTCCGAGCCCATCGATCTCACCATCGAGTTCCTGCGACGCGTCCCGTTCGTCTGGCCACAGATGAACATCCCGATGCCGTACGGCGGCACGCCCATGTTCGACCAGTTGCTTGCCGAAGGTCGGATCCTCACGGCGATGCCGTTCAGCTTCTACTACACGCCGTTTCTCGTGATCCGGCTGCGAAACTACACGGCGCTGGAGTACTACGACGAGATGCTCCGGTTTTACTCCGCGGTGACGTCAGCTCCGATGACCGCGCGCCGCGTGTGGTCCACGCGCCGGCCGGGCCTCAAGGGCGTACAGCTGTTGCGCACCCTCTCGATGCGTGACAGCCGCTCGCAGCTCTTGCGCATCCGGTCCCGGATTGCCAGAGACCGCGCGCTGTCCGATTTCCATGACGGGCGCCCCGCACCACTGCCCGCGTTCTATCGCGCCGTGTCCCGGCGACGCCTCGGTCCGTATGCCGAGCTTCTCAGCGATGCAGATCTGACACCCGAGCTTACCCAGGTGCCGCCGGCCGTTCCGGTGGCGCGGCTGTCGGGGCGGGCGCGTCACGATGTGCGGTTGACCCCCGAGGCGGGGTAGGCCTCGCCCCGTGGGCGTCGAGGCTCGCGACACACACGCCGCCGCCGCCGAGGCGGCCGGTCTCACGTACGTCAGCGATGCGCTGCCCGGGATCACCCGGAAGCGCGCGGGCACGGGTTTCGCCTACTATGGCCGGGGCGGAGCGTTGATTCGGGACCGGGCGGAGCGGCGCCGCATCGCCGCGCTCGCCATTCCACCGGCGTGGACCGAAGTCTGGATCTGTCCCGATCCCAACGGGCACATGCAGGCCACGGCGCGGGACGCCAAGGGGCGGAAGCAATACCGCTATCATCCCCGGTTTCGCGCGTTGCGCGACGAATCCAAGTTCGGCCGCATGCTGGCGTTCAGCGAAGCGCTGCCGCGGCTCCGGGAGCAGGTCGAGCGGGATCTCGCGCTTGCCGGCCTGCCGCGGCGCAAGCTGCTCGCCACGCTGGTGCGGCTGTTGGACAAGACGTTGATTCGCGTGGGGAACGACGAGTATGTGAAGAGCAATCGGTCGTACGGTCTCACCACGTTGCGGCAGCGGCACGTGGAGGTGCAGGGGCACACGCTGCGGTTCGAGTTTCGCGGCAAGAGCGGCGTGCTGCATTCGCTGGTGATCACCGATCAGCGGTTGGCGCGCGTGGTGCAGCAGCTGCAGGATCTTCCGGGGCAGCAGCTCTTCAAGTACGTGGACGAAGAGGGCAAGCGGCAGAGCATTGACTCGGAGGACGTCAACCAGTACCTGCGGCAGGTGACGCGGCGCGACGTCACCGCCAAGGATTTCCGCACGTGGAGCGGGACGATGCTGGCGGCGCGGGCGTTGCGGGAGATGGGTCCGGCGGCGAGCGAGCGGGACGCGCGGCGCAACGTGAATCGCGCGCTGGATCAGGTGGCCCAGCGGTTGCGGAACACGCGTGCCGTGTGCCGGAAGTACTACGTGCACCCCGCGATCATTGAGGCGTATCACCGTGGCGTGGCGGCGCCGGAGCCGCGGCCCATTGGGGGGCGGCGCAGCCGGCCCAGCGGCTCGTTGCGCAGCGAGGAGATCGCGGTGTTGCAGTTCCTGCAGAGCGAGATCTCGGCCGAGTCGGGAACGAGCGCCTGCCGGAGGCTGGGTTCGAATGACGCGATCTAAACGTCCGTCACCCTGCCGTACGTTTCGATCGGACCATTGGAATCGGACACATCCCTGGTGCACGCTTCGAACGGTGCGCTCGAAACGTGCAGTCCAGTGGCGTACGCTTCGAATGCCGCATTCGAAACGTGCAGCCGGGTGCCGTTCATTTCGAATGGCGCAATCGAAACGTGCGAGCGGGTGGTTCAGATCGAGCTTGTTCCGCGCCGCCTCGACGACATCCGCTCTGATCCGGTCGAAGAACGGGAGCAGCGCGGTAGCGACATCCGCGCCTTGCGTGCGACGCGGCTGCGGTGCTCCGGGTCGCGCGACCAGCCGGGAAAGGCAGGTTCGGCGTGCCATTCCAGGAGTTCAGGCGAGGGGCGATCGCCGGGGCGCTCGGGCAAGCCGTCTACAACGTGACTTTGTAGATGTGCGTGATCACGATCGTGCGCTCGTCCTGTCCGTACCTGAACGTCGCGGCCCAGCGATAGGCGATGTTTTCGGCGTCGAACGAGAACCGGTAGGTTGGCCGGCCCAGAGTGGACCGAACGGCGAGCGATGGATTCGTCGCCAGCTTCTCCAGCTCGACGAGCACCGCCCGGAGGGCGGCTCACGGCGGCGTTTGGGGAGGGAGGTGATGAGGTGGTCGAGATCCTCTTCGGCTTCAGGCGCGATGGCGAGCTCGTAGCTCATCCACGGACTCCCGCAGCGGCCGGTACCGCCCGGCCTCGACGGACGCTTCGCCGGCCAGGAGGCGCTCGAGGTTGAACCCGAGCTTGTCGTCTGTGGCGCTCTCGTCGCGCATGCGATCCATCTGCAACCGGTCTCCGAGTTTGGCGCCCTTCATGGGCGGCGTTTGGTAGACGACTTCGTCACACAGACTGCGCGCGGTGGGGGAGAGGTACCTTTCCGCAACGTAGCGCAGGATCTCGGTTTCTGCTTGGTCGAATGTGTACTCGCCCGCCCTGGTGGCCGGTGACACCTCGTATCCCAGATACGGCCCGGACTGGATGGGGACCTCGGTCGCGAATCCGCCGGCGACCAGCTCGTCCTTCGCGGCGTAGAACTGGCGGTCGTCAGAGGGGCCGTGCTGAGCATAGCGGTAGCGGAACTGCGAGATGGGGCGGCCGAGGTAGCGGTGGGCCTCGCAGTCCGCGAGGTAGGCGAACTTGGCGAGCTTGATGCGCCCGACGTCAGGCGCGACCTCGAGGAGGAAGCGCAGAACCTGAGCGTTGCGGCTCAGCGGCATGGGTTCCGCCGTGGAGACTGCCGGGTGCAGCAAGGCATGCATCAATCTAGCCCTGCCGGTTCGTAAGTGCGAATGGGACATATGGTTGCGGATGCCAACACCTAAATGGGTTGAGTTCCACCGATCAATCTAAAGGCTAACGGCCCCGCCACATAACCAAAAAAACGCAAACTCAAGGGCGGAGCCGCGGCCCAGGCTTACCCAATCCCCTTCGGCCGTTCCGCTCTCCCCCGGCTCGCCGCCACGGGGTAGTGCCGCCGGTTCAGCTCGAGCTTCTGCCGCACGGCCTCGAGGGCATCCACCCCGATTCGATCGAAGAACAGGAGCAGCGCGATCGCGACATCCGCGGCCTCGCGCGCCACGCGGTTCCGGTGCTCCGGATCGCGCGACCAGTCATCCGCCTCGGCATTGGAAATCCAGCGGTACTCGGCGGCCAGCTCGCCCGCTTCCGAGACGACGGCCATGGCGAGGTTCTTGGGGTCGTGGAACTGTTCCCAGTCGCGCTCGGCCACGAACGCGCGGAGGTCCTGTCGTATCTCGTCGAGGCGATCCATGCGGTCTCCGGTGTTCAGCCGCGAAACACGGTGTCGGCGTGCCATTCCAGGAACTCGCGCGACGGGCGATCGTCGGCGCGCTCGGGCACCCAGAGGGCGGACTGCTCGTACTGGTAGTAGTGCTCGCCGTTGTCGAAGTCATCGCGCAGGCGCCGGCTCACGCGGAGGCGGAAGTCCGGTGTCACGGTCAAGTAGCCGCGATCGAACAGCGTGTGGACGTCGGACCGGAGCAGGAGACCGTTATCCACGCGATGCGCGCCGCCCTCGCTCACCGGCCGGATGTGGGCTGCCTGCAAGACCGGTAGTGCCTTCTCACGCGTAACCGCGCAGCGCCTCTCGTACGTGTCCGTGACGAGCACGCGAAACGTGCCCTGACCGATCCGCTGCCGGACGAGACGCGGCTCGCCGTACATCGACTGGGCGGCCTCCGCGACGCGGCCGACCACGCTGCCGGTTCGCCTTGCCTGAACGGCTTCCCAGAGCTCTCGTCCCGGACTCGAGCGCAGGTCATAGGTCTTGCCGACGACGATGTTGGGGTGGAAACCCGCCGGCGGGTCGATCCAGTCGCGGCGTTCCAGAAAAAATGGATCCTGGAGGATGATGCAACCGATCGTGTAGTCGGCGTGCGGATCCGTGGCCACGCGCCGGTACTTCTCGATCCGCTCGCGCATCTCGCTGAACGACGCAGCGCCGTTCTTTTCGCCGAATGCTTCCCATGCCAGTGTTGCAGGAAGCAGTGAGAAGTGGGTGAAGAACCCGCCGCCGACAATGAAGTTCTCGGGGTGGTGGAGCTTGAAGAGGAATGGCTGTCCCGTGTCGAGGGCGCGGAACTGCCTGCCTCCGCCCGGCTGCCAGAAGTTGACCTCGTCCAGCTCGGGTCGGGCACGGAGGAAGCGGAACCAATCGTTGTCGGTAACGGCGACGAACGCCTTCAGCGAAGTCACCTCACACGCGAGCGAGTGCTAGCGCTCCATCAATACAGTTCGGACCTCATCCGCAGTCACGACCACGTCAAGAGGGACTCCCAGCGTCTCGAAGTGCTCCATGTAGATCATCTTGACCTTCCCGAGGTACGACTCCTGAACCAGCTTGAGCACCTCGACGTTGTCACCCTCGATGATCACGTTCTCGGTCGTATCAAAGTTGACGCTTTCCTCGCGGCAGCGGTGCAGCGTGCCCAGGCTGGGCGTCTGGATGGCCTTGAAGCACTAGGCCTTCCCCGGCCACGTCATGCCGTAGCGCTCCTTGCCTACGTCTCCAGCCTCGCCGAGCGCGAGCTTGAGCCGGTCGAAGTCCACCTTGCCGCCTTCGGTCCGGATCTCCGGGAAGAGGCGTAGCAATTCCCTGCGCTTGTCCTCGGCCACCTCGTGGGATCGGAGATCGAGCTTCTCGGGTTGATCGGTCGTTGGATGCGTGTGCCCCATACCTATTTCTTCAGCTCCCGAGCTAGTTCCGGGCGGGCAGAAAGAACCCACCGGCGTACGGCGCCGACGAAGCGTGCCGCCTCCCGGCGAAGATCTTCCGCTTCGGTGTTCGACACGTCGCCTGCACTGTCATACTCCAGCCGGGCGCGCTTGCGCCGGCAATCGTTGTAGTACCAAGCCTTGTCAGACAGGTCGGGGATCGCGAGCCGGTGCAATGCGTCGAATGTCATCTCATGGTGCCGCGCCTGTTTCGCGCGCACACCGTGGGCGCGCAGAACGACCGTGGCTGCGCAGCGCACGGCATCGTAGGCCAGCGTGAAGACGGAGTCCGCGTACTTCAACGTTCCCTCCAGTTCGTCCAGCCGCCGCCGGGCGATGGCGAGCAGCCCGCTAATCTCCTCCGCGCTCGTGGGCTGCTCCTCCAGCCACCTGGCCTCAATCAGTGGCCTGAGCGCTTCGTGCATCCCCGATCAGGACGACCTTCGGACCCGAAAGGACGCGAGATACGAAACTCCCGTCGGTCTGACGCTTCTCGCGAAACTCTCCAGGCGCGATCAGAAAGTGATTTATCTCCCGGCCCAGCAACTCGGCGGTCGGCCGCAGAAGCTCGGCGAGCTCGATGGAGCTCATATCTCCCACGACGAACAGATCCAGGTCGCTGGAAGCCGTGTCGCGGCCGCTCGCCATGGATCCGTACAGAAAGGCCCACCGTATCGCCGAGCGACGTGCCTCCAACGCCGTTCGCAGCGCCTCGGCCAGACCGCCAAGCTTGAGTACCAGAGTCCGGAGTTCGGGTAGCACGGACGCCGCGCGATTCAACTCGCAGTAGAGGCGGCGACCCTCGGTCTGGCGGCGAACGAGGCCCAGCCGTTCCAGAGTCAGCAGCTCCCGGCTTACGGCCGTAGGTGGCAACATGAGTCGCGTAGCCAAGCTGCGGACGTAATAGCGGTCCTGCGCCCCGAGGAGTAGGGCGGTCAGGACCTTGGCGCGGGCCTCGGAACCAAGCAGGCGCCCGAGCGTGGATTTGGATGGCCTGGCTTCAGGTCTCATCCGCTTGCGGGCAGCCACATGGCTCCTTGTACACAATATGTGGACTATAGTACACTGTTTGTGGACATACGCAACTTGTGAAGCTACACGAGGATCCGCCAATGGTGTCAGCTTAATGGCGGTCACTCCAGGCACCGCCGGATCGTGAAAAGGACATCCATCTCGGTCCGCAACTTCAGCCGGCGGCTGATCTCGTCAAGCAGCGCCTCCTTCTTGCTGCCCACGTCGCGGCTGGCCTGGTCGTAATCGCGCCACGCCTGGTCCCGCTTGGCCTCGAGGGCGCGCACCTCGCGCTGGCGCTCGAGCTTCTCGGGCAGGTTGGGCGCGAGCCTGGCGCCGCGCCGGGCGGCCCTGAATCAGCTCCATGAGCAAGCCGAGGTCGTGGCCAACCTGCTTGAAGAGAGTCCCGCTCATTGACGTGTCCCCACGCTTCTAGCCAGTGCTCCAACAGGGCGTCCCGAAGGCCGTAGACCATGATCAGACGTACAGCTCCTGCGTCAGGCGGCGCCGACGAGATCTCTCAGGCGATCCAGCAGCCGAACCAGGCACCAAGTATCGCGCTTACAGTACTCCAGCAGCTGCCGCCGGACATCTTGGCGTTCCTCGCGACCGAGCTCATCGGTCGTCAGGAGCAACCGTGCCAACTCCAGCGTGGCTTCGCCGCCTGAGGCGATGACGAGGTCGTCGTATGACACCTCCGGAACCAGGGCCGGGGCCACGGCCTTGAGACCGAAGCCTCCGTTGAATTCCGGGTGATACACGCCCTCGCGCACGATTGGCAAGAGGTCACCCAACCGTTCCGCGATCCGCAGGAGCTGTTCTCGGAGATCGGGAAAAACATCCGCCAGATGCAGAATGCAGTCCTGTTCGAAAGACGCGTTGTACGCCAGGACTTGGTGGACGTCTTGGCACGCCTCGATCAGGCGCGTGGCCAACTCGCGCCTGGGGTCACCCGGTCCGTCCGCGAGCCACTCGTGGTGCTCCGTCTGACCATCCTCTCGCCGCACGTGACAGCTGAACTGGGCGGGCACCTGCTGCCACGGACGGCAGCCATGCCAAACTGGTACGGCGCGAGCAACCGTTTCGAAATCCAGGAAAGCCAGCGGCTCGCGGATGCGCTGAAGCGCTGGGCCGAGTGTGGGCTCCACGAGCACCCGGCCAGCTCGGATTGCGCCCCGCTGACGGGCCTGGGTAGCCGTGAGCTTGAAGTCGTCCGGAATGGACGGGATCGTTTCTACGCCTAGGTCCTGCAGCCGACTGAGCTTCTTGGCGTGGAGCCTGTAGAGCGTGGTGATGTGGTACTTGGGCAGACGTGGCCAGCAGCGACTCATGAACGGGCAGGGGGTTGGACGCCGGCAGTGATCACCAATCGGGACGTCGGGGAGGGGTCCTGCAACTGCCTGCCGCTGTCCCTGGATCGCCTCCGCCAGTCCCGGCAAAACGTTCTGCACTTCGGTCGTAACGTCGGCCCGGGAAAACAGGTTGCTCAGATCTGGAAACCGGCATTCGTCGTTGAGGTGCATCACTTCGACTCGGGTGATGGGAACCCCAGCTCTTCGAGCGACGTGTACTTGGATAGCCGCGTCCGGTATGTGCTCTGGCTTGACGGACGTGTTCTGTTTGACCTCGATCAGGGTGAAGCCGTCGGCAGTGCGTTCGAAGATGTCCACGATTACTCGAACCCCGTCCGCTTCGAACGCTGCCTCGTAGAGAACCGGGGCCCCACTGGCGAGCGCGCGCCTCGTCAGCTCGATGCGCTCAGCGAGGGGGACGAAAGGCGTTCCGATCAGCTCGCCGCCTGGCACATAGGTCCGGGCGCGCTCCCCGACTTCTCGGCCCTGATCGAAGCGGTCAAGCAGGATGTCGCTTGGGCGGAGTTCGGGCGCCTCTGGCTCGTGCACCAGCCACCACAGGTACTTGTGGCAGCGCAGGCCTGTCAGGAACTGGGATTTCGAGAGGTAATAGTCCAGCACGGCCATGGTTCTCGGCGTGAGTTCTGGTACGGTGCGTCAAGGATGAGATTGTGCCGAACAACTAGAAAGGGCAGAATTGGGACTTGGACGGGCGTTCTTGGGACATCTGGAGCCATTGCCCACACGGGATCTGTTGCGGATATCCCACAGCCGGTCACCACCCCGTCCTGATCCTCCCAAACCTCTCCTCCAAATACTCCGCCATCGGCCACACCCCCCGCGGCCGCGGCCTCCGGATCGCCTGGCCATCCAGGTCCTGAAGTCCGTGCTTCAACATCGGCCCGTCAAAGAACCGGAGATTTCGGCCCCTGACCCCCACCCCGGCGCCTCGACCCGGCGCTTGAGTCCCGCTCCCACCAACCCCCGCCCACCGGCCTCCCCCATGGCTCGCTCGCGTCCCGCCCCGGAATGGTGCATCTTACGGCTCGCCGCACCTCGGGCGTGACCAAGGAGAGCCGTATGA
>DATMAW010000041.1:0-17191 GCA_035559715.1 Gemmatimonadales bacterium | reverse complement strand
GCGTGCGAACCCCAGCGCGAGCGTTGACGCGGCCCCGCCAACCGACTATCCTTCTATCAGCGGAGCGCGGCATCGCGCTTCACCGACAAGAGCGAATCGCAGGCGGGATCGAGCCTCAGCGCTGATCCCGCCTCTTTCTTTATGTATCGCGCCGCAGATCACGCGAGAGGCCCGACATGAACACCCCGCTGCGCCGCTTTAAGCTGAAGATCAACCGCAGAAACTCCCGCGTGACCTGGTTGAACCGACACACCGTGTACGAGGGCAAGCTGCTGTCCATGACCGGGCGGGTCGTGCGGTTGTTCGCCCCGAACCCTATGGAGCAGCAGCAGCACGTGGACGTGTCATACGACTGGCTCATCGCCGTCCAGTGACCATGCCACGCTCCATGAGACGCTCCACCTATCCTTTCCGCGGCGGCCCGTGGAACGGGTTCATCATCGAACTCCGCGAACGGGCGCGGCCCGAGCATTCCGTAGTCCCGAGCACGACGCCCGCGACCGATTCGGGGGTCTATCGGTTCAATCACCGGGCCGCCGCGTATGACTGGATCACCACGGCCGACCAGATGCACGGCATCGCATGACCACCAGGTCCCCGATGGGCGCCGAGCGCGTGCGGCTGGTGGGCGGAGAACTTCAGGGCCAGGTGATGTGGGTCGAGCCGGGCGCCAGCACGTTGAACGTCCACATGGGTGGCCAGGCCCCGGGGATCACGAGGGTGCTGCACTATCGCCGCAGCGGCACCGTGCTTCGCTTCGTGGGAGAAACGACAACCGCACCGCAGCCAACCGGAGGCATGACCAAGTGAGTATCGCCATTGATGTGACCAAGGTGCGTTCGGTGCTGCTGGCCGATGGCTGGCACCGTATCGCCGAGCACAGCTTCAAGGTCGGCCCGTACGAGTACATGCAGGCAGGCGTCGCCAACGGCAATGGAACCGGCGGAGCGGCTCCCACCGCTTACCAGTTCAAGGATGACGCGGGGTACGTGCTGACCGGGCCGCTGTCGGCCATCCTCGCATGCCAGGCCGCGTCCTGACGCACGAACGCCGTGGCTTCATGAGCGCGCTGCCCGGCTGACACTCCCCCAAAAAACAAACCTTCCAGTGGTCGTCGGCCCGGCCCGGTGATTCCCGGGGCCGCGCGGCCCTCCAACCTGACGGGGCGCTCAAGCGTCGCGATCTGTGCGACGAGGCCGTATGGCTTCGGCCCGCCGGGCGAGCTCACCCCACCGGGACTTCATGCGCCCCTTATGCTCGCTTCAGGCCTCCAGGTAGAAGGTGCATCTGGTCTCACCGAACGGTCCGGTGGTCAACGTGGCACAGGTCGGCGCTCGCGAGCTGGTCTCCGGGAACCGGATGGTAGCACTCGGCGCATTGGACGCCGGCTGCCGGTTCTTCAGCGGCTATCCCATCACCCCATCGAGCGAGATCTACCAGACCATGATGGCGGAGTTGCCCCGCCACGGAGGGCTCGGCGTTGCGGCGCCGGACGAGATCTCGGCGCTCGCCTACTGCGTGGGCGCCTCGCTCACCGGCGTTCGGGCCATGACCGCGACCTCCGGTCCGGGCTTTTGTCTTATGATCGAGACGCTGCAATACGCGCTGATGACGGAGACCCCCGTCGTGATCGCGCTGGTGCAGCGACTGGGACCCTCGACCGGCGGCGCCACGCAGGGCGCGCAGGGTGACGTGTTGCTTGCCGAGTTCTGCACGTCCGGCGGCTACACCATTCCGGTGTTCGCGCCGGGCGACGCGCGTCAATGCTACGAGCTGACCCAGACCGCGTTTCACTGGTCCGAGCGGTTGCGTACGCCGGTCGTGTTGCTGTCGGATAAGGAAGTCGGTATGACGCTCGAGTCCGTGGACACGGACTCGCTGCGTCGCCTCCCCGTTGCCGCGCGACGGTCGGTCACCAATGGCAGCCAACCAGGCGCCGGACGGCCGCCGTTCGTCGCGTACATGATCGACTGCCTGGAGGAGCCACCCGTGTTCGCGCCCGTGGGCGGCGACGTCCGCGTCGTAGCCACGGGTTCGGCACACGACAAAAGCGGGCGGTTGCGGAAGAACTCGCCGGAGGTGCTCGAGTTGCTCACGCATCTTCAGGAGAAGATCACCGCGCACGCCGGGGAGATGTGCCTGGTCGAGCAAGAACTCGAGCCGAACGCAGACACGCTGGTCATCAGCTACGGCATCACCGCCCGGGCGGCGCGTCAGGCGTGTCGGGACCGGTCGTTTTCCTTCCTTCAGCCGCTCACGTTGTTCCCCGTCGCCGCCAAGGCGATCGCAGCCGCGGCGGAACGGTGTCACCGGGTGGTGATCGCGGAGGAAAACCTGAGCGGGCTCTACGCGGGCGTCCTGGAACCGCTGCTGGCAGGCAAGCAGGTGATCCGGGTGAACCGGCTCGGGAACATGATCACGCCGAGCCAGATCGTCGCCGCCGTCGAGGCCGCGCCGTGAGCGCGCCGCTGCTGCGCGAAGGAGCGCCCCTCCCCTACTGCAAGGGATGCGGGCACGGCCTCGTGCTCCGCTCGTTGGCTCAGGCGCTGGACCGGCAGGATCGGGCGGGCAGCGACATTGCGATCGTTACAGACATCGGCTGCGTGGGGCTGGCCGACGCGCAGTTTGCGACGCCACACACGATTCACACGACCCACGGCCGCTCGACGGCCTTCGCCACCGGCATCGCGCTCGCCGACGCCACGCTCGGCGCCGGCCGCCTCAAGTCCGTCGTGATGATCGGCGACGGCGGCGCCATGATCGGCATCAATCATCTCATCAACGCCGCGCTGCTCAATCCCGACGTCACCGTGCTGGTACACAACAATTTTCTCTTCGGCATGACGGGGGGACAGGGTTCCGCGTTTTCCCCGCTCGACTTCATCACGAGCACGACGCCCGGTGGTAACGTCGTCCCGCCGCTCGATCTCGCGCGGGTGCTGCTCGCCGCGCGCGCCCCATTCGTGGCGCGCAAGCTCGCCACCGACCGCGACCTGCCCGAGGTCATCGCGCAGGCCGTCGCGCATCCGGGCTTCGCGGTGGTGGAAGTGCTCGAGCTGTGTACGGCCTACGCGGCGCGATGGAACAGGCTCACCGGCTCCCAGCTGCGCGCGGTGGCCGATCGCGCGGGCTACGAGCTGGGCATTCTACGCGACGAGCCGCGCCCGACGTTCGCGGCGAGCCGACGGAGCCCCACGGGGCCCGAAGCCGAGAGACGCGCCACGGGCGGCGAAACGCGATTCGCCCACCACCTCACCCAACCTCTGGGGATCGTCATCGCCGGGAGTGCGGGCGAGCGAGTGCAGACCGCCGCAACGCTCCTGGCCCAGGCGGCGATGCTCGCCGGTCTGCACGTGACCCAGAAGAACGACAACCCCGTCACACAGGGGACGGGGTTCTCTCTGTCGGAGGTCATCATCAGTCCGGAGCCCGTTCTGTTCACGGGGATCGAGCGCATTGACGCCTTACTCGTGGTCTCGGCCGACGGCGCGCGAGAGCTATCCGCCGCCCGCGCGTTCGATCGCGTGAGCGCTGGGACGGTGGTGCTGGCGGACGACAGCGTCGAGCTGCCGGAGCTTCCGTGCGACGTGACGCGCGAGAACTTTCGCGCCGGGGCCGGCCCCAGGCTCGCGGCGCTCGCCGCCGTCGCGGCATGGCTCGAGACGACCGCCGCCCTCCCGCCCGAGGCGCTGTGGACCGTCGCCGAGGGGCGATATCCCAGCGACGTGGCGGCCCTGCGCTCCAGACGGTAGCCTCCGTTGAGCGGGAGGTTCGGGCTCCCGCGCCAACAACCGCGTTTCGTCACCGCCCCGCAGGAGCCAAGCGATGAGAAGCTGCACGATCCTCGCTCTACTCGGCGTCGCCCTCGCCGTCCCACCCGCCCGCGCGCAGCTGGATCCGCTGAGCAGCCGCGCGCCGGCCGCGGCGTTCACGGATCCCGATCGGCTCACGAAACTGAGAGCCGCCTTCCCCGAGATAGACCGACTCATGCGCGAGTTCGCCGAGCGCACGCACGTACCCGGGGTCGCGTACGGGATCATCGTGGACGGGCGCGTGGCGCACCTTGGCGTGTGGGGCCTGCGCGATGTGCCCACCGGTGCGCCCGTCGAGAGCACGACGGTGTTTCGCATCGCGTCCATGACCAAGAGCTTCACCGCCGCCGCCATCCTCCAGTTGAGGGACGCGGGCCTCTTGTCGCTCGACGATCCCGCCGAGCGGTACGTGCCCGAGTTGAAGGGCCTGCGCTATCCCACCGAGGACTCGCCCAGGATCACGATCCGTCACCTGCTGTCCCATTCCGCCGGGTTTCCCGAGGACAATCCCTGGGGCGACCAGCAGCTCTCGGCCACGGACGACGAAATGGCCGCGATGATGCGGCGCGGCATCCCCTTCTCCACCGCGCCCGGCACGGCGTACGAATACTCCAACTTCGGCTTCGCCATCCTGGGACGCATCGTGGCCAACGTGTCCGGGATGCCGTACGCCCGCTACGTGCGCGAGAAGATCCTCCTGCCCCTCGGCATGACGGTCACGACGCTCGAAGCCGGTTCGGTTCCGCCGGAGCGCCTGGCCCACGGCTACCGCCGGCAGGACGCGCAGTGGTTGGAGGAACCGCAGCTTCCGGACGGCGCCTTCGGCGCCATGGGCGGCATGCTGACCTCGATCCATGACTTGAGCCGCTGGGTGGCGTTCATGCTGGACGCCTATCCCCCGCGAGACGGCGCGGAGACGGGCCCGCTGCGACGGGCGTCCGTACGGGAGATGCAGCAGGTGGCGCGGTACAACGGTGCCACCGCGGGACGCGACGCCTCGGGCGCCATCGCGCTAAGCGCGGGCGGCTATGGATACGGCCTCGGCGTACGACAGACATGTCTTTTCCCCACGTCCGTCGCGCACTCCGGCGGCCTTCCCGGGTTCGGTTCGCAGATGCGATGGCTGCCGGAGTACGGCGTGGGGATCGTGGCGTTGGGGAATCTCACGTACACGAGCTGGGGTGGCGTGATCGAGCAGGCGTTCGCGGCGCTTGCGACGACCGGCGGCCTCCAGCCGCGGGTTTCGCAGCCGGCCCCCGTGTTACTGACGCGGCGCGATCAGGTGGCCCGCCTCGTCGCCGAGTGGAGCGAGGCGCTCGCCGATTCGCTGGCGGCGATGAATCTCTATCGGGACGAGTCGAAATCGCGACGCCGCGCGGCGATCGAGCGGCTGCGCGCCGCCGCAGGCGGCGACTGCCGCAACGAGGGGCCGTTCGTGGCGGAGAACGCGCTGCGCGGCCGCTGGCGCATGCGCTGCAGGACCGGCGACCTGCGCGTGACCATCACGCTGGCGCCCACGGAGCCGGCGGCGGTGCAGTACCTCGACGTGGCGCCGGTGCGCCCGGAGGACAGCCTGGCCCCGCCGCCGGCGTGCCGCCCGTAGCAAGCACGGTCGGGCCCTTGCGGTCGCCCTGACCGGCGGACGAGTATCCACGAGAATGGAGTTCCTCAATCTCCTGATCATTCTCTGGGCCGCCTGGCTCGTCTGGCGGCGCCCCGAGCGCGAACGCCTGGCGTTTCGGCTCCTCGTCGTGGCCTGCGTCATCATGGCGTTGTTGTTCCTCGTCGGCACCCGCACGTCGCTCGTGCCGGGGGTCAACATCTGATGGCCATCTCACAGGATCGCCTTCGCACGATCCTCGCAGCGGTCGTGGTGATCCTGATCGGCGGCCCGGTCGGGGCCGCCGTGGTGCTGGGCGTGGCGTACGGCGAGTCCCCGTGCATCCTCTGCTGGGCCCAGCGCACCTCGATGATCCTGATCGCGCTCGTGGGCCTGTTCATCCTGCGATACGGCCCGCGCCCGCGCTACGTCGGAACGGCGGTGCTGCTGGGCACCTGGGGCGTGTTCATGGCGCTGCGCCACTCCGCCCTCCACCTGGCGCGCGACATCGGCCAGGGATTCGCGGCACCCATCTTCGGCGTTCACACCTACGTGTGGTCCTGGGTGATCCACTGGATCGCGCTCGCCGTGATCGGCGTGTTGCTGCTACTGATGCGCCGGGACACGCTGGACCACTGGAGCCCGGATCTCGACCGCACCAGCAGGTTCTCGATGGGGCTGTTCGTCCTGGTGGTGGGCGCCAACGCCGTGCAGGCATTCGTTTCCACGGGACCGCCGCCGTTCGTCGGTCAGGCCGACCCCGTGCGCTTCTCCCTCAACCCCAGGCACTGGATCTGGTCGCTGGACGAATGGACCGGAGGGAGGATCTCGCTGCGCGGCGCATGGACCGTGCGGCTCCCGGACCTCGATGCTCTCGACTCCGATCCCGCGCGTGGACCGCTGGCCGGCCTCCCGTCGCTTCAGGTCTCGCGGTGGGAGCAGATTGGCGTCACGCTCAACGGGACGCTCACCGATCTGGCCCGCGATCCGGCGTCGGGCCGCTTCCTCGCCGTGACCGATCGGTACGGCGTGTACGTGCTGGACAGCACGCTCACCAACGTGCTGCACCACGTAGTGCTCGACCACAGCTTCAGCATTGACCTCACGCCGCTCGCGGGCGCCGCGTTTCTGGGAGGAGACACTCTCGCGGTGCTCTCGACCAACAAGAGCTACGTGTTGCTGCGCCCCGACCCGGCGGCGGACGCGGATCGCGAGTGGCGGCACTTCCGGGTCACCGACGGCACGGTCACCGAGCTGCAGCGCGGCCGATTCGCGACCGTTCGCGCGCGGCAGATGTACGTGATGTCGCTGGCCTATGACTCGGCGGCCCGCGAGCTGGTGACGGTCGGCGTGCCGAGCCCGCGGCACCGACGGCTGGTGGTGTCACGGTTCGCGCGCGGGGATCTCACGCTCGTCTCCGAGCGCCTGCCGGCGCACGGCGCCGGTCTCGCGCCGGCGGCGCCGGACCGCTCACTCGCCGACTACGTGGTCACCGGCGCCGTCGTGGCGGATGGACTGCTGTACGCCGTGAGTGCGGCGTATTCCACGATTCTGGTCGCGGACCCGCAGGGGAGCACACTGCGCGCGGCCTATGCCGTGCCCGGCCTCAGGCGCCCAATCGGCCTCGCCGCTCGAGGTCCGGAGCTGCTCGTGGCCCAGGCCGATGGGCGCATCGCGGTCGTGCCGCGACCCGTGCCCTGACCATCCTGGCACGGGAGCCCGTTCACCCTTGATGGAGGCAACATGGATTTGATGTCACCGACGAGTGCAATCAACCGGCGGGAGTTTCTGGAGAAGGCCGCCGCCAGCGCGGCGGTCGTGGCGCTGGGCCGGCCTCCCGCGGGGCTCCCCGCGGTACCCCAGAAGGACGCGGTGATGGCGCAGATCGCCCGGCAGCACGCGGCCACGGTGAAGCGGCTCCAGGATTGGATCGCGCTGCCGTCCATCGCGGCGGAGAATCTCAACTATCCGCGGGGGGCCGAATACATGGCGGATCTGGCGCGCGACGCCGGGTTCCAGCACGTGGAGATCGTGCCCACGGCGGGGAAGTCCGGCGTCTTCGCCACGCTGGACTCGGGAGCGGCCACCTCGCTCGCCATCTACTTCATGTACGACGTGAAGCAGTTCGATCCCGCGGAATGGACCTCGCCGCCGCTCGAGGCCCGGCTGGTGGACAAGCCCGGGGTCGGCAAGATCATCGTGGGGCGTGGAGCGACGAACACCAAGGGGCCGCAGACCGCCTGCCTCTCCGCGCTTCACGCGTTCAAGGCGGCCGGAATCAAACCGCCCGTGAACCTGGTGCTGGTGTGCGAGGGCGAAGAAGAGATCGGTTCACCGAACTTCCGGGAGATTGTTTTCAAGCCGCACGTGGAAGCGGCCTTGCGTCGCTGCGCAGGGATCATCATCCCGCTCGGGAACCAGGACCTGGACGGCTCGGTGCAGATCAACCTTGGCGCCAAGGGGATCGTGGAGCTGGAGCTAGTGTCGAGCGGAGCGAAGTGGGGGCGCGGCCCCACGCAGGACATTCACTCCAGCCTCGCCGCTCACGTGGACAGCCCCGTATGGCACCTGGTGCAGGCGCTCAATACGCTGGTCAAGGCGGACGGGCACACGCCCGCGGTGGAGGGGTTCTTCGACAAGGTCCGGCCACTGAGCCCGGAACTGCGCCGCATCCTCGAGGAGGCGATTCCCAAGCGCAACGAAGCCGCCACCAAGCGGGCGCTCGGGGTCTCGCGCTGGATCAACGACGAGTCGTGGCACGACTCGCTCGTGCGGCTGGTCACGCAACCGACGATCAACATCGAGGGCCTGGTGGGCGGTTACACGGGCCCCGGCGGCAAGACCATCCTACCGCATCGCGCGGTGGCCAAGATTGACATGCGGCTCGTGCCCGACATGACGGCGAAGGAGACGCTCGAGCTGCTCAAGGCGCACCTGGCCAAGCACGGGTTCGGGGACATCGAGGTGAACATGACCGGTGGGTACGATCCCACCGAGACCGCGCCGAACACCAAGCTGGTCCAAGCGCAGATCGCGGCCTATCGCACGTTCGGCGTGGAGCCCTTGTTGTGGCCGCGGCTTGCGGGATCGTGGCCCGGGGTCGTGTTCACGGGCGAGCCGCTGAAGCTCCCGGCCGGGCAATTCGGGATGGGGCATGGCGCCGGCGCGCACGCGCCGGACGAGTACTGGCTCATCGAGCCCGAGAATCCGAAAGTGGCCGGAATGGATGGGGCCGTGCGGTCGTTCGTGGAATTGTTCTGCGCGCTTGCCTGACGCCGCGTGGCTGTGGGCGTCGCGGGCGGCGGGGATCTAGCAGCCGTCCATGCGCCTCCTGATCCGGAATGGCACCGTGGTCACCGCGGAGGGCTCGCGCGCGGCCGACGTGCTGGTGGACGGCGAGACCATCGCGCAGGTGGGCCCCGGCCTCACCGCCACCGCCGACCGCACGCTGGATGCCGCCGGTCGCCACATCCTGCCCGGCGGCATCGACGTTCACACCCACCTCGACATGCCGTACGGCGACGTCATGTCGGCGGATGATTTCGCCTCGGGAACCATCGCGGCAGCGATGGGGGGCACCACCACCATCATTGACTTCGCCGTGCAGGATCGCGGCGGCACCCTCCACCAGGCCGTGGAGACGTGGCAAGCGAAGGCAG
The DNA here is from genome assembly GCA_035559715.1 of Gemmatimonadales bacterium. Taxonomy (GTDB): domain Bacteria; phylum Gemmatimonadota; class Gemmatimonadetes; order Gemmatimonadales; family GWC2-71-9; genus JACQHC01. The sequence goes on along the minus strand of DATMAW010000041.1, from coordinate 8,120 downwards.
GGGGCAAGGCCGCCATTGATTACGGCTTCCACGTCATCGTCACCGACGTCACGCCACGCGTCCTCGCCGAGATGGATGACCTGGTGGCCGAGGGCATCACGACGTTCAAGCTGTTCATGGCCTACCCCGGACGCCTGATGCTGGACGATGCCGCGATCTTCCGGGTGCTGCTCGCCACCGTGCGGAACGGCGGGATGGTGATGATGCACGCGGAAAACGGCGGCGTGATCGAAGTATTGCAGGAGCGCGCGCTCGCCGCCGGACGCACGGAGCCGATGCAACACGCGCTGACCCGCCCGCCGCTGGTCGAGGCGGAGGCGGCGCACCGCGCGATCGCGATGGCGGAGATCGCCGGTGCGGCGATGTACATCGTGCACGTCTCGGCGGCGGAAACGGTGGAGGAAATCGCCGCCGCTCGCGCCCGTGGCTTGCCCGTCTTCGGCGAGACGTGTCCGCAGTATCTATTCCTGACCGACGCCGCCTACGAGCAGGACGGCGCGCGCTTCATCATGAGCCCGCCGCTCCGGGACCGGCGCGCGCAGGAGCGGCTGTGGCGCGGCTTGCTGGACGGGGAGCTTCAGGCCGTCGCCACGGACCATTGCCCGTTCACCCTGGCCGACAAGCATCGCCATACGGAGTTCTCCCGAGTCCCCGGCGGCGCGCCCGGGATCGAAACGCGCATGCCACTGCTGTTCGGCGCGGGGCGCCTGCCGCTCGAGCGGTTCGTGGCGGTGACGGCAACGGAGCCGGCGAAGATCTTCGGACTCTACCCGCGCAAGGGAACGATCGCCCCGGGATCCGATGCCGATCTGGTCATCTGGGATCCCACGCGCACGCAGGTGATCAGCGCCGCGACGCACCACATGCGCGTGGACTACAATCCGTATGAGGGGCAGCGCGTGAAGGGCGTGCCGGAAACGGTGCTGTTGCGCGGCCGGCCCATCGTGGAAGGCGGCGCCTTCAGGGGCGAGGTGGGAGCGGGCCGCTTTCTGCGACGCGCCACACGGGGCTGACGGGTGGCGATTCTGGCTCCGCTTCCCATCGCGGCATTGGCCCGGCGGATGCTGCGCGAGCTGGACGAGAAGAACGCGATCTTCGACCTGCCCGCGCGGAAGTTTGTCCTCGGCGACGCGCGGCACGATTACGCGGTGCGGTTCCACGGACACACCGCGAGCACGCCCTTCGGCCCAGCCGCGGGCCCCAACACCCAGCTGGCGCAGAACATCGTCCTCTCCTGGCTGGCCGGCGGGCGCATCCTGGAACTGAAGACCGTCCAGATCAACGACCGCCTCACCATCCCGCGACCCTGCATTGATATGCAAACGGTTGGGTACAACGTGGAGTGGTCGCAGGAGCTGACCCTGGAGGAGTCGCTGGACGAGTACGTGAAAGCGGCGATGCTGATCCGCATCCTGCAGGCCAGCGGCCGACTGACCCTGGCGCCGGAGTTCCACCACACCGTGTACGACATGAGCGTGGGCTACGACCTCGCGGGGATCCAGAGCGAGCGCGTGCAGGCGTTCATCGCGGGCATGATGGACGCCACGCCCGTCGTCGCGCGGCTGCGCCGCGAGCTACCGCGCGAGCTGGGCCCGCTGCGCGATCTCGACTTCCCCACGCGCCTGTCCGACACGCTCACCCTCTCAACCTTCCACGGCTGCCCACCGCACGAGATCGAGCGGATCGTGGACTTCCTGATGCGCTCGCGGCGTCTGGGATGCGTGGTGAAGCTCAACCCCACGCTGCTCGGACCAGGGGACGTGCGCGCGCTGCTGCACGACGCGCTGGGCTACACGGAGCTGCGCGTGCCGGACGACGCCTTCGCCAAGGACACGCAGTGGGACCAGGCAGCCGCGTTCCTCGACCGACTGGATGAGACGGCCCGCTCCCTGGGGCTCACCGTGGGAGTGAAGCTCACCAACACCCTCATCGTGGAGAACCACCGGGACTTCTTCCCAAGAGCGAGTCCGTGATGTACCTGTCCGGCCCGCCGCTCCACGTGCTCGCGATGCACCTGGTGCGCCGCGTGCGCCGCGCCTTCGGCGACCGATTCCCGATCTCGTTCTCGGCCGGCATCGAGCGCGCAAACTTTCCCGACGCCGTTGCCCTCGGCCTCGTCCCGATCACGGTCTGCTCGGACCTGCTCCAGCCCGGCGGATACGCGCGGGCCTTCGGGTACTTCGACGAATTGCGCAACCGGATGGACGCCGTGGGAGCGTCCACCGTGGATGCGTTCGTGCTGGCGTACGGCGCGGCGCCGATCGAGACGTCGGGCTCGAGAACCGAGCGGCTCGCCGCCGCGAAGCTGCGGAACACCGAACTGTACGTGGAACGGCTCACCCGAGACCCGCGCTACAGCGCGGCGAAGAACCGTAAAATGCCGCGCAAGATCGGGCGGCGCCTCCGGCTGTTCGACTGCCTTACGTGTGACAAGTGCATCCCCGCCTGCCCCAACGACGCCAACTTCACCTTCAGCATGGCGTCCACTCCGGAAGTCCCCGTCACGGAGGAGCGGCAGATCGGCAACTTCGCGGACTTCTGCAACGACTGCGGCAACTGCGATACCTTCTGCCCCGAGGACGGCGGGCCGTTCCAACTCAAACCGCGGTTTTTCATCAGCCGGGAGCGCTGGCTGGCGGATGCCCCGCGAGACGCGATTCTGGTGGAGCGGGACGCGATCACCGGCCGGTTCGACGGCCGCGTGGTGCGCGTGGCGGAAGGGACCGGCGGGGCCGTGCCTGCGGACGATCCGCACGTCCAGATCCTGCGCCGGTTGCGTGAGGCCGTCCTCGCGTCCGGCGAAATCAACTACGTGAACCAGAGCCTGGCGGAGCCGTGACAGCCATCCCGATTGCCGAGATCAAGCGGAAGGCCGAGCAGTACACCCCGGACATGGTGCGCTTCCTGCGCGACATGATCGCCATCCCCTCCGAGAGCACGCAGGAGCGCGAAGTGATCGAGCGCGCGCGCCAGGAACTGCAGGCCTCGGGCTTCGAGGAAATCAAGGTAGATGGGTTGGGCAACCTCCTGGGGCGCGTGGGAAGCGGCAAGACGGTGATCGCGCTCGACGCCCATCTCGATACGGTCGGCGTGGGCGATCCCTCCACCTGGACTCGCGATCCTTACAAGGGCGAGCTGAAAGACGGGATCATCTACGGCCGCGGCGCGGGAGACATGGAGGGCGGGTTTGCGGCATCGGTGTACGGCGCAAGGATCGCCAAAGAGCTGGGACTGCTCGACGGCGTGCAGTTGTGGGTGACCGGGACGGTGATGGAAGAAGACTGCGACGGCCTGTGCTGGCAGTACATCCTGCGGGAGAAAGTGCTCCAGCCGGACGTGGTTGTCATCACGGAGCCAACGAACCTCGGCGTGTATCGCGGTCACCGCGGCCGGATGGAAATCGAGATCCGCACCCAGGGTCGCTCCGCCCACGGCTCCGCGCCGGAGCGCGGCATCAACGCCGTGTACAAGATGGCCCCCATCATTGCCGACATTGAACGGCTCAACGAGCGCCTGGCCGACACCGCCGACCCGTTCCTGGGGAAGGGCTCGTGCACCATCTCCGCCATCCGCTCCACCTCGCCGTCGCTGTGCGCCGTGGCGGACAGCGCCACGATTCACGTGGATCGCCGCCTCACGCACGGCGAGACGTGGGAGACCGCGGTGCGGCAGCTCGAGGCGCTCGACAGCGTGAAGCGCGCCGGCGCCACCGTGACCGTGCTGGACTACGCCGTGCCGTCCTACACCGGCCTCACGTACCCCACCAAGAAGTTCTACCCCACCTGGCTCTTCCCCGAAGATCATCCCGCGGTGCAGGCCGGCGTTCGCGCGGCCGAGACCGCGTTGGGCAAGAAACCCGTGATCGGCAAGTGGGGGTTCTCGACCAACGGGATCGCGACCGCCGGCATGTTCGGCATCCCGACGATCGGGTTCGGACCGAGCAACGAGATCTGGGCGCACTCGCCGGATGACCAGTGTCCGGTGAACGACCTCACGCTGGCCGCGCGGTTCTACGCGGCGTTCCCCCAGTGCTTCCTGGGAGGCGCCCGGTGAACCGCTTGTACAACGGCGACTTCCTCCTCACCTGGGAGCACGACGACGCGACGATCCGCTCGGTGCTCGAGACGGCCGCGGCGCTCGAGGGCCTGGCCCGCGGCGGCGCATCCTGCCGCGTGTTCGAGACCGGGCTCGGCATCTCGATCTTCCGGGACAACTCCACGCGCACGCGCTACGCGTTTCGCTCGGGTTGCAACCTGCTCGGCCTGATGACGGAGGAGCTGGACGAGTCCACGTCACAGATCGCGCACGGCGAGACAGTGCGCGAGACGGCCACCATGATCTCATTCCTTACCGAGGTGATCGGCATCCGCGACGACATCTTCCTGGGTGAAGGCGACAAGTACCAACGAGAGGTGGTGGCGGCGGTGGATGAAAGCTTCCGGACGGGCGTGCTGCCGCAGCGGCCGGCGGTGATCAACCTGCAATCGGACCTCGATCACCCCACGCAGAGCCTGGCCGACCTCGCCCACCTGGCACGCGTGTTCGGCGGCCTCGAGAACCTGAAGGGGAAGAAGCTCGCGATGAGCTGGGCCTATTCGCCGAGCTACGGCAAGCCGCTCTCGGTGCCGCAGGGCGTGATCACGCTGATGACACGGTTCGGCATGGAGGTCGTGCTGGCGCACCCGCCGGGCTACGACCTGGTGGATGACACCATCGCAACCGCCCGCCGCTTCGCCAATGCGAGCGGCGGGTCCTTCGCGGTCACCGACTCGATGCAGGAGGCGTTCGCGAACGCGGACGTGGTGTATCCCAAGAGCTGGGCGCCGGCGGCGGTGATGCGGGAGCGGACGCGGATCCTGCGCGCCGGAGAGACCGACAAGCTGAAGGAACTCGAGCGCCAGGCGCTGGCGGAGAACGCCAGGCACAAGGACTGGGAGTGCAACGAAGCCATGATGCGGAGGACCAGAGGCGGGGCCGCGCGCTACATGCACTGCCTGCCGGCCGACGTGACCGATGTGTCCTGCGCCGCGGGCGAGGTGAGCAAGGCCGTGTTCGAAACGGCGCGGCTCGACACCTACCGAGAAGCCAGCCACAAGCCGTTCATCGTGGCCGCGCTCGTCCTGCTCACGCGCTTCACCGACCCGGCCGCGGTGGTCACCCGGCTGGCTCGGGAGCAGAAGCCTCGACGGGCGCCCTCAGGCCGCTGAGGCCAACAACTCAGGAACGCTCCACACCAGAAAACACCACCGCCACGCGCTCGCCGGGCCCGATCACGCCGTCGCGCAGGAGTCGAAGCACGCCCGCGAGTCCCGCCGCCCCCGTGTGACTCACGCGGATGCCCGTGTGCGTCCACGCGAGGTCGCGTGCCTCCGTGAGCGTCGCCTCGTCCGCCACCACCGGGACGCCGCCCGTTCGCGCCATCCCCCGCACCACGGCGAGCCAGTCGTAGGTCTCGTCATCCAGGATCCCCTCGGCCGCGCTCCTGGGCTCCTGCTCCCACGGCCACATGAACGCCGAACGGTGCGTGGCGGCGTGGCGCAGCGTCTCGTCAGGCGAGAGCCCGCTGTGCCGCTCGTGCTCCTGCAACAGGCCCCAGGCGCGTCGCAGTGGCCAGGCGCCTTCTGTCTGCACCGTATGGAGGCGCGGCAGGCGCTCGAGCCGGCCGCTGGCCCCGGCTCGTTCCAACGCCTGAGCGCACGCGCTCGCCAGCGCTCCACCGCCCACCTGCACCACCAGGTGATCGAGCGGCGGCCCGCCCGCGGCGAGCATCTCCTCCACCAGCGTCTCGCCGCCCTCGATGGCGAGTCCGTTCTCGTTCCCCTGCACGCAGAACGGCACGGCGCCATCGCGCACGGCCCCATGGAACGCGCGCAGGCAAGGATCGCCGCGCAGTCCCGGCTCTCGAGGGCAGGTCACGATCTCCGCGCCCAGCACACGCAGCCGCTCCATCACGGCCGCCTCGGCGTGGGGCGGCACGAACACGCGCAGCGCGCGCCGCGCGGCACGGGCCAGCACGGCCGCCGCGAGCGCCGCATTCCCGCAGCTCGCGATGGCAAGCGGCGGCCGCGCGTCCGCCTCCGTCACGGCGAGGTACAGCATGACTCCCATGAGATGCCGGCCCTTGTGGGACCCCGAGACGTTGCCGGTCTCGTCCTTCACCCACAGCTCGATCCCGAGGCTTTCGCCCAGCGCGAGAGGCGAGCGGAACGGCGTGGCGCGGAATCCGAAACCGTCCACTCCGGCCACCTGACCGTCGAGCCGCCGCACGAGCTCCACGTAGCGATCGTCGCTGAACCCGCGAGCGAGAGCGACGTGCCACGCGGTGAACAACTCGCGATATCGCACGAACGGGTTGGGATCGTCGCCGCGCGACACGGTGACGCGCGCGAGGTCGAGCCGGCGCGCCATGACGTGGTCGGTATCGTCGCGACCGGCGTTTCTGCAGCGGAACGGAGGCGGGCCAGACGTGAGGTCAGGAGCCGTCCAGCCACACCCGGCGCATACCAGACGCAGGGCTTCCGGGGGAGTCACCCCAGTCCCGTGCGGCCGTTGAAGTCGGTGATCATTGCGTCCCAGGCGGGAAGCAGCTCGCGCAGGCCGCGCCAGAACCCCTGGTCCCGCCGGACAACGAAGTCCTCGATCGGTACGCCCTGCTGCTCCACCCAGGTGAAATAGCCAAGGTTGAACACGCGGTCGCGCTCCACCTTTCCCATCACCATCACGTGCTCGGTGTCGGCGCCGGAGAGGTGCTGCGCGATCACCGCCTCCGCCGTTTTGCGGTCGAATGTGCCGCCGAAATGCTTTCGCGTTGCCTTGGGAATCTCGGACGCGTACATCGCCGCACCGTCGGTGGCCACCGTGAGGATCACGTCCTCGCGGCCGAGCTTCAGACGCTTGGCGGTCTTGATGGCGGCCACCACGTTGCAGATGCTCGAGAGGCCGAAGTGCGGCAGCGCGGCGAGCACCTCGGTTCTCACGCCCCGCGCCGCCAGCGCCGCGTGGCCCGCCGGGTCGTTGAACACCACGAGGAGCTGATCCGTGGCGTGATCCGTTACGGCCACCGCCACGTCGGTGTTGGTCACGTTGTGGATGAAGGGGATGTGCTTGTCGCCAATCCCCTGGATGTTGTGCTCGCCGAACCCGTTGTACAGCATGGTGGGGCACTCGAGCGCTTCCACGGCCACGATCTTCGCGCCATGGCGATCCTTGAGCCAGTCGCCGGCGCCGAGCGTGCCGGCCGAGCCCGAGGCCGACACCATGGCCGCGAGCCGAAGCGACGGGTCGCGTTCGGCGAGAACCGTGAAGCAGTGCTCCAGCGCCCTGCCGGTGACGGCGTAGTGCACGAGGTGGTTTCCGAACTCGGCGAACTGATTGAGAATCACGTTGGCCGGGTCCTTCGCCAGTTCCGCGCAGGCGTCGTAGATCTCCTTGACGTTGCTCTCGGTGCCCGGTGTGCGGATGATGTCGCCCGGCTCGGTCACCCACCGTTCGAGCCACGCGAACCGTTCGGCGCTCATGCCCTGGGGAAGGATGGCGACGCCGCGACATCCCATGATGCGCGAGATCGCGACGCCGCCCCGGCAGTAGTTCCCGGTCGAGGGCCAGAGCGCGCGCTGGCGCGACGGGTCGAACCGGCCGGTGACGATGCGCGGCGCCAGGCAGCCGTAGGCGGCCAGCACCTTGTGCGCGTGGATCATGGGGAACGTGTCACCCAGGGCGACCACGATGGGCGACGGGACGCCGGTCAACGCCTCCGGCAACACCACGTGCACGGGAAACGGCGCCCGGCCCGTGCGTGCGGCGTCGTTGTACCAGTGCACGCGGAACAGGTTGCGTGGATCGGGCGAGTCGGGGTCCACGCCCTGGAGCGAGGCCTGAATTCGCGCGGGTACCGCGGCCGGGGCCGCCAATTCCGCGAAGGTGGGCAAGCGGATCCGCTGCTCGCGGAAGCGCCGCACTGCCCCGTCATAGGTCGCGCGATCAGCGATCTCCGTCATGCGCTCGATCATATGGTCGCCATCCGCGCCCAGAGCCGGGAGGCTTCCTGAGCCGCCTCCGCCCGGAGCGCTTCGAGATCCAGGTCGGCGGGAGCGCGCGCGGCGGGCACGGTCCCGCCGAAC
>DATMAW010000040.1:0-29735 GCA_035559715.1 Gemmatimonadales bacterium | reverse complement strand
CTGCCCCTCCGTGGCGCCGCATGGGCCTCAGGCACAGTGTCGTCCGCGGGCTGCTCTTTCCAGTCTCCGGCGGTTTCCTCGGCCAACGCCTCCGGCTCCAGCGACCCGCCGGGCTGATCCGCCGCCCCGCCGGCCGGCGCTCCGGCCGTCCCCACCGCCAGCCGCCTGAAGGGGTGCCAGTCCAGCGTCACCATCGTGAGCCCCGACAGCGCGATCAGCAGCACGATGATCGCACCGGCCGTCCCCACGATGGAAACCGTCGTTGCGAGCAGGGCCGCGGGTAGGATGCCCACGAGCTGTTGTGCCACCGTCCACTGCCCGTGGTCTGCGGGAAGGTCGGTTTCCTGACGGATGCCGAGGACGAGCGCGATGGTAAACGGAACGAGAAGAACGAGACCGAGGAACAGCGGCGTCACGTCGCCGATGTCCCGCGTCCCGAACCGGCCGAACCCCGCGAGCCCCACGGCGAGCCCGAGCAGCGGCAGCATGGCCGCGCCCAGCCCGAGATAGCGCCACAGGACGCCGCCCACGAAACGACCCGCGGGGCCCGTGACGTCGAGCGGCAGCAACGTGAGGCCGACGAACACGCCCAGGAGCAGCGCGACGATCGCGATCAGTTCACGGCGGTGGCGCTCCGACAGAGCCACGTCAGCCTCGTCCGTTGGCGACGATGTGGCGCCGCTCGAAGCGCGGTACGACGTCGAACCGGTCGGCTTCGGTGGCCGCGAGCACGTCCGCGCGGAACCCCTTGGAGCGGAGGTCGCGCGCGGCGGCGCTTGCCGACACGGGTGTTTTCCACCGCGCGCCGTAGCGTCGCGCCAGGTCGCGCGCGGCAATCGCCGCATCGTTGTATTCAGCGCCGCGGCGGGAGCCGGGCGGCAGCACCACCTGGACGAAGCGACCCGCCGCGTAGGCGTCTTCCAGCGCGAACAACCCCTGTCTCCCGGCGCAAAAGATCACCAGCTCCCCCGTCTCCTCCAGCGCGCGGCGCGCGGCATCGGCCGCCGCCGAGAAGTTCACGGCGCTGGCGAGCAGCACGGGCCGGCCGGCCTCGGCGGCGAGCAGCGCCGGCGTCCCGTTGGTCGTGGCCATGACGAGGGTTTTTCCCGCCACGCGCTCGGGCAGCATCTCCAGTGGCGAGTTGCCGAGCGCAAAGCCCGGAATGGGCAGGGTCTGTCGCTCGCCCGCGAGCAGCACGTCGTCCCGCTCGAGGTTCTGGGCCAGTTGCAGCGCGTCACTGGGCGTCGCCGCCGGCAACACGGCGCGCGCCCCGTTGGCGAGCGCGGTGACGATGGTCGTCGTCGCGCGCAGCAGATCGATCACCAGCACCGGCTTGTTCGCCAGGGCCGCGGGCGGCACGGCACCGGGGGTGAAATAGACGGCCAGCTTCATTCGCTGGACTGGAACAACTCCGGCGTGTTCTGGAGGAATTTCGTGTCAACGTCGCCCGATTGGAATCGGGGGTGGTGGATCACGCGGCGCAGGAACGGGATCGTGGTGGGGACGCCCTCGATGATGAACGAGTCCAGCGCCTGACTCATGCGGGCCAGCGCCTCTTTGCGCGTGTTCCCGTGCACGATCACCTTCGCGAGCAGCGAGTCATAGTACGGCGGCACGGTGTACCCCGCGTAAATATGCGTATCCACGCGAACGCCCGGCCCGCCGGGCGGGTGGTACACCGTGATGGTGCCGGGCCCCGGCTGAAAATTGCGATCCGGATCTTCGGCGTTCACGCGGCACTCGATGGCGTGCCCGCGCACGCGATTGCCACGCAGCGTGAGGTTGCAGGGCTCGCCCGCCGCGACCCGGATCTGCTCCTTCACCAGGTCGAAGTTCGTCACCATCTCGGTGACGGGATGCTCGACCTGAATGCGCGTGTTCATTTCCATGAAGTAGAAGCTGCGATCGGCATCCAGCAGGAACTCCACCGTTCCCGCGCCGATGTACCCGATGTGACTCGCGGCCGCCACCGCCGCCCCTCCGATCCGGTCCCGCAGCGCCTGATCCAGCGCGGGGCTCGGCGCTTCCTCCACGAGCTTCTGATGGCGTCGTTGCACCGAACAGTCGCGCTCGCACAGGTGGATCACCTTGCCGCGCTTGTCGCCCATCACCTGGATCTCGACGTGTCTGGGGCGTTCCAGATAGCGCTCGATGTACACCTCGGGGTTGCCGAACGCCGCCAGCGCCTCGTTCCGCGCCAGGCCGAATGCCTGCGCGAAGCCATCGGCGTCGGTGGCGACCCGCATGCCTTTCCCGCCGCCGCCCGCCGCCGCCTTGATGATCACGGGGAACCCGATCTCCCTCGCGACGCCGAGCGCCTGCTCGGGATCGGAGATGGGCCCGGGCGAACCGGGTACCACCGGGATGCCGAGCTCGCTCGCCAGCTTCCGTGCGGCGGCCTTGTCGCCCATGAGGCGAATCTGCTCCGCCGTGGGACCGATGAACGTGATGTTCGAACCCGCGCACGCCTCGGCGAACTCGGCGCTCTCGGCGAGGAAACCGTAGCCGGGGTGGATGGCGTCGGCGCCGGTGATCTCGGCGGCGGCAATGAGCGCGGGGATTCTCAGGTAGGACAGGCGGGAGGGCGGCGGACCGATACACACGTCGTCATCGGCAAACCGCACGTGCAGCGATTCGCGGTCCGCCTCGCTGTACACGGCGACGGTCTCGATCCCCAGTTCACGACACGCGCGGATGACCCGAAGGGCGATCTCCCCGCGGTTGGCGATCAGGACCTTCTTGAACATCGGGTGCGCTGGGGGAAACTCAACGCACGGGTGCCGGCGCGGAGGCGTGCGACGCACACCGGCGCAACGTTCTCCACCCGCGCCCGCGTCCCGCAGTCCCCACGTTACCGCAGCCCACCCTGCCCGCTCACCTCCTCGGCAAACGTCCGATCCGACGTCCCCTCGATCCCGCTCACCTTCAACGCGAACTCGCTCGGGTTCGACGAGTAGAACAGCGCGCTCTCGTACGAAATGACGCCCTCGCGATACCACTGCATAAGCGACTGATCGAACGACTGCATCCCGTACTGCACCGTGCCTTCCTTGATGAGGTCCGGGATGTTGAGCGCTTTCTCGGTATCGCGAATGTTGTCTTTCACCGCCGCCGTATTGATCAGCACCTCGCACGCGGGAACGCGCGCCTTGCCATCCTTCGTGGGAACCAGCCGCAACGACACCACGGCCTCGAGCGCCGTCGAGAGCAGGTGGCGGACGGCGTCGTGCTCGTGCGGCGGGAAGAAGGAGATCACGCGGTTGATCGTTTGCGTGGCGTCCGTGGTGTGCAGCGTGGAGAACACCAGGTGACCGGTGTCGGCCGCCTTCATGGCGGTGTCGAGGGTGACCTTGTCCCGAATCTCGCCGATGAGAATCACATCGGGGTCCTGCCGCAGAACGTGCCGCAAGGCCGTCTCGAACGACAGCGTATCGGTCCCGACCTCCCGCTGGGAGATGTTCGATTGACCGTCGCGGTGCAGGAACTCGATCGGGTCTTCGATCGTGATGATGTTGCACCGCCGATTCTGGTTGATGTGGTGGATCATCGCCGCGAGCGCCGTGGACTTTCCGGAGCCGGTCACTCCGGTCACCAGCACCAGACCACGCGGCCGCAGCGCGATCTTTTCCAACACCTTGGGTAACCGCAGCTCTTCGATGGCCTTGATCTCATAAGGAATGGACCGGAAGACGAACGCCAGCGTACCGCGCTGCTGGAACACGTTCGTGCGGAATCGGCCCACACCCGGCACGCCGATCGCGAAGTCCGCCTCCTTGTGATCGGCAAACTCCTTCACCTGCCGCGGCGTCATGATCTGCTCGGCCAGCCCCTTCAGCTCCTCCGGCTTGAGCGGCTGCTGATCGAGCTGCATCAGGTCCCCGGCCACCCGAATCGTCGGCGGCCGGCCCACCTTCAAGTGAAGGTCCGAGCCACCGCGCTTGACCATCTCCGTGATCGCCGCCTTGAAGTTGAACGGCGTGCCACCCGCTGGTGCATCAGCCATGTGGATCCACCCTGAACAGGACTTGTCCGAACTCGACGGGCTGGGCGTCTTCAACGCAAACCTCGCGGATGACGCCTGCCACTTCTGCGTCTAACGGATTCATGATCTTCATCGCTTCGATGATACACAGCGTCTGCCCGACGCTGATGCGAGACCCGACGCGCACATAGGGATCGGCACCCGGTTCCGGCCGCGCGTAGAACGTTCCCACCATGGGCGACTTGATCTCGACCAGCGACGTGGCCGGTGCGGGTGCCGCCGTCGCCGGCGCCTCGGCCGCGCGGGAGGGCGCTCCCACGGCCGCGGCCGGTGCGGTGGGCGGCGCCGCCACATGATACGTCACCGCGTTACCTCCGGTCCCTCCCAGGCCGCCCTTGGACACGCGGATCGTCGTGGTCCACTTACGGATTTCGATCGTTCCCGCCTGAGAGCGGTTCAACAGGTCGAGCAGTTTTTCGAGGAACGCGAGATCGATCATCAGGAGTGCCCGCCGGACCGCGACGGCCCGCTCAAAGGATCTCTCGAAGCTCGGTGTCTCCGTCCGACAGCAGCTCCGCACCGGCCGGGCCGAGGTAGATGTCGTCCTCCAACCGCACCCCGCCCCAGCCGGGAAAGTACGCTCCCGGCTCCACCGTCACCACCGCATGCAAGGGCAGCGGCCGGTCGTTGGTTCTTGACAGCCGGGGACCCTCGTGAACTTCGAGACCCAGACCATGACCCAACGAATGCCCGAACGCCTCCCCAAACCCCCGAGCTTCAATCAGCGAGCGCGCCAGGGCATCTGCTTCTCTTCCCGTCATCCCCGCCCGAACGCCCGAACGCGCCCGGAGCTGGGCGTCACGCACCATCGCGTACACCGTGCGCTGGCGGTCGTCCGCCTTCGCGCCCACGACAACGGTGCGGGTGATATCGGCGCAGTATCCATCCACTTGTGCGCCGAAGTCAAGCAGGAGCCAGTCACCGCGTTCCATCACGCGATCGCTGGTGCGCGCGTGTGGCAGGGCGCTTCGCGGGCCCGACGCCACGATGGTGGGGAACGGATGCCACTCGCTGCCCCGCCGTCGCAGCTCCGATTCGAGCGTCAGCGCCACGTCCCGTTCTCTGAGTCCGGGCCTCACGGCGGAGAGCGTCGCCGCGAGGGCCTCGCTCGCCAGGCACGCGGCCGCACGGATCGCCGCCACCTCCTCCGGTTCCTTGGACGCCCTCAGGGATTCCACGGTCTCCGTGAGAGGCACGAACTGGAGCCGGCCGTTGTGACGCGATAAGCGCTCGGCCAGCGCCGCGGAGATCACGTGCGCTTCGAAGCCAATGGAGCCCCGCTCCGACCGTGACGCCAGGATCTGCGTCACGCACTCCCACACATCAGGCCCGGAGATCTCCACGCGGACCCCGGAATCCACCTCCATCTCCACCTGTGTGCGATAACGGAAGTCCGTCACGAGCACGGCCTCACGCAGGAGCACGATGGCAACGCCCGCCGTCCCGGTGAACCCGGTCAGATAGCGAACGTTGGGCATGTGGCTGACGATCAGCCCTTCGACGCCGAGTTCCGCGAACCGCTCCGCCAGCGCGGCCCGGCGCGCCGCCGGCCGGTCAGGCCCCACGGCCGCGGAGGTGGCTCACCAGGGCGTCGAGCCCGAGCAGATAGCTACGCAGACCGAATCCCACGACGACGCCGACGGCGAGATCCGACAGGAGCGACCGGCGGCGCTCCGGTTCGCGCGCAAAGATGTTGCTTAAGTGCACTTCCACAAACGGGACCTGCACGGCCAGTACTGCGTCGCGCACGGCCCAGGATGTGTGGGTGAACGCAGCCGCGTTGATCAGCGCCCCCTGTGCCACGCCTCGCATGGCCTGGACGCGGTCCACGAACTCGCCTTCGTGGTTCGTCTGGAACCAGTCGATGGCGACGCCGAGGCCCGCGGCGCGATCGCGCACGGCGCGCTCGACGTCGGCCAGCGTGTCGCGCCCGTACACCTCAGGCTCGCGCGCGCCCAGCAGATTCAGGTTGGGACCGTTGAGAACCGCGATGCGCACTACGACTTCAGGCTCTTCAGCCAGCGCTTGAAATCGTCGTCGTCTCCGGCGGGCGCGGATTCTCGTGAGGGGCGGTTGGTTCCGAAGAACTCGTCAAACGAGAAGGACTTCTCACCTGCGCCACTCTGCTTGGATGACGCCGGGGGGGAAGGCGCCCTGGTCGGGGACGGCTCTTCGCCAAACACCGCCGCGAGTGAAAGATCGTCGGAGGCGCGTCGCGTGGGCTCGCCACTGGGCGGCGGTTCGGCGTTCTCGAACGCGGCCTCCATGACCGTTGGCTGGCTCGGAGCTTCGGGGGAGGGCCGTGCCGCAACAGCGTGAGGAGGCGGGAGCGGCCCGGACGGCGGCGCGGCGCTCACCGGTGCGACCCCGCCAAATACGCCGGCCAGAAAGTCGCGCACCGACGTGCCTCCCGTTTCCGCCGCCACGAGCGTCCGCCGCGCGGGGGACGGCGCCCCCCTGCCGGTAGACTCCAGTGCCGCCAGGCGAGCCTGAAGACCGGCGTCTCCCGGGCGCTGATCGAGCAGCTTTTCATATGTATCCCGCGCCTCGTCCAGCAACCCCTGCTGGGCGTACAGCTCGGCCATGGTCTCCGTGACCACGGGCTCCGGCTCGGGCATCGCCAGGCCGGTGGCATAGGTGCCCGCCCCCACGTCAGCCGTGACAGGCGCCTGGGCCGGAGCGGGCGGTGGCGACTCGTCTGGGAAGATGAGAGGCAGAGCCTGGCCGGGCTCCTCTCTGCTTTCGGCCGCCGGGATAGCCTCCATAATGGGCGCGACACCCTCGATTGGCGCCACGGGTGTGGGGCTGTCCGCGGGCGGCACTTCGGCGCTCTCGAGCCCCGGAAGCGCGTGGACGGCCTCGTCCAGGCTCGCTTCGTGAGCATGCTCCGCCGCCTCGATGTCGGCGGCGGAGATCTGCTTCGAGAGCCGCTCGCCGGTGCCCCAGGCCAATGCGTCGTCGAACGGCAACACGTCCGGCGGGGGCTGCAAGGACTCGCCAGACGCAGCCGCACCCGTCATCTCGGCTGGCTCCAGCCCCTCGGCCGTACCGGCGGGTTGGTGTTCCACTTGTTCGCCCGCCAAGGCCGGCTCCGCACGCTCCAGCGTCACCGGTTCCACTTCGACCGTTGGACTGGATGATGCTCCCGTGCTGAGCTCGATCTCTTCGTGGCGTTCGATGACGAACTCCTCTTCGGCAGCCTGCGCCGGCCTGGGCGCTCCGGTGGCAGGCCCGGGTTCGTCAGCCGGCAGTGCCGGGGCAGGCTCCGTCACAGGTGCCGCCGAGACCGCTCCCGCCGTCTCCGCCACCGGAGCCGGAGGCTCCGGCGCCGTGGTGTCGGCGAGCAACGCGCCTGCGGCACTCAACGCGGTATCCGCCTCAGGGCTCCCAGCCGGAGCAGCCACCGCCGGCCCCGCCTCCGCGGCCGGCACGGCCCCCAGGCGCTGCATCATCTCTTGCGCCTCTTCGTTGGCGGGATCGACCTCGAGCAATCGGCTCACCCAGCGCCGCGCGACGTCCACCTGGCCAGTCCGTTCGCCGATTTCCGCCAGCACCTTGATGGCGATGACGTTCTCGCGGTCGAGCTCCAGCACGCGTTCGAACACGCGCAGAGCTTCCGCGTCATTGTGCTGATCAATCAGGCAGCGGCCGTGGACGATGTGGCCGGAGACGTAGGTCGGACGCTGTTGCAGACCGGCGCGCACGACATCGAGCGCGAGTTCAATCGAGCCCGCCTTGCGATAGCTATCCGCCAGCGCCGCGAACCACTGCTGCGGGTTCTCGCGGTAGCGCTGCTCGAGCTTCTCGATCTCGCTCTGGTAGGCCATTCAGGCACGAACTTAGTGCCCGCCGCATTCCGATGTCAACACGCGGCGGCTTGAGTTTGCTTATTGTGGTACTTAGACTTAGCCCCTCGCCGAACCGGCAAATAAGGAGTGCAGGTGGCATGATTCGGGCCATGCGCAGCTTCGCGAAGTGGATCATGGGGGTCCTGGCGCTGGCCTTCGTGGGCTGGATGGTGTTTGACGTTGGGATGGGGATCAGCGGCGGGGGGTACCGGCCAGGCGACGCCATTGCCAAGGTGAACGGTCGGAGCATCGAGCTCCAGGCGTTCTACACCGCCGTTCGCGATGCTCAGGAACGGCAGCGACGCGAGACCGGGAGCGCTCCAATCACGCGCGAGGACCAGCAAGCGCTCGAAGACGCCGTGCTCGAAGGGATCGTGCAGGACGTGTTGTTGCAGGACGAGTTCAGGCGCCGCGGGATTCGCGTCACGAACGAGGAGATCCTCGCCGCGGCACAGTCATCCCCGCCGCCGGAAATCATGGCGGCCGAGCAGTTTCAGACCGAGGGCCAGTTCGACCTGGCCAAGTATCAGCGCTATCTCGCCTCTCGCACCGATCCCCAACTGCTGCTGGCTCTCGAGGCACGCTATCGTCAGGAGATCCCGCGTGCCAAGCTGTTCGACCAGCTCGTGGCTGACGTGTATCTGTCGGACGCCAAGCTGTGGCAGGCGTACCGGGACCAGCACGATTCCGTCACGGTGCGGCTCGTCACGATCTTCCCCGAGCTGGCCGTGCCGGACTCTGAAGTCTTGGTGAGCGACGCGGAGGTCAGCGCCTACTACAACCGCAACCGCCGTGATTTCGAGCGCCGGGCGGTTGCGTACCTCAGCTATGTCGAGGTTTCGCGCGTACCCAACGCGGCCGATAGCGCCGCGGCGCTGGCCCGGGCGCGCGCCTTGCGGCAGGAGATCGTGGGCGGAACGGAGTTCGCCGACGTGGCGCGCCGTGAGTCGGCGGACTCGGGGAGCGCGGCGCAGGGCGGCGACCTGGGGGAGACAGCGCGCGGGAGATTCGTCGCGGAATTCGAGCGCGCCGCGCTGGCGCTCCGGCCCGGGGAGCTATCGCAGCCCGTGCGATCCCCGTTTGGATACCACTTGATCAAGCTGGAATCCAAGTCTGGCGATACCTATCGCGCGCGCCATATCCTGATTCCCATCCAGCCCGCAGGCGCGCATCTGGACTCCATTGACGCCATGGTGGACACACTGGAGCGCCGGGCCGCGGATCGGGTGGACGACCCCACCGCTCTCGACTCGGCCGCGGCTCGACTGGGCCTCCCGGTGAAGGTCGCGCTTCCGGTGGTTGAAGGATCACGCGTGCAGGCGTTGCCGCACGTGGTGCCCGATGCCGGGATCTGGGCCTTTGAGGCGCAGGTGGGAGAAACGTCTCCGGTGATTGATGCGGATCGGGCTTCGTTCGTTTTCCGGCTGGACTCCGTCACGCCGGGCGGGATCCCACCGCTGGCGGAGATCAGCGATCTGGTGCGTCGGCGCATTCTCACGGAAAAGAAGCTCGAAGCGGTGCGGCAGCTGGCCGCTCGTCTGGCACCGGACCTTGCGGCGGGAGCGCTGACGCTGGACCAGCTCGCGGCTCGGTTCCAGACGAATCCCACCACCGTGGGCCCCTTCACGCGTGCCAATCCCGCCGCGGCGGTGCAGCAGGAACCGGCACTCATCGGCGCCGCCTTCGGCTTGCGGCCGGGCGAGATCGGCGGCCCGATCATCGGCGAGCAGGCGGTGTACTTCGTCCAGCCCACGCTGCGCCGTCAGGCCGACAGTACGGCGTTCGCGGCGCAGCTGGCCACGCAACGCGCACAGGCGCTGCAGGTGGCGCGGCAGGCTCGCGTGCGGATGGTCCTTGGCTCGCTACGGGCGGCGGCTACGGTGCAGGATCGGCGGAAGGATCTCCAGCGGGCGCAACGCGAGGCGGAAGAGCGCGCCCAGTCCGCGCCGGGCGCGCCGACCCGGCCCATCTACTAGACGTCGTCCTATTCGCTCAGCTTCTTCGGCTCTCCGCCCTCAGTCGCCCCGGTGTTTTCCAGGCGATGCGAGGGCGGCGCGATATCGTTCGGCGCCTCGATGCTGTTCTGCACATCCTTCAGGCTTCGCTTGAACTCGCGAATGCCCTTGCCCATTGAGGCCCCGATCTCCGGTAGCCGCTTGGCGCCAAACACCAGCAACACCAGAAGCAGGATGACGAGCAGTTCGGACATGCCAAGATTGAACGGCATGACGTCCCCCTAGAAAAGCGAGCGCGCGACCAGGTACGCGATGACCACTCCCAGAATGCCCAGGAGGGACACGCGCAGGACCAGCGGGCCCAAGGTTATGCTAAAGATAATCAGATCGAGGCTCACCGGTCCCATGGACGGCGCCACCGTGGTCGTGAAGAAGCGTCCGGCGGGGCTCTGCGACAGGAACCGCTCGAGCAACGCCGAAAGAAACCCGCCAAGCACGAAGCCGGTCGATAACACGCCGAGGTAGAACAGGGGGCGGCGCGGGCCGATCGCCATCGGTCAGTTCCGCCGCTCGATGGCGTATGTCACGCAGTCGCGCAGGGCGTCCCGGGCGGGGCCCGGCGCGAGGAACGCCAACTCCTCCTCGGCCTGCCGCCCGAGCTGAGCCGCCCGCTCCTGCGCCGCGGCGATGCCGCCCCGTTCCTCCACCACGCGGATCACGGTGGCGATGAGATCGTCGCTCGGCTCGGGATCGGCCATGAGATCCGCCACCAACTGTCGCTCCGTTGGGATCATCCGCGGCAGCGCCGCGATGAGCGGCAGGGTGACCTTGTGTTCGCGGAGGTCCAGGCCCGTGGGCTTGCCCGTCACCGCCTCGGTCTCCGTGTAGTCCAGCAGATCATCGGTCACCTGGAAGGCCATACCCAGGAACTGGCCGTACCGTCTCAGATGCTCCCGCTCCGCGCGCGTCCCCTGCAGTGCGCCGATCTCGCACGCCGCCGCCATGAGCGAGGCAGTCTTGGACCGAATCAGGCGATCGTAGTCCTCGGGCGCGTAGTCGAGCACGTCATGCGCCGCGAGTTGCCGCATTTCCCCCACGGTCATTTCGTTCGTGACCTGGGCCATGACGCGCAGCGCGCCCGGGTCGTCCATGCCCACGAGCTCGATAATCGCGCGTGAGTACAGGTAGTCCCCCATGATCACGGCGACCTGGTGACTGAACATCGCGTTGAGCGTGGGCTGGCCGCGGCGTAACACGGAGTGATCCACCGAGTCGTCATGCACCAGCGTGGCCAGGTGGATCAGCTCGACGACCGCGCCGAGCGTGACGTGTCGCGGGGTGATCGTCCCCGTACACCGCGCCGCGAGAAAGAGGAGCGTGGGGCGAAACATCTTGCCGCGCACGTGCAGCAAGTGCGCATTGGCTTCGGCAATGAGCGGGAAGTCCGACAGAATGATCCGGCGCAACTCCTCCCGCGCACCGTCCAATTCCTGGCGGACCGAGGCCTGGACGGCGGCCAGGCTGGCGGATGCGATCTGGGGCGGCACCGGCTACCGGCGAGCCTGCGACAGGCTCTTCACGCGTTCCCGCACGTCCTGGAAGCCGATGTCCACGGCGAACACACGCTGGTAGTAGGCCAGCGCTTCGGAGGGGCGCCCCAGCTCCTCCTCACACCGCCCCACCCAGTAGAGCAGGCCGATCTTCTCGTCATCGCCGCCCGGATCGGTCTCGATCGCGCGCCGCATCACCGTCGCCGCCACGCTGTATTGTCCTTTTTCGAAGAAACACGTGCCCAGCGCCTCGGACGTCCGCAGCCGCCGCTCCGACCCGCGCAGCGCCTTCTGGAACTCGCCGATCGCCTCGTCCAGCAGCCCCATCTCCTTGAACGCGATGCCGAGATCGTAATGCGCCTGCACGTCCTCGACGCCGAGGCTTGCTTCGATTCCCTTCTTGAACTGCGCGAGCATCTCATCGAAGTCGCGCTGCTCGTCGCCGGTGGGCTCCTCGTCCTGGATGCGCATGCGGGCGTCGCCCCTGGTCCACGCGGGCTCTTCCTCCAGGATCAACGCACCCAGGTCCACGAAGTCTCCAGTGGCGGCGGGCGCGGGCGCGGCCTTGGGGGGCGGCGCGGCTGCGGGCGGTGCCGGTGGTTCCAGCGTCGCCAGCGCTGAGCGGGCGCGATCGTTCTCGGGATCCAGCTCGAGAACACGCTGGTACACGGCCCGCGCGCGTTCCAGCGCGCCAGATCGGAACAGGGCGTCCGACAGTTCAAGATAGGCGTTCACGAGATGCGACTTCTCCCCGCTGTGAAAAGCGTACTCCACCTTTTTCTGATAATGCTGGACGCTGTTGGGATCGAGTCGGAGGATCTCGTCCGCCAGATCTTCCGCCCGTCGCCAGTCTTCGGCCGCCTCGTAACCCTGGAGCGCGATATTCAACTCCTGCATGCCACGCTCGCGCTCCCCGGTTTCGATCAATGCCTCCGCAAGCTGGTGGTGTTTCAACGGATCGTCGGGATCGGCCGCGACCGCCGCCTCGAGACTCGGAACATCCGGCGGGCCCACCGCTGCCGCCTCAAGCGCTGACTCCGGGATCTCGATGTCGAACTCGATCTCCCCCACGTCCGGCTCCGGCGTCGGTGCCGCAGCCTCGGGCTCGCCGAGATCGATCTCCGGCACCTCGATCCCCACCTCCCCTGTCACGCCCGCCGGCTCGACCCCCGGTGCGGCCTCGAGTTCCGGCACAGCCGGCTCGGCTGGCGGCTCCTCCTCCAGCATGGGCAATGCTTCCTCGGCTCTTGCCTCCACCTCTTCGGCGAACTCGGGTTCGATGAGCGGAAGTTCCGGACCCGGCGCTTCCTCCTCCGCTTCCTCCTCCGCTTCCTCCGCTGCACTCGGCTCCAAGATCGTGGGCTCGAAATCGAGGAGCGGCGGCGCCTCCGGGGTCTCGAGGCCGGTTCCCGTGAGCCCTTCCATGGTGCCGGCGGGGACGCCGGTGGCATCGAACTCGATCGAAGCTCGCTCCACGGGTAGCTCTTCAGCCTCCGCGGGCTCCGGCTCGGCTACGGGTTCCCGTGCCGGTGGGGCCTCCACGAGCGAGGTGGGCTCGAATTCCAGCGGCTCGGGCTCGGCCACCTGCTCGATTTCCTCGAGTTCAGGAGGCAGAGGTGGCGGGGGCGGCGGGGGCGGGGGCGGCGCGGGCGGCGGGGGCGGCGCTGCCTTCGGCGGAGACGGCGGTGCGGAAGGCCGTGGAGGGGGGGGCGCCGCCACGGACACGTCTTCACCAAGATCGAGGAAGACCAGATCGGAGCTTTTTTCCTGCTTCGGCTTGACCTTCGGCTTAGGCGCGGACTCGACATCGTACTCGGGATCGATCGCCTTCATCTTCTCGATCGTGGCCCGCGAGCGCCGAACGTCACCCTTCGCCTGCGTTTCGTGGTACAGTTTCGCCAGTTGCTCGCGTGCCTCATCGGTCCGCGCGGCGGCCTTGAGCTGCTCCGCAAGCACCAGGCGAATCTCTTCGTTGTTGGGTGAGAGGTCCGCGAACTCCTTCAGGGCTCGGAACGCTTCGTCGAGCTTGCCCGCGTTCCGCATGCGGTCCGCGTACTCGAGGAGGTTTTGCTTCGCCTCGGCCACGAAGCCGCGTTGCACCATCAGTTGCGCCAACTTGAGGTATATGTGCGTTCGCCCCGGCGCGTTGCGGAGCACCTTGTTGCACAACGCGATCGCGTTGTTGTAGAAACCACCTTCGGTGTACTTGGTGACGGCGCGCTCGTACATGTCCACCGCCGCCGTCAAGTTCCCGACCTTGACGTAGAGATCGCCGACCTTGTTGAACAGCGCGAGCTCCTCGTCCAGCTCCGGCTCGCCCTCGAGCTCCTCGATAATCGAAACGTAGGTCTCGATTGCCTTGTCGAGCTGGTTCTTGAGCTCGAACGTGCGAGCCTTGTCCTTCGCCTTTGCGATGTTCAGGGCGAACCTCTACCGGATTGGTACGGAAGGAGATAGACGCACTTCAGTCTGCCAAATGTAGAGGACCTCGTTGGGAGTGACAAGGTAACCCGCGCACCCAGACCTGCCGCACCAGATTCACGCCGTACCAGTACGGTAGTTCGCGCCAGTCCCGGGCCGTCACGAGCACCAGATCCGCCCGGAATCCGGGGGCGATCTGACCGCGACTAGAGGCCTCGCCAAGCGCAGCCGCCGCGTTGACGGTGATCGCGATGACAGCCTCCGCCGGCAGCATGCGAAGCTGGGAGACGCCTAGCATAGCCACGAGCGGAAGGGAAAGACCAGGCGAGCTGCCGGGATTGAAGTCCGTCGCCAGCGCCACGGGCACACCGGCATCAATCAGGCGCCGTGCCGGAGCCTGGGCCGCCCGGCCAAGGAACAGCATGGTCCCCGGCAACAACACGGCGACGGTGTCGCTCGTTGCGAGCGCATGGATCCCAGCCTCTGAAATCGCCGCAAGATGATCGGCACTGACGGCGCCCACCTCGGCCGCCAGCTCGGCGCCCCCTGAGGGCTCCAACTCGTCGGCGTGAAGCTTGAGCCCAAACCCGTGCTCGCGCGCCGCGACCAGAATGCGCCGGGCCTGATCCGGGGTGAAAACGCCAGGTTCGCAAAACACGTCGCAGAATCGCGCCACCTTCTGCCGGCGGACGGCAGGCAGCATTTCTCGAATTACGAGCTCGACGTAGGCGTCGCGTTTGGCGCGGAACTCGGCCGGCACCTCGTGCGCGCCGAGGAACGTTGCGATGAGGTCGGGGCCGCCGTTGGCGAGCGCGCGGACGGTGGCGAGCTGCTTCAGTTCGGCCTGCGCATCGAGCCCGTAGCCGGACTTGACCTCGACCGTGGTGCTGCCGTGGGCCAACATCACTTGAAGGCGGCGTCTCGTGGCCTCGAGCAGCGACGCGCGGCCCCGCTGCCGCACGTCTCGCACGGAGGAGAGGATTCCCCCTCCGGCCGCGGCGATGGACTGGTAGGTCTCTCCCCGCGCGCGCCGCTCGTGGTCGGCCAGGCGAGGCGCGCCGAAGACGGCGTGGGTGTGGCAGTCCACGAACCCCGGGAACAACACGCCATCCAGTTCGGCGACGCGGGGTTTGCCTCGCGCGTGCTTCCGAACGTCAGCCAGCTTTCCGACCGCGGCGATGCGCCCATCATCCCCGATCAAGACGGCCGCGTTCGTGAGGACCTCGAGCGCAGCCATCTCCGCCCCGCGACGGGCCCGGGCCGGCCCGCGACAGGTAACGACCTGTGACGCGCCAACCAGCAACGTCGCGCGGGCCGCACGGTTGGATGAGCGTGGCCGCGGGGTCCCCTGGAATCGCGCCTGACGGCCTTGCAGCCGTTTCAGTCGTGCACCTCACGCATGGGAATCCGGAGCCCATGACGATCAGCCGTCGCGGTGGCCTCGGGATACCCGGCGTCAGCGTGGCGAATGACTCCGATGCCCGGATCGTTTGTCAGCACCCGCTCCAGACGCCGCGCCGCCCCTGACGTACCGTCCGCCACGATGACCTGACCCGCGTGAAGGGCGTTGCCGATCCCGACGCCGCCGCCGTGATGGAACGACACCCATGACGCTCCCGACGCCGTGTTCAGGAGGGCATTGAGGATTGGCCAATCGGCGATGGCATCCGATCCGTCGCGCATGCCTTCGGTCTCGCGGAAAGGCGAGGCCACCGATCCCGTGTCGAGGTGGTCGCGCCCGATGACGATGGGCGCCTTCAGTTCCCCGCTCCGCACCAGGTCATTGAGCGCGAGCCCGAAGCGCGCGCGCTCCCCTTGCCCGAGCCAGCAGATCCGGGCCGGGAGGCCCTGAAACGCCACGCGCTCCTGAGCCATGTGGATCCAGCGACACAGATGCTCATTGTCGCCAAAGAGATCCATCACCAGGCGGTCCGTGCGGTGCAGGTCGCCCGGCTCACCCGACAACGCCACCCACCGGAACGGCCCCCGCCCCTCACAGAATAACGGCCGGATGTACTCCGGCACGAAGCCCGGGATTTCGAACGCGTCCGCCACACCGGCGTCGAGCGCCTGGGTTCGGATGTTGTTGCCGTAGTCGAACGTGACGGCGCCCTGGCGTTTGAGCTCCAGCATGGCCCGAACGTGGGTCGCCATGGACGCCATCGAGCGCCTCACATACTCGGCGGCATCCGTGCGCCGCAGGCGTCCGGCTTCTTCCAGCGTCACGCCCGCGGGTACGTATCCGTTCAGCGCATCGTGAGCCGATGTCTGATCCGTGAGGACGTCCGGGACCCATCCGCGCCGCACCATGGCGGGCAGCACCTCGGCGCAGTTGCCGACGAGGCCGACGGACAGTGCGTGTCGTTTCGCGCGCGCCTCCTCGACCATGCGCCACGCCTCATCCAGCGAATCGGTCATTCGGTCCAGGTAACGCGTGGCGAGTCGCCGTTGGATGCGCGCGGGATCCACTTCGACGCCCAGAAACACCGCACCGTTCATCGTGGCCGCGAGCGGTTGAGCCCCTCCCATGCCACCGAGCCCACCGGAAACGACCAGGCGTCCCGCAAGCGAGCCGCCAAAGTGCTTCCGGGCAACGGCGCCGAACGTTTCGTACGTGCCCTGCAGGATCCCCTGCGTGCCAATGTAGATCCAGCTGCCGGCCGTCATCTGACCGTACATCGTGAGGCCGAGCCGCTCCAGCTCGCGGAACGTGTCCCAATTCGCCCATCGGCCCACGAGGTTGGCGTTGGCAATGAGCACCCGCGGCGCGTCCTCGTGCGTGCGAAATACGCCGACCGGCTTGCCGGATTGCACCAGCAACGTCTCGTCGTTCCCGAGCGAGCGAAGCGTCCCGACGATGGCGTCGAACGCCTCCCAGCTGCGGGCGGCGCGCCCCGTACCCCCATACACCACCAGGTCGTCGGGGCGCTCGGCGACGTCCGGGTCCAGGTTGTTCATCAGCATCCGAAGCGCAGCTTCCTGAATCCAGCCGCGGCAGGACAGCTCCGTGCCACGCGGCGCGCGAATAACCCGACTCACGTGATCGCCTCCCGGGCGAGAAGCGCGGCCAACCGCTCGATGTCGTCCGTGATAGGCCGGTCGGCATCGAGCGGGCGCACGAGCTTGCGGACCTTGCCGTACACCTCGGCAACGCCTCGCCCCGGCTGCAGAGGTTTCAGGAATTCCAGCCCCTGCGCGCCGCACAGTAGTTCCGCCGCTACCACGCGCTGCGCGTTGGCCAGCACACGGCGAGCCTTCGTGGCTGCCGTCATCCCCATGGGGACGTAGTCCTCTTGATTGGCGTCTGTTGGAATGGACTGCACGCTCGCCGGCGTGCACAACGTGCGGCACTCGGCCACGAGCGCGGCCGCGGTGACCTGCACCATCATGAACCCCGATTGCAACCCGGCGTGCGGCGTGAGAAACGCAGGCAACCCCTGCGACAGGTCCGGATTCACCAGCGCTTCGACGCGCCGCTCGGCAATCCCGGCCAACGTGGTGAGGGCAATCGCGAGCACGTCCAACGCGAGCGCCACCGGCTGCCCGTGGAAGTTTCCTCCGGAAAGCAGCTCGTTCCCGAACACCAGCGGGTTGTCCGTCGCGGCGTTGAGCTCCACCTCGAGAATGCGACGCGCGAAGTCCAACCCTTCGGCCACCGTGCCCAGCACCTGTGGCACGCACCGCAAGCTGTAGGCGTCCTGTACGCGCGGATCGTTCGTCCGGTGCGATTCCCGGATCTCCGACCCATCCAGTAGCTCCCGCATGAGCGCCGCGGACGCTCGCTGGCCCCCATGCGGGCGGACATCGTGAATGCGGGCGTCGAACGGCGTGGGCGTGCCGCGCAGCGCCTCGAGGCTCATCGCTGCGGCGCCATGCGCGCTGCGCCACAGATTGCGGGCATCGTGCAGCAACAGGGCAAGCATGGCCGTCTGGGCCTGCGTGCCGTTGATGAACGAGATCCCCTCTTTTGCCTGGAGCACGATCGGCTCGATCCCCGCCTGGGCAAGCGCCGCGCTCGCGCCCAATCCGCGCCCCGGGTCGCTCTCCGAGGTGGCCAGCTCGACCTCGCCGTCACCGAGGAGCGTTCGAGCGATGTGGGACAGCGGAGCGAGGTCTCCACTCGCGCCGACGCTCCCCTGCTCCGGCACCACGGGATGGATGCCTGCGTTGAGCAGCTGCGCGAGGCGCTCTGCCAACAAGGGACGAGCGCCGGAGGTCTCCTGCAGGAGCACGTTGGCACGCAGCAACATGGTGGCACGCACGACCGCCCGCGGCAGCGGCGGACCCACACCGGCACAGTGGGAGAGGATGAGGTTCCGTTGAAGCTCCAGCAGGCGATCCGGCGCGATGCGAACGGAGGCGAGCTTGCCGAACCCCGTGTTCACGCCGTACACGGCAGCCGTCCCCGCGGCAGCACGCTCAACGGTGGCCCGGGACCGATGCGCCCTGGCGGAGGCCTCGGGGGACACCTGCACTTCGGAGAACCCTCGGGCCACTGCAACGACGTCGTCCAGTGTCAGCGACCGACCATCAATTGTGACGGTGCGAGACATGCCGGCAATATACGATGGAGACAGGCAGACGGACGATCGGAGGCGATCGAGGCGGCTGAGCCGCATTCGCGATCGCCTGCGATCGCCCCGACCCGTCTATCTGCCGATGGGCGGCTTCACCACGATCCCGTCGAAGGTCGGCAGGCCACCTCGGAGCTGGAGCTCCGGATTCCCCGGGTCGGTCTGGTAGCTCCAGTCGAAGATGATGTAGCCCGCGCTCACATGAGTGACGCGCAGCGCACCGTAGCGGGCGAACCCATCGCCGCCTGACATCTGGAAGACGTATCCGTATCCCGGCACCGCCTGAATCGCCGCCCGGGAGTACCCGGAGACCGGCGCGATGTCAATGGACGTGAGATCCTCCACAGGGCCGCCCGGATACAGCATGACCGCTGTCCCCGTGCGTTCCGGTACGAGGAACACGTCACCGTCCGTCTCAACGTCCACCCAGAAGTCGATATCCGTCCGATCGCCCGACGTAACCAGGCCAAGCTCGGGCGCGTCCACCCGTCCGTTCCCGTTCAGGTCCTGGAAGAACCGGAAACCGCTGCGGCTCACGTTCACCTGGTAGGGGTTGAGAAGCACGTTCCTCGCATCCGGACGGGGCGTGTCGTAGGTGAGCGGCGACCACAGGCTTTCCCAGCCCTCTACCGATTCCGCCGACACGCCGAAGCAACGCGGAACGCCGTTGGTCAACGCCGCAACCAGGAACTCCGGCGACACGGTGGTACCCTCCAGGGACCAGGTACCGCCGCACTCGTTGTCATCCAGCGAGTACGACGTGGAGTACACGCGGTACTGCCGGAACGCTCCCGGCTCGTTCTGGAACGGGTTGTCGCTCCACCAGACATGGATCGCGCGGTCCAGCGACGTGCTGCGCAGCCACTCTGGACTCTCAAGCCGGAGCCGCTCATCCACCAGCACCGTATTGCTCGGCTCGCTCTCGTCCCCACCCACGAGCACCGCGGTCACGTAGTACTCGAGATCCGGCTGGCCGGCGTCGTGAAACGTGGTGGACGTGGTTGACGCCCGAAGATCAAAACTGGCGTTGAGATCAGCGCGCGAATACACGCGATACACCTCGAGCTGCGGGTCCGACACCGCGTCCCAGAACAACACCACGGCGGCCGGTTCCTCCGGAACGCCGCTCGGCTCGATTCGGTACGTGAGGTTTGTGGGCGCCTCGACGTCCGGACCGAGAACCCCGTCGCACGCCGGAAGCGCCGCCGTAGCCAGGACGGCAATCGGGAGCCACGAGCGCGATCTCATTTCTGGCCTCTGCGGAGTGGTCACGCACTGGTGAGGGGCAGGAGGTGTGCCACTGGTGGCGCCGCTACAACGCGTTGATTAATAACGTGTTACGAGAACGTCGTCGAGCTTCCCTGGTGTCCCCGGCGGTGGACAGGAGGAGGAACAGAGAGGGCTTACCTCACGGTTCTCTGGTCGTATTGGAACTTGATGTCGGGTTGATCCAGCAGGGTGATATGGAAGTTGAACGCGAAGTTCCCGTTCGGCGCCTTCACAAAGGCGAAGGTGGCGCGCCAGCGGTGCAGGTCGCGCTCGAGCCGCAGCATGTGTTGGCCGAATTCGCTGGTCGTGAAGTTGTACATCGTGCTCCACGACAACGACCAGTTGCGAGTCGGTGAGAATCCGGTGGACAGACTGAGCGAGCGGTTTCCCCCCCCGCCGGGCCCGATACCGCCCGGCGCGGTCGTGCCGCCCGCCCGTGTGCGCTGGTCCTCATATCCCACGGACAATTCGAGGCCCCGCCCGCGCGGAACCCTGCCCGCCAGGTCCTCGGTCGAGCGATAGCCCACAAGCGCCCCGGGTACGGTGGACTGCTGAGGCTGAGGTTGCAGACCCCCTTGCTCCTGCGGCAGTGGTTGTTGTGGCATCTCTCGCGCGGGCTCCTGCACTGGAGCCGGGCCGCCAACAATCCATGCCAGGATGCGGGCGAAAGTGGCCGCAGACACACTGAACCGGGTCGAGATCGAAGAAAGAAACGGATCGAACCGGGCCGTGTCCGACCCAACCGCGCCCACCCAGAGGTCGTGAGACGTGGAGATCGAGAATCCGGGGAGCAGGTCGCTGGTGAACGCGTTGGTGATCTGTGCGGTCGTCCAGCCGGTCTTGCCGGGCTGTTTCGCCTGCTCGAAATCGTAGGAGACGCCGGAGGTCTGGATGCTGAGCAGCTTGATCTTGCGGGCGTTGCGATCGTCCGTGGCCGTGTCGCCACGCGGCAGGCGGAATTTGGCCTCGAAAGTTTGCTGCAGTGAGAACGTGAGCGCGTGCCGGGGCGGCGCCGTTCGCAGGCCGCGGGTGCCGGTGGGGTCTATCGCTTTCGCGTAGTCTTCGGGCACGGTGGCGCTGGGCGCGTACTCCCAGCTGACGCCCGGGGACACGGCGTGCCGGATTCGGGACAGCGGTCCGAAGCCCGGGAAGAAACCGAACAGGGTAGGCGCAACTGACGCACCGAACGAGAGTCGCTTGGATTGGGACACGAAGCGTCCGCCCGTGTTTCGGTTGCGGATCAGGAAGTCTCCGCCAGCCGAGTTCTGGATGCCGACGCGCGGCGCGAGGCGCCAGGTGGACTGAAACAGGATCGGCAGGCCGATGCCCGTGGTCCAGTCAACCCCCGTGGAGAAATCCTCCCCGTAAAACCGAGTGAGCGTGTCGGCAGGATTGGTCGGGTCCACCACTCGTAGAACGGTGCGCCGGTTGGTCCGATCGTCCGAGATGGTGAAGCCGTTCTCCCAGTTCCAACTGCCGATTCGAAGCGGCGTGCGGATCGCGATGTCGGTCGCGCGAGTGTCCACAAAAAGGGTATCCACCCGAGGCCGCCCGTCGAGCGGGGGCAGGTCCATCACGCCGCCGCGCTCGTTGAGCCGCTGCGTGCTGTTCACGGTCACGGCGGGCGACCACGTCACGCTGCGCGAGAGATTGATCGCCCGCGGCGTGAGGTTCAGCGTGGGAAGCGTTTGGGTGACGACGCCGTTCGAGAGGTCCTGGCTGCGGGAGCCTCCAAGCGCCAGAGTTCCCCAGGCGAACTGCTTCTGGAAGTTCGCGTTGCTCTGCAACGAGGCCGTGGTGAGCAGCGGATCCACGGAGTTCCGCTCCAGTACCCTGGCGCTGCTCGCGTAGTTGATACGGGCGTTAAGCGAGGTGCGCTGGTCGAAGCTCTGCTGATGATTGGCGGTAAGCGTGAGCGAGCGAGCCCCGCCGTTCTCAAACAGCCGTGAGACGGCGAGGGAGCCGCTGACAAACCGATTCAGCCATCGGTAGTCGAGCTGTCCGTGGACCTGTACGGAGGTCTCGGACCACCAGTCGAGGCTCGCCTGCATATCCATGTAATCGTTGAGCGCCACGTAGTAGCCCACGTTGTTCACGTGCCGCTTGTAGCCCCGGTTCGGACGCACCAGATCGTTGATGCCGAAGCGTGGGACGAGGAGTCCGGAGCGCCGACCCTGCCGCATGTCCTGGAAGATGAACGGCAGCCAGAGGACCGGGACGTCCCGCACGTACAGGACGGCAGGCCGCGCCACGAGGATCGTATTGGTCACCCACTTGATCTGGCCGGCCGAGAAGTGCCAGTGAGGGACGCGCGACGTGTCGCTCGTAATCCGGCTGCTGCCGGCGTACAGCCGCGTGGACGCGGAATCGACGGCCAGGGCTCCGCGGAGAAACCATTCGACGCCGGATTGATTGAAGCTGGTGTGCGCTTCTTCCACGATGCCACGGTGCTCGCACGTGTTGTACCCCATCCCTTCCCCGACGAGGACCGTGTTGCGGTCGAACAGCGTGGGCGTTCCCCGGGCCTCGAGGCGGCAGTCAGCCTGAAAGAACCGGACGGTGTCTGCCTCGAGCGTGCTGCCCTCCCGCTCCACCAGCGCGGAGCCGGTGAGATCTATTCGCCGGGACTGCGCTTCGAGCGAAAGGCTGTCTCCCGCGTACCGCGTGATGCGGAACCCTTCTCGTCGCATCAAGGCCTGCAACACCGAGTCGGGCGGCGGAAACGACCGCTTCGGCGCCGAGGGAAGTCCCACCGCCCTGGCCGCCGCAGAATCCATGGGCAACCGGCGCCCCAGGCTGTCGCGTGCCAGCGAGTCGGGTGGCGGCCGCAGAACCGTGGAGGGCTGTTGTCGTGGCGGTTGTTGCACCGGGGGTTGCTGCGCCCGTGCACTCGCCACGCGGCCCATGGCGAGGAGTGCGACAAGCACGCCGGCCGCGCCGATCGCCTTCCGCTGGGAACGCCAGACCAATCGCGCCACCAGGATGCCGCCCTCGTACAGCACGATCATGGGGACCAGCATCATCGTCATGGAAAACACGTCGGGCGGCGTGAGCAACGCCGCCACGACGGCCCCGATCACGAGCGCGATCGGCCGCTGACGGGCGAACGTGGCCGGATTCACCAGTCCGAAGGCCGCCAGCAGCACGATGACGAGCGGGAGTTCGAAGACGATCCCGAAGGCCAGGATGAACAGGCTCGCGAAATTGAAGTACTCGCTCGCCGTGATGATGAACTCCAGGTCCTCGCGCTGGAAACTGAAAAGAATCCGGAGAGCGGCCGGCAGCACCCACAGATAGGCCATCAGCCCCCCGGCAACGAACAGAACGAAGCCGGCCGTAAGCGTGGGGACGACGAAGCGCTTCTCGCGCTCGTACAACGCAGGCGACAGGAACTTCCACGCCTGCCACGCCACGACCGGGGCAGCCAGCACGCCGCCCACCACCACCGCGAGTTTCAGCGTGATGATGAACGCGTCTGCGGGCCTGGTCACAAACAGCTTGCCGTCGGGGAGCAAGCCCGCGATCGGGCGCTTGAGCAGGCCCAGCACGTCGTACCGTTGGACCAGATAGAACCCGATCACGGTACCGATGACGAGCGCCAGCAAGCTCCAGAGGATGCGCCAGCGCAGCTCCTCGAGGTGGTCGAGGAACGGCATTTCGGCTCGGTTGGACTTCGATGGGTTCATGCAGCCCCGGAGCGGACCGGCGCCGCCCTACGGGTTGCGCGCCTGGAGCTTGGTGCGGGCGAGCTGGGCCTCTTCGGAGCGGGGGTAGCCGGCCACGACACGGTTGTAGTACACCCGAGCGGCGGGGGTGTCACCGCGTTGCTCGGCAAGCAACCCGAGCTTGTACAGGGCGGCGGGCGCGCGGGGCGATTCGGGAAACGCCTTCGCAACCCGATCGTAGGCGGCCGCCGCGGAATCGGCGTTGCTGCCGGCCCAGGTCTCCCCGATTTGGAACCACGCGTCAGGAACGCGGTCGTGCTGCGGGAAATCAGCGAGCAACTTCTGGAACGCCACGCGCGCCGTCTGCAGGCCTCCACCACGCAACTGGCGTACCCCAAGGTCGTACAGCTCCTCGGGCCCAGGTCCGGCGGGCGCTGCACCGCTGTCTGCCGGCGTCGCGGGCGTCGGCACGGCGCTTTGGCGGGCGCGCGCCTCCAGTTGGCCGCGCAGTTCGGACAGGCGCTGCTGGCTTTGTCCCGTGAGTTCTTGGATTTGCACCAGCTGGCGCTGGACTTCGGTAAGATCCCCCCGCATCTGCCCCTGGAAGGCAACGAGCCGTCGCTGCTGGACCTCGAGCGACTCGGCGAACATCCGCTGCGTCGCGACGATCTCATCCAGCACCCGTTCAAGCGCGACAGCCCGCGCGGAGTCGGCGCGGGCTGTCGCTCGCCGTAAGGCGACCAGCTCGTTCTCGACCCGCCGCACGTCGCTCCTCAGGGCACAGCCCGTCAGGGCGGCCGTGGCCGCGAGCGCGACGAGTGACTTCACATGCCCGGTCTGCGGAGCACGTCGCCGCCCGAGACGATGGCGAACTCGTCGCGGCGATTCTGGGCCCAGGCTTCCTCGGTGCTGCCCATGGCCAGCGGCTGCTCCTCACCCATGGATCGCGTCGTGATGCGATCCGCCGCGATGCCGCGGCTCACCAGGTACTGCTTGGCCGCCAGCGCGCGCCGATTGCCGAGTGCCAGGTTGTACTCGTCCGAACCGCGCTCGTCGCAGTGGCCCACGATCTCGATTCGCAGATTGGGATTCGCCTGCAGGATCGCGAGCTTCTGGTCCAGGACCTGCGCGTCCCCCGGCCGGATATCCGACTTGTCGAAATCGAAGTGGATGCGCGTCATCAGTGTGGCGCGCACTTCCTCCGTGGCGCGGCGCGCCATGGCGACCGAATCCTCGCGCATGCGACGCACGCGCTCCTCCTCGGCCGCGCGCACCCGTTCAAGGCTGTCCCGCATGCGCTGCGCCGCGGCGAGCGAGTCCGCGCGCCGCCGCGCCGCTTCCGCCGCGGCGATGGAGTCGGCGTTGGGCTGCGGCGCGACTTGCGGGCCACCGCCACAGGCCGAGGCGATTGCAAACACCAGGGCGCCGAGCGCGTAGGGAAAGATCCTGCGCATGTTCACTCCACTGTCAGGGGTTCGTGCCTTCTGCGATTCGCGGAGACCACGCGGGGAGCCGCGCGTCTCCGAGCCTGGTCAACTGCCGTACGCGTCCGGTATCGAGATCAATGATCCAGACTTGCCGCGATCCCGTCCGGGTGGAAACGAACGCCAGATGCCGCCCATCCGGCGCCCAAGTGGGGTCTTCGTTGCGTCCAGCGCTGGTCAGTTGCCGCACGCGTCGGGACGCTACGTCCATCACGAAGACCTGCGGGATACCCGCGACGTCGCGATGGAACGCGATGTTCAAGCCGTCTGGGGACCACTCCGGCGCGTACGAACTACCGGTCACACCGTAGTCGAACGGAGCGAACAGCTCCTGCCCCGTTCCATCAGCCGACATCACATAGATCTGCGGCGTCCCAGGACGGGTGGACGCAAATGCGATGCGGCGTCCGTCCGGGCTGAATGTTGGGGACAGGTTATCGGAAAAGCGATCAGCCGTCAAGCGCTGTAAACAACAGTCCCGCGCCAGGTTGTACGTGAACAGGTGCGCGCCATCGTCTCCATTGCGTGTGAACGCGAGCGTCTGGCCGTCCGGAGAAAACGCGAGGGCGTAGTTGAGGCCCTGCGCGGTTGGCGGCACCAGGCGGCGCTCCCCGCTGGCGATGTCCTGAACGTACACCCGGCCCGCTCCCGCTTCGAACTCCATGTAGGCCACGCGGCGCCCATCCGGCGCCCAGGTGGGAGACATCGCCTTGACGCCGGCGCGCGATACCGGCACGGCATCGGCACCGTCGGCGTCGATGCGGAACACTCGATCCTGCTGGATGATCACGAGCCGGGTGGCCGCGATTCCGGGCGTGCCCGCGGCCGCCCTCACCACCTCGTCACTCGCGCGATGGATTGCCAGCCGACTTTCGGGACCTTCCACGCTCTGCGCGCGCAGCGCGATTACCCGCCGCACCTGTCGCCCGCGGACATCGAACACGGTCACCACGGCGGGCGTGTCCGCGGCCGCCCGGATGCCTACCGCGTAGTCGGCTCCCAGCGCCTCGAACAGCCCGTAGTTCACGAACCCCTCGACGGCGGCGGCCCCACCGGACGGAGACCGCGCGGGTGCGGTCATGGCCACCATCAGGCTTTCGGCGCCCGGCAGGCTGATCATCTCGAAACGATCGGAATAGTCGAGGTCGCGCTGAAGGATGGTGCGCACGGAATCGAGCAACACCGAACCCGGCGTGCTCATCACCAGCAGCCCGGGACGCAGGCCCGGTGTGTACGTGATTCCCACGCGCACGCCCTGCTCCAGAGTCCGGGTGGTATCCTGGGCTGCTCCCGGACGACTCCAGAGGCTCACCAGCAACCCGCAGACGCATCCGAGCCGAAGGCGCTTCATCGCAACGTTCGTGGATTGAAAAAGAAGTTCACCGGGAGAATATCAGCCTCGTATCCCTCGGGCAGCGGCCCGAAAGCGCGGGAGTTGCCGGCAGCCTCCACCGCGCCCTGAGCTTCGAGGTCGAAGGCGAAATTCCCCGATCGCCGAGTGAACTGGAGGTTGCTGATCGAGCCATCGCGGTGAATGAAGAACAGGATCTCTGCCTGGAGCGCTTCGCCACCGAGTGGGCGCTGCCAGCGCCGATACACTTCGGCCACGATGTTCCGAAGGTACTCCGGATAGCGGAACTCGATGCCAGACACCATCACCGTGGCCACATCCGTCCCGGTGGACGGCGTGACCCCTGGCGCCGGCGCCTCCGCCGGCGTGGTTCGTGGCGCCGGCTCCCGCTGGATCTCAGGCTGCGCCTCCCGCGGCGGCGCCTCGCGAGCGACTGACGTTCGTCGCCGCGCAGGCTCACGCTGAACCACCGGCGGTGGCGCGCGTTCCGCAGGCCGCTCGACAACCTCGGGCGCCCGGCGCGCCTCGGGTTCCGGTCGCGGCGCCGCTACCAGTTCCACGCGATACACCGGAGGGAGGATTGTCGGCGTTCGTGGCCGCGCGAACAACACGCCCGCAGCCGCCGCATGCACTACGAGGGTCGCGGCAAACCCGACCCCTACCCCATCTCCCCCGCGACGGTACCGCCCCATCCCCCGCCGCCACGGCGTCACCGTTCGATCTCCTCGGCCTCGGCGACGAGCCCCACATTCTCCACACCCGCCGCCCGCATCACGGCAAGCACCTGCACGACCGCCCCGTAATCCACCCGCCGATCCGCGCGCAGGTACACGCCCGTGGGCCGGCGCGACGCCACGAGCGCCTGAAACGCCGCGCGAAACTCCTCGTACCTGAGAGGCGTCTCATCCACGAAGATCCGGCCCTGACGGTCAAGGGAGACCACAAGCCCTTCTCTGGGCTGGAGTGGGCGAGCCGCCGCCTGCGGCAACTGCACCTCCACGCCGCCCTGCATGATGGGCGCCGTGATCATGAAGATGATGAGCAACACGAATGCGACGTCCACGAGCGACGTGACATTGATGCCGGCCTCGAGGGGGAGTTCCCCGTGCCCGCGCAGGCCGCCGTTACCCACGGATCACACCCTTCCTTCGCGGGCCATCGTGCCCACGATCTCGTAGGCGAACCCCTCGAGTTCCCCCGCGAACAGACCCAATCGCGACGCGAATAGGTTGTAGGCCATCACGGAGGGAATCGCCACGGCAAGGCCGGCTACCGTCGTCACCAGCGCCTCCGCCACCCCCGGCGCCACGGCCGAAATGTTCCCGGAGCCGCCGGTCGCAATTCCAATGAACGAATTCATGACGCCCAACACCGTCCCCAGCAGTCCGAGCAACGGGCTGACCGACCCGAACGTCGCCAACCACGGTATAAACCGCGCCATCTGATCCCGTTCCGCAGCGACTTCCTTGCCGAGCACCATGCGCAACGCTTCGAGCTGGGTAACGGTGAGCGGCGCCTGGGTTCGCTCGGTGTCCCGCAGCGTCCCGGGGCGCAACTCGGAGAAGAAGTTCACGCCTTCCCGCAACAGGCGACCGTAGGGCGACGGTGGGAGCTTCATCACGGCGTGGTAGGCATCCTCGAGTCGCGTCGTCCGTTCCAGTTCAGCGAAAAACCGGTTCCCCAGCCGGCGCACGCGACGGAACTGCCACCACTTCAGCGCGATCAGGAACCAGCTGACGACCGAGAACACAGCCAGCACCACCAGGACGATCCTGGTCTCCACGCTGGATACGGCGATCAACTCCCACGGCGTCGTGGGGACGGCGCCGCGGACTTGCAGTATCATGCAGCGGCCTCCTTGATCCACTGGAACGTGAGCCGGAGTCCCTCGGCAAGCGACACCTGGGGCCGCCACGAGAGCAAACGTTCCGCCTTGTCAATCGCCAGCGCCGAGCGCAGCAGCTCCCCGGCTCGCGCCGGGCCGTGCTGGATGTCGCCCGCGCCTCCGGCGGCGTCAATCATCAGCCGCGCAAGACGATTGACGCTGGTCTCTTGACCGGTGCCGATGTTGAACGCCGCGTCGTCGAGCGCTCGGGTGGGAGGAACCTGCCACGTGGTTGCGGCGATGTTGGCTCGCGCCACGTCTCCCACGTACACGTAGTCCCGCGTTTGCTCACCGTCACCGTACACCGTGAGCGTCTTTCCGATCCGCAAGCGGTTTCCAAAGATCGCCACGACGCCGGCCTCCCCGTGCGGATTCTGGCGCGGACCGTAGACGTTGGAGTACCGCAGCGACACCGAGGCGAGGCCGTACAGCTGCGCATATGCCGCCAGGTAATACTCCGAGGCAAGCTTGGACACGCCGTACGGAGAGACCGGAAGTTTGGGCGCGGTTTCCGAGTGCGGCAGCTGCTCGCCTTCGCCGTACACCACGCCGCCGGAGGAGGCGAAGACCACGCGGGTCACGCCCCCGCGCCGCGAGCCCTCCAGCAAGTTGATCAACCCCATGATGTTGATCTGCGCATCGAGCGCCGGATTCTCCACGGACACCCGGACGTCCATCTGCGCCGCATGATGGTTGAGGACAGCGAAACCACCGCCCTCCAGGAGCGTTCGAGCTTCCGGGGATGCAATATCGGCGTGAACAAACTGCGCCCGGCGAGGCACGTTCTCTCGACGCCCGCTCGACAGGTTGTCAAGCACGGTGACGTCGTAGCCGGCGTCGAGGTACGCATCGGCCACGTGTGAGCCGATGAAGCCCGCTCCTCCGGTGACCAGCACCTTCGGCATGACCGGTCTCACTCCTGTGTTATCTGGATGCTCGGGACCTGACAGCGGTGGCGAGCCCGCGGAACGGCGGGCAGCATCGAACATTCAACAGAAGGTGGCAACGCGCGCTGCCACCATGAATCCGAGCCCGTCGCGCTAACCGGGCATCTTTCGAACAAGCCGAACCCGCTGCCCGGGGCGCACACCGGGACGGTGGATCTGCATCAGCAGCGCCGAGGCGGATCGCTGGCGCGCATGCACCACCTGCAGGTAGGCGCCTCGCTCGGCGGGCGCCCCGCTCGCCAGATCCGGATCTCGCATCAGTTCGAACACGTCGCCCGGCACGACGCCGTTTTCGCGGCCAAGATCGATAAACACGACGTCCTGCTGATTGGGCACGAAATGCGGATCCCGCACGTCCACCACCCGCCCCTCAGGACCGTTTTCAACCGGCGTCGCCACGACATTGCCGGGGTCGTGGAAACGCTCCAGCGGCAGCGCCACCTGCCCATCAACCACACGGGCGAATTGCTGGATCACCTGCGCGACGACCCGACCATCGGCCACGTGACTGACCCGGGCGATGCCCGCAGGGACCACTACGTTCCCCCACCCAGCGATCTCTCGACCCAAGAAGGCGACCAGCAGAGAATCTCCAACCTGGTAGACCGCCGCCGCCGGCGGCTCGATCTCCACCTCCTGGAAGATCGTGACGGATGACGTCGAGGGGTTGCGGATGGAGAGAGGCTCCCGCGGGTCACCGTGCACTTTGGCCCAGGGCAAGGCCTCTCCCTCGGTGAGCCAGCC
>DATMAW010000039.1:0-11969 GCA_035559715.1 Gemmatimonadales bacterium | reverse complement strand
GTCCTGCCTACCCGCCACGAGAACTTCGGCCTGGTCGTGGCGGAGGCCCTGGCCGCTGGCACACCGGCGATCGTCGCCCGCAATGCTCCGTGGAGCGGCCTCGAGGCCCACGGTTGCGGCTGGTGGATCGAGCCGGGCGTGGATGCTCTCGTCGCATGCCTGGAGGAGGCGCTCGCGTGTTCGCCCGAGCGGCTTGCGGCGATGGGCCAGGCGGGACGCCGCTGGGTCGAGGCGGAGTTCTCCTGGCCAGCCAGTGGGGCCCGCATGGCCGCCGTGTACCGGTGGCTGCTCGAAACGGCCCCGAGGCCTGTGGACGTGGTGATGGACTGACAAGATGACCGGAGGCCCCTTCGTCGCCCAGCGGTGCCCGCTCTGCCAGGGTGACCGACTTGCCGCGCATCGCTTCTCACTTCTCCGCTGCACGGGATGCGGGCTCGTTGTGAGCCCGGCGATCTTTCGGCGCGGCGCCGCAGAGGCGCTTAACGTAGAAGCGTTCGGCGATGAATGGGAACCGGAGACGTCGTTCTGGGTGCACCGGTTCAAGCGCT
Source organism: Gemmatimonadales bacterium (assembly GCA_035559715.1). Lineage (GTDB taxonomy): Bacteria > Gemmatimonadota > Gemmatimonadetes > Gemmatimonadales > GWC2-71-9 > JACQHC01. The sequence continues at coordinate 11,421 of DATMAW010000039.1, read as the reverse complement.
GGAAGAATCGGCGGTATCTCCGCACGGTTCAGCGATACGTTTGGACCGGGCGCCTGCTCGAGATCGGGGTGGGAAGCGGCCGCTTTCTCGAGGCCGCGCGAGCAGCGGGCTTCGAGGTGATGGGCTGCGACCTCTCGCCGACCGTTTGCCGGCGGGTCGAGGACCGAATCGGCGTAAAAGTTCACTGCTCATCGGTGGCGTCGCTGCCCGAGGGTATCTTCGACGTAGTAGCGATGCACCATGTGCTGGAGCACGTTGAGGATCCGGTCGGCTTCCTCCGAGGGGTGGGGCGTGTGCTGGCGCCTGGCGGGATCGTGCATATCGCCGTGCCGAACGTGGCCTGCTGGGAAGCCAGGTTTTCAGCGTGGAACTGCTATGCGGCCTACCATCTCACTTATTTCGACCGTGCGACACTCGCGCGTGCGGTAAAGCAGGCAGGGCTCGGACTGGTATGGTCGGCGACTCACGAAAGCTTTTCCGCCTGGTTTTTGACACTGGTCCGGGCTATGTTGCGTCCCGACTCGCATGCCGCGTCACGCATTCGGACTCCGAATGGGAAAGCTTCTCGCTTGAGGCGACTGATGGAGCATCCGTACCGCCTCGCGATACTTATTGGTGGTGCCGCAACCTGGCCGCTGCGGCGTCTGCAAGGGGCACTGGGCCGTGGCGACGAGCTAGTCATGGTCGCAGGGGCAGCACCGTGACGGCGAGTGCAAACGTCGCGGTCATCATCCTCACGTACAACGAGGAACTGAACCTGCCTCAGGCCCTCGACTCGGTGGTGGGCTGGGCGCGCGAGGTCTTCGTGGTGGATTCGCTCAGTACCGACCGCACGGTGGAGATCGCGCGACGGTACGGCTGCCAGGTGGCCCAGCATCCCTTCGAGGACTATGCCAAGCAGCGGAACTTCGCCCTCTCCGCGCTTCCGATCAAGGCAGAGTGGATCTTCTTTCTCGACGCCGACGAGTGGATGCCTCAAGACCTGAAGGATGAGATCGGCGTGAGGCTCGCGAGCCATCCCGTGGAGCACGGGTTCCTCGTGAACCGGCGGTTCATCTGGATGGGCCGGTGGATCAGGCGCGGCTATTACCCGACTTGGATTCTGCGGCTGGCGCGCCGTGACTCGGTGCGGTGCGAGGAGCGCGGGGTCAATGAGCATTTGATCGTGGATGGACCGGTCGGCCGGCTAGAGCACGACTTCGTCCACGAGGACCGCAAGGGCCTCGCGGAGTGGATCGCGAAGCACGTGGGCTATGCGCAGCGCGAGGCGGAGGAGTTGCTCAAGCGGAGGCGGGGTCAGGGCCAGCGTGAAATCCCGGCGCGGCTCTTCGGCACCCAGGCCCAGCGGAAGCGGTGGCTCCGCTATCACCTGTATGAGAGGCTTCCTCCTCTGCTGCGACCCTTTGCCTTCTGGGGCTATCGCTATCTGTTGCGCGGCGGGTTCCTGGACGGCCGCGAAGGGTTCCTGTATCATTTTCTCCAAGCCCTATGGTTTCGGCTGCTCATCGACGCATACGAGCTGCAGTTGCGCCGGCGGGAGCGCCTGAGCGCTCCCGAGGACTGAGACCGCGGATGCGCGGCATCGCTCGGTCGTGCCTTTGCGGACGCAAAGGCCGCCTTTCTGGCGCTACAACCTCCCCATGCGCCAGATCCTGTTCAGCGGCTATCACATGAGTCCTGCGAACCTGGATGCATACGTGGAGGAGTTGCGCCGGCGTCGCCCGCCGTGGCTCCACGGTTCTCCCTCCCTCCTTGCGCTCCTTGCCGCCTACCTCCTCGACAGCGGGAGGGACCTTGGGTACCCGCTTCGCTGGGTCACCACCGGAGCCGAAAACCTGCTCCGGCATCAGGCGGACGTCATCGAGCGCGCCTTCGGCGTACGCCCCAGGCAGCACTACGGGCTTGCTGAGGGAGTGGCGAACCTCAGCGAGTGCGAGGCAGGGGCTCTCCATGTAGACGAGGACTTCGCGGCCGTCGAGTTTCTTCGCGATGAGCATTCGGGAGCCTACCGGATTGTGGGCACGAACTTCACGAATCTCGCCATGCCCTTTCTCCGATATGACACGGGCGACCTAGCCACCCTGGGAGGGGCCGCGTGCCCGTGCGGCCGTCCGGGGTCGAATCGTTGCTCGCGTCGACGGCCGCCAGGAGGACTACGTCGTCCTGCCCAACGGGGCCCGGATCGGCCGCCTCGACCGCGTCTTCAAGGATCTCGTCCGCGTCCGAGAGGCTCAAATCGTCCAGCGCGCGGATGGCGCGCTCGAGGTGCGGGTCGTTGCCCGAGCCGGCTACTCCCGGGAGGACGGCGTGCAGCTTCTGGCCGAACTGCGAAGGAGGGTAGGAGATGAGATCCAGGTGGCGGTGACGCTCGTGGACGCTCTTGAGCGCGGGCCGACAGGGAAGCTCCGCTTCGTGATCTCCGAGACCCCCGGAGCGAAGGTAGCCGTCGCACCAGAGCCACGCGTCGGCACGGATCGCCCCGAGGTCACGACGCCGACCCGCGAGCTGGAGCCTCCGGCGGCCATGCGGTAGAGCCGCGGACCGACGCTCGGTGACTTCACCTCGATGCCGGTGATCCCGTTGCACATCGGCTACCTCACTCACTACTTCCCCCCCGAACCCGGGGCCCCCGCCGGCCGCGCGGCGGATCTCAGCGCACTCTGGGCTGCCGCCGGGCACCGCGTCTCGGTGCTCACCACCCTCCCGAATCATCCTCGGGATCAGGTCTATCCGGAGTACCGCAGCCACCGTGCCCTGACCGAATTCACCGACGGCATGACGGTTGAGCGTCTCTGGCTCTATGCCTCCGCCCGCCGAACTCCCCTCGCGACTGCTCTCTGCCACGCCAGTTTCGCGCTGCACGCCGCGGTCACCGCGCGATGGCGACGGGGGCCCCGGCCCAACGTCTGGATCGCGTCCTCTCCGCCGCTCTTCACCGGCTGGGCTGGCGCTCACATCGGCGCCCATCACCGCGTACCCGTCATCCTCGAGGTGCGGGACCTGTGGCCCGACTACTTCGAGCAAATGGGCGTGCTCCGGAATCGCCTTGCCCTCCGCTGGCTTCACCGCCTGGAGCGACGGCTGTACGCACGGGCGGCCGCCGTGGTGACCGTGGCGGAAGGCTCCCGCACCTGGCTCATCGAGCGGAAAGGAGTCCCACCTGCCAAGGTCCACTGCATCCCCAACGGAATTGACCCAGACCGCTTCGCCCCCAGTCCCGATCGCGCTGCGACCGTGCGCCGTCGGCTCAGTGCAGATGGGCGATTCCTTGTGGCGTACATCGGGAACCACGGCCTCGGCCAGGGACTCGAGACCGTCGTGGACGCCGCCCAGCTCCTCGCGGCTGATCCCCAGATCCATTTCCTCTTCGTGGGCGAAGGCGCGGAGAAAGCACGCGTCGCGGCGCGCGCTGAGCGTCTGGGGCTGGCCAATGTGACATTTCTCCCTGCATGCTCGCGCGACGAGGTACCCGCTTACTATCAGGCGGCAGACCTCTGCCTCGTACCCCTGGCAGACATTCCCGCCTTCCGCAACACCATCCCGTCGAAGGTCTTCGAGATCCTGGGCAGCGCTCGACCCGTGATTGGCGCGCTCCGCGGAGAAGGAGCGCAGGTCATCGCCCGGTCGGGCGCAGGAGTCGTCGTTCCCCCCGCCGACCCCACCGCGTTGGCCGCCGCCGTACGCCGCATGCAAACCCTAACTCCCGCCGAGCGGCACGAGATGGGAGAACGGGGACGCTGCTTCGTCACCGAGCACTACGACCGCAGACGCCTAGCCCAACGGTACCTCGGGGTCATCCGCGCCGTCGTCCAATCCCCACGGAGCCCTAGCCCGGCACGATCTGAAACCCAGCCTCGGGACCCTGGCGATAGCGCACAGTGATCGTCGGTTCCGCGATGCCGTAGCGAGGAAAGTACCAGCCGCTGGGGGGCTCGTGCTGCGATCGCTCGAGCCTCGACGCCAGAACCTCCTCCCACCGCAGAACCAGACGCCGGTCACCGCGGCGGCACACCAATCCGTTTCCTTGGAGTTCGACCGTAACCGAAGGATGGAAATGCAGGGCGCCCTCGATCGTCGCCCCGTCTGCTCCTGACACCGTATCCCGAACCCGCCAGAGACCGTCACGGGTTCGACTGAACACCCGTCGGTGCAGGATCCTGTCGTCGTAGTACGGGCGGTACGCCCCGTCCAGCTCCCACACCACATCGGACCCCACGCGTGTACGTGCCCAGGCGACCCGCGCCGAGCGGCCCATGCGGAACGACCCCCACAGCTCGGACTGCTCCCTGCCGCCGATGACCAAAGTGTTGTGTGCCCGGGTGCTCCGGGCGTAGGCGCGGAAAGGATCGTCCGCATAGCCGGACGCTCCGGGATCCACGATCCAGCGTTCACCCCAAAGCGAGAGCTCGAACGACAGGAGATCGCAGTGCGCGTGCCCGGGTTGATACCGCGGTCCGGGCGGGCCTGCGTCCGCGACCAGGTACTCGCCTCGGGACTCGTCCCGGTATCCGAAGTAGCCGGAGTCCGGGAGCGCTAGCGCCGCCATGGGCACCGGCTGTCCGTCCGGTTCGTAGAGACCCTGGATCGCGTCTACCTGACCGGGAGTCGCCACAAGGCCGTCCACAACGTCGTTGAACCGCGCCCACATACCGTCAGGATGACGGAGAGCGGCCCGGGCTGCCGCCATCCGTCGCAGGACATCCCTTGGCACCGGCGCCGGGACGCCAAGCGCCGCGGCGATCAGTGCCACCTCCAGGAGATCCTGGTAAACCATGTCGTGATACATGGGCGACCGCTCGAAGTGACCGCCGTCCCCCAGAACCTGCTCGTCCACCTCGCGCGCGAGGAGTCGCTCGGCACGGGCCCGCCAGCGCTCGGCCCGCGATCCGTGCCCCCAGACCAGGGCCGCCAGGTACAGGGCCTTGGCGTTCTTCAAGAGGTGATTCCCCATCAGCTGGAATTCCATATGGTCGGCGAGATAGGCCGTCTGTTGGAGCGCCGACGACCGGAGCTCAAGACGGAGAGCGGCATCCGCCCATGCCGAGCCCAAGGCATCACACCAGATCCAATTGACCAGACGCTGTGACAGAGGGAATGGATCCCAACCGGGCCCCCTGCCCACACGGCAACCCGCGATCCATTGCCGGATCCACATGGCAAGCAGTTGGCCGGACTCACGGTCGCCTCTCCACGCTGCCAGCGCCAGGGGCGGCGCCGCGTCGAAGTAATGGAGGTGGTAGGCCCAGAGCGCGGGCCTCACGTCGGCTTCCCAATCCACGCAGCGCAGAGAGACGTCTTGATCGAGCACTCGGATCACATCTCGCCGAGAGCCCCGCCGGTTGTGGTCGCCCCCGCCAAGGATCTCACTGATGCGCTCCGCCAAAGCCGCGAGCCCACTTGGACGTGTGCCCGTCGGAGTCGCCTGACGCGAGTACAGGCGGGCGTAGGCCCCGGGGAGTGCCGCCCGCAAATGCCGCTGAAGCCGCCGGATCGGCAGGTAGGCCAGCTGCATCGGGCGCAGGGCCCGCAGGGTCCGCGCGTAAAGCAACACCGGCCAGAGGTTCATCCTCCCGGAATCTACGAGCCAGGGGTTGACTTCGCCTCCGCCGGCGATTGATATGAAACCACTTGCCAGCAGCGATTCTCGCGGAGCGTACCATGAAGCAGGTGATCCAAGACAAGCGATCGGGTCGAGTGAGCGTCGAGGACGTGCCAGCTCCTAGCGTCCACCAGGGCGCCATACTGGTTCGCACTCAGGCGTCGTTGATCAGCAGCGGCACCGAGCGCGCGGCCATCGAGCTGGGTCGCCGATCACTTCTCGGAAAGGCCATTGATCGGCCGGACCTGGTCCGCCGAGTCCTGGACGTGGCCCGTACCCGCGGAGTCAAGGAAGCCATGCGGGCCGTCTCCAGCAGGCTGGACCAGCCCACCCTGCTCGGCTACAGCTGCTCCGGGACCGTCGTGGCCGTCGGGCCGGACGTTCTCGGGTTCGCTCCTGGCGACCTGGTGGCCTGCGCCGGATACGGCCACGCGTCCCACGCCGAGTTCGTCTCCGTACCGGTGAACCTGGCCGTGCCCATGCCGTCGGGCGTACCGCCGGAGCACGCGTGTTTCGTCGCGCTGGGAGCGATCGCCATTCACGGAGTGCGGCTGGCCGGACCTGCCATCGGGGAAACGGTCGTCGTGATCGGCCTGGGCCTCCTCGGGCTTCTCACCGTGCAGATCCTCAAGGCTGCGGGCTGCCGGGTGATCGGTGTCGACCTCTCACCGAGCCGGTGCGCGCTGGCCGCCGACCTGGGCGTAGACCGCGCCCTGCCCCGCGACGGGCGCACCATCGCCGAGATCGAACGGGAAACCGGCGGCCGGGGTGCCGACGCCTGCATCATCACGGCGGCCGCCAAATCGAGCGATCCTATCCACCTGGCCGGGGAAGCAGCGCGCGACCGGGCGGTGATCTCCGTGGTGGGCGACGTGGGCTTGGACGTGCCCCGCAACCTGTATTACGGCAAGGAGCTAACCCTGCGGGTGGCCCGCTCCTACGGCCCGGGGCGCTACGATACCATTTACGAAGCACACGGGGTGGATTACCCGATCGGCTACGTGCGCTGGACCGCGCGCCGCAACATGGAGGAATTCCTGCGGCTCCTGAGCGCGGGGGCAGTCCGCATCGCTCCCCTCATCACCGGCACATACCCGGTCTCCGAGGCACCAGCCGCCTACGCTCAGCTGACCGGAGACCAGGGCGCTGCCGTGCTGGCGCTCGTCCTGACCTACCCGGCCGCCACGGAGCCCGAGCGGCGGACGGTCGTCACGCGCTCCACGGTTGCCCTGGGACGCGCACCTACGGTCTCGTTCCTGGGGGCCGGCAGCTTCGCTCGCTCTGTCCTCCTCCCGCGCTTCCGGGAGAACGGCGTGCGCCTGCGGGGTGTGGCCACTGCGACTGGACCGTCGGCACACCAGTCCGCCATGCGCTTCGGCTTCTCGTTTGCGACAACGGATCCGGATGAGGTCTTTCGCGACCCCGAAACCGATGCGGTGGTCATTGCCACGCGCCATGACAGTCACGCGGACCTCACGGTTCGCGCCCTGGGTGCCGGCAAGCATGTATTTGTCGAGAAGCCACTGGCGCTCACCTCCGAGGAGCTCACCCGCGTCGTGGAGGCGGCACGCGCCTCGGACCGCGTCCTCTTCGTCGGCTACAACCGACGGTTCGCCCCGCTGGTGGGGATGTTGAAGGAGGCCCTGGGCAAGAGGAGCGGCGCGGTCGCGATCACCTACCGGGTCAACGCCGGTCCGCTCTCGGCTTCGCACTGGACCCGCGACCCACGCGTCGGTGGCGGCCGCATCGTGGGCGAGGCGTGCCACTTCGTGGACCTCCTGCAGTTCCTCACCGACGAAGATCCGGTGGCGGTGGCCGCGACGGCCGTGCCTCCGACCGACGGGGGATCGGTTGACACGGTGTCCTTCCAGGTCCGCTTCTCTGGCGGCTCCCTGGGAGCGGTGCATTACTTCTCCCTGGGCGACCGCGCCCTGGGAAAGGAGCGGCTCGAGGTCTTCGGCTCCTCCTTCGCAGCCGTGCTGGACGATTTTCGATACCTGGAGGTGTTCCGGCCCGGCGGCCGCCACCGAACTCGCTCCGGACGCCAGGACAAGGGGCATGATCGGGAAGTCAAGGTGTTTCTCGAAGCGTGCCGTTCGGGCGGACCGCCACCCGTGGCCCTGGGGAGTCTGGCACGGACGTCGCTCGTCACCTTCGCCATCCTGGAAGCCCTGCGAACTGGGAGCTCCGTCAGCGTCCCAACAGCGATCTAGCTCGCCGCCACCCGCTCGCCAGCCGGCCCTGCGTCCGCCCTCTGCGCTTCCTCGGCCCCCCAGACGAGCTCGAAGTGCAGCACGCGGACCCCCATGAGCTGGCAGACGGTCTTGATCATCTGCACTCGCTCCTCGCCGATCTTCCGCGTCGAGATCACCAGATCGTCTGGGCGCAGAGACACCAACACCTGCTCGAGCTGGCTCCCAGGATACACGCGATAACCGCAGAACAGCCGATCCGACAGGCCGGGGAGGTCGTCAACGAAACCGAGGGGCACTAACCCTCGCGCCGGATTCGCCAAGATCTCTCGCAGGGCGAGGTCGCCTGCCCGACCGGCCCCATAGATCAGCACGCGGCGTCCCGTGCTCCGACCACGCTGGTACATGTGTTCGAACAATCTGAATGAAAGGCGGGAAGCCAACAGGGCGCTAAGCAACAGATACCCGTGAAGCACCCACCCGGCGACGGGCACCATCCGCCCGAACAGAAGCGCGTGCAGCACCGCGCTGAGCACCGTGGCGAAGAAACCAGCGCGGAGGAGCACTAGCGCCTCCGAGACGCTGGGGTGCCGGTAGGAAGGCCGATAAACGTCGGCCGCCCAGAACGCGATCACCGTCGCCGCTCCGACAAGCCCCGTGTGAGCCAAGAAAGCGGGGAATCCCGGTCGCGAGCCCGCCGGTATGATCAGCAGCGCCAGAGCGAAGGCCGCTCCGCCGGCCGCCGCGTCGAACAACGCGTGAAGCGCCCGGTTCCTCGTGGCGCTCATATCCAGCAACGGCAACAAGGTGCCCCGTTGCAGCAAACGCAGTTCCTGATACAACCAGTGCGGGCCGAAGTACGCCGCCAGGGCCGCCACCAGCGCGCCCGCTACTGGACCGACCCAACCCCAGCGGACAGCGGCCACGGCGGTGAGGCCGCAGGCGGCAGCGATCAGCCACAGCGTGACAACCGCCCGCCTGGCCGAGAACCCCAGATCCAGCAGCCGATGGTGGAGGTGCCGCCGGTCGGCCGCGAAGAGACCGATCGGCTTCTCGATGACGAAGCGGTAGCGTACGCGCGCGGTCCGCATTCGCTGCATCTCGATCGCCCGCCACACCCGTCGGAGCACCGCGAAGCTACAATCCGCGAGCGGGATGGCTAATGCCAGCCCAGCGGAGAACACAAGCCAAGCCCCCTGGCGCTCCAGACTCGACAAGCTCACCGCCGCCAACAGAAAGCCGACTCCCAGACTGCCACTGTCCCCCAGAAAGACCCTGGCACGAGGGAAGTTATGGGGCAGGAACCCCAGGAGGGCGCCACAGAGCGCAGTCATCACCAGCGCGGAGGCTCCCTCGTTCAACATCATGCCGGCGCCCGCGAGCGCGCCTGCCGAGAGCAGGCCTAGCCCCACCGCCAAGCCGTCCAAGCCGTCGGCCATGTTGAACGCGTTAACGACCGCCACGACCCACAGCAAGCCGAGTAGCCAACCCCATGGTCCCAGTTCGACGCGAGGGCCGTAGGGTGCCAAGTCGACCGCGTGGGGCGGTCCCGCCGTCACCAGAAGCAGCGCCGCGGCCGCGATCTGCGTGCAGAGCTTAACACCGGCTGGGAGACTCCGAACGTCGTCTCGGGCTCCCACCCCCACCATCAAGACAAACCCGCCTAGAAGGCCCGCCAGCCGCAGCTCCTCGCCCCTAACGATCCCTGCGGCGTCCCCGTAGCTAAGTCCAAGCGCTCCCGCCGCGGCGACGAGCGTCGCACCCGCGACGGCCAGACCGCCCAGCCGCGGGATGGGGCGAGTGTGGACCTTGCGGTCCTCCGGAACGTCGATCGCACCGAGTGCCAACGCCAGCCGCCGCACGAGCGGTGTGGCCAGCATGCTTACCAGGAACCCCAAGCCCAATCCAAGCAACGACGTCACGGCACCCCCGGTCTAGGCGAGCTCTGCGCCGTCGCACAGGACTGCCACGATGCGCTCGGCCGCCTTCCCGTCCCACCGGTCGATCACTGGCGGACGGGACGACGGCTGCGCGCCGTCCAGTGCGGCACTTCGAACCGCGTCACGGCGCGGTGGTATCAAACGGTTCGTTCCCTCCCTGCAGGTAATCGGCCGTTCGGTGTTGGGACGAACTGTAAAGCAGGGAATGCCCAGATACGTCGTTTCTTCCTGAACACCGCCGGAATCTGTGATCACCAGCTTAGCGTCGGCGACGAGCCCGACCATTTCCAGATACGAAACTGGATTGATGAGGTGGAGTCCGGCAGGCGGCTCAAAGCCTGAAGCCTGTATCCGAGCCCGAGTGCGGGGATGCAGCGGGAAGATCACGGGTCGAGTGCCCGCCGCGTCAGCCAGCCCGCGCAACAGCTCCCCCAGTGTCCCCGGATCGTCCACGTTGGACGGTCGGTGCAGGGTCGCCAGGACGTACTCATCCGTGGCCAGGCCCAGACGCGCGGCTGGTGCTAAGCGTCGCGCCCTCGGCAGCGCCCAGACCAGCGAATCGATCATCACGTTCCCGACGAAGTGAATCCGATCGGGCGAGACCCCCTCGCGCCGCAAGTTGTCGTTCGCGTCGCGCGAGGGCGTGAAGAGCAGGTCCGCCACTCGGTCGGTGACAATCCGATTGATTTCCTCGGGCATCGTCCAATCATGACTGCGCAGCCCGGCCTCGACGTGCCCGATCTTCACGCCCAGTTTCGCGCCAACTAGCGCAGCGGCCAGCGTCGAGTTCACGTCTCCGTAGACCATCACGACGTCTGGCCGCTGCTCGAGCATGACAGGTTCCAACCGCTCCATCACCTGGGCCGTCTGTCGCGCGTGTGATCCCGAGCCGACCCCCAGATTCCAGTCGGGCTGTGGAACCCCCAGGTCCCGGAAAAAGGCATCGGACATCTCGGCGTCGTAGTGCTGGCCGGTGTGGACAATCAGATGGCGCACCTGACGCCGGCCGGCAAGTGCCCGGCAGACCGGTGCGAGCTTCACGAAGTTAGGCCGCGCCCCGACGACTGACAGGATGACTTCAGGCATCAACGTGAGTCCGGCGTACCGCGTGCCCCCGGCCGCTCGTCGTCCAGTCTGGAGCACCCGCGGCTGACCAGCACCGCTGGAGGTTCACCACATCCACACCCTTCTCGTTCCGAACAGACGCAGGCGAACGCCTCCGCCTCGCCGCGTCGCGCCGGCACCCGCTGGAGCCCGGCTGGGGCACCAAGGGAGGGGCTAATGTACGCCCTCCCCAACGACTTGGCTAGACCGTCCACACGGTTTCCACATCCCGCCACCCCCACACTGACAGGGGCGCCCCAAGCGGGCGTCAAGCGTCACCACGGCCGTCTCGCCCGAGCAGTCACCCCGCCCACGAATGCCGACCCCCCACCACCCCAGGCAGGGTGGTCGGGATGGAGATAGGGCGACGCCGGCCCCGCGAGCGGGGCCGGCATCACCACCCACAGCGCTAAACGGAGCGACCCGGCGAGGGACGACGGAATCATCACCCCAAAAAGATGCACGGAGCCTGTGACAGGATGATGTAGGACGTTGCGGCTCTCGGACTGCCTTACGAGAGCTCACCGAGCTGAACTGCGCCCGCTTCGACGCCAGGCTCGGGAAGCAGCTGCCCCAGCTCGAGTGG
>DATMAW010000038.1:0-4819 GCA_035559715.1 Gemmatimonadales bacterium | reverse complement strand
GCGAGCCAGTAGAGCGCGCCCTCCACGTCCGATCCGCGCACGGCCTTGTGCAGCGCCGAGATGATGTTGAAGTGCTCCTCGCCAGCCTTGTCGTACCTGGGAAGCCTGCGGGAAAGCACCAATTCCACGTCGGCGAGACTGATGTCGTCGGACGCAGGGGCCGAAGCGGCGCCGGCGCGGGGCGCACCGACGGCAGGGCCAGCATCGGCGGCAGGGGTCGCATCGGCGGCGGGGGTCGCATCCGCTCGTGCGTCGCGCCTCACCGCGCGCCGTTTCACGTGCTCAGCCAACGCCTCCACGGCGTTCAACGCCCGCCGCGCGTCACCATCCGCGTGCCTCACGATCGCGTCCACCGCTTCCTCGGTGAGCTCGAGCCCGGTTCCGCTGGTCGCGCCTCGCGCGGCACTCCCTGCCACTGCTGTCGCGTCGGCTTCCGGCAACCCCTTGCTCGCCACACCGAGCCCCGATGTCGCCGCGGCCTTCTCGATCAGCAACCGGATGTGCTGCGGCTGCAGCGGCTCCAGCACGAACACCTGAAGCCGCGATAGCAACGCTCCCGTGAGTTCGAACGACGGATTCTCCGTCGTGGCGCCGATCAGCGTGATCACCCCCTGCTCCACCCATGGGAGGAACGCGTCCTGCTGCGCCTTGTTGAACCGGTGGATCTCGTCGCAAAAGAGAATCGTGCCGCGGCCCTCCGCGCGCAGCCGCTCCCGCGCCTCGGCGATGATCTCGCGCACGCGCGGTACGCCCTCGGTGACGGCGCTGAACGGCTCGAAGTGACGCTTGGTGTAGCGCGCGATCAGGCGGGCGAGCGTGGTCTTGCCGGACCCCGGCGGTCCCCAGAACACCATGCTCGTGACGTCGCCGCGTTCGATCGCAAGCCGGAGCGGTTTCCCCACGCCCAGCAGGTGTTCCTGCCCCAGGAAGTCTTCCAGCCGCTCGGGGCGCATGCGGTCGGCGAGCGGGCGGGGATCGATCGAACTCTCGAACAGCGAGGGGCCGTCCATTACATTGGTCCTGCGCGTTTCAGCGTTCGGTGAGAGATGTGAGCTGAGCCATGCCTGATATCGCCCACGCCGTCGCTCGGTATTCCCAAGATAACCCCTCGCCGGGGTTCGTTTCCGCGTGACGGCGCCCGTTGCGCCGCCGGCCAGCGGCCTCGATCTGAGTTCCCGCGCGATGGAAACGCTCGCGGCCGCCGCGCGCACCCACGGGATTCGCCTGTTGGTCGCCTTCGGATCCCAGGTGTCCGGGCGCACGCACGCCGCGAGCGACGTGGACCTCGGCGTCGTGCTCGACCATCCGAACACCGTTGATCTGTTGCGCCTGATTGGCGATCTCCAGGCGGCGTTTCCCCGCACGGTGGATATCGTACTGCTCGACCACGCCGATCCGCTCATCCGCTGGGCGGCTTTGCGCGCGCCGCAGCTGCTCGTGGGCGACGCCCGAGAGCTTTCTCGGGCCCAGCTGTACGCCTGGCGGAGGTACGTGGAGTACCAGCCGTTCTTCGACCTCGAAGCGGCAGCCGTCCGTCGGGCGATTGCCGGACTCCGCGATGGCCATTGACAAGCGGCTCGTGACACGAAAACTGGCGCTGATCATCGGCGATATGGCGGACCTGGCCCGTCTCGCACGCATGGAGCGCGCCGAGTTCCTCAAGAATCGAACGCACCAGCTCGTGGCCGAGCGGTTGCTCGAACGCGTGATCGGCCGAATGATTGACGTCAACTACCACGTGATCACCGAGCGGGACGGCGTGCCGCCGAGAGACTTCCACCCGTCGTTCACGCGGTTGGGCACCCTTGGCGTTCTTTCCGTGGACCTGGCCCAGGCCCTCGCGCCCGCCGCGGGACTCAGAAACCGACTGGCACACGAGTACAACGAGATTGACTACGGCAAGCTCCACGCGGCGCTCGCGGAGGCGGAGACCAACGTGCCGCGATACCTGGAGGCGATGGAGCGGTTCACGAGCGAGGTGAAGGACGAGCCGCCGGCGTAGCTGACCTGAGTGTGTCGCTGAACTAGAGCGCGCTCGAGAGAACGCCGGCGATCTTCTCCGCCGCCCGTTCGTCGCCGAACACCGCTGGCGGCGGTCCGCTGGGTCGCTCGCGACCCGCCGCGACCACCATTTTCGCGGCCCGGCACACCGTCGCGGCCTTCGGCGAGCCGGGAGTGAAGCACCCCTCGCCGCCGTCACACTGGAGGAGTTCGGCCTGGCGGTGGATCCGGTTCACCGCGGTTGGGTTGGGGTGCCGGCGTCGGGATGCTGGGGCGGCGTATGGCGACCGGACGGATGCACTCGTCGGAGCGATGCCGGGGCGCGAACCCGGTAGCTCGCCGGGCGGCTCGTGGCCGGCTCGGCCCATAGGCATCGCGTAGGCGAGTGCATCCGTTCGGTTCGCCACGCCATCCGTGGCCGGGCATCGCGTAGGCGAGCGCATCGCCGGTCATCGCCCCTGATCGCCCGCCATCGCCTGCCATCGCCTCTAGCCAGTCCCTAGCACGGCTCGAACCACGACGAATCCACCAGCCCCCAGGAAAAAGGCAAGCGGCAACCGCCATCCCGGCTTCCCCTGGAACTCGGGCACCAGGTTGGACGCCGCCACGTAGATCGTCACACCGGCCGAGAGCGCCAGGCCATGCGCCGCGAGGAACGCCAGGCTATCGGTGAGGAGCACGCCGGCAATCGTGGCCAGGCCGAGGATCGCGGCACTCGCGAGCGCGGCGGCGGGCGAGTGTCCCACCACGGTCTGGAGGCTCGCGATCGTCACACCCTCCGGCAGCTTGTGCAGCAGGATCGCGAGAAACACCAGGATACCCAGGTCGCTGCTCACGGCGAACGCGCTTGCGATCGCCACGCCGTCGAAGAACGTGTGGAGCAGGAGCCCCACGAGCGCCGTGGCGCCCGCGGCGCGCGACACCGCGTGCGTCTCTTCCCCGAAGTGGAAATGCTCGGTGGCCGTGTGCTGCGAGAGATGGACGAGGAGATAGCCCAGCAACGCGAACGCGGCGGCGCCGCTCCCGCCGCGCTCCAGCGCCTCGGGCAGGACTTCCACCAGCGCCACCGAGATCATGAAGCCCGCGCCGAACGCCACCAGGCCCTCGATCACCTTCAGGCCGAGCCGCTGGCCGCGGACCACCGTCAAGCCGCCGAGCACGTTGCCCGCCGCGGCGGCGAGAGCGTACCAGAGGGCCGGCGTCATTGCTCTGGCCGAATCCGCCGGCACGGCCTATGTCGCCCACCAGGCATCAATGCGGCTCCCTGGCCATCGCGATCAGCGCCTCTCGCGTGTTGAGCGCCGGCTCATCCAGCACGCGATCGAGCAGCCGGCGCAACGTCTCGCCGATCGCGGGCCCCCGCGGAATCCCCGCTGCGATGAGATCGTCCCCGCTGACGGCGAGATCGGCGATCTGAAGCGGCGCGCCGGACGCGCGCACGGCGGCGACCGCTGCCTCGAGCCCTTCGTGCGTCTCCTCCGCCACGGCCACCGCCACGAGATCGTTCACGCTCGCGCCGGCACGAGCCATCCAGCGCCGCACAGCCGCGGGCGATCGCGGGTCGGGCCACTCGTCGCGTAGGGCCTGAAGCCTCCGCCCGCGCTCGATCTCCGCGCGTGAGCACTTGAGCCGCGTGAGGGTGACCTCGGGATTGGCCGAGAGATGGCTCGTGAGCAGCACGGGGTCGCGCGGCACGAAGCGGTCGAGCACGCCGAACGCGCGAGCGACGGATGGCTCCCCCTGCGCGCCCGCGCCGGCCGGGCCGGGCGCGCCGGGGTGGCCTCGATCCGTCGCAACGGCTCCCCGCCCGCTCGCCACCTCCGGCAGCCACAGGTCGAGTGCGCCCACGTCCGCCCACAGCTGCGCCAGCTCGCTCGGCTTCACCGCCGACGCCAGGCCGCGGAACCACTCCTCGCGCACGCGCTCGGCCGAGAGGTGGGCGAGCCCCGGCGTTTCGGCCCGCGCCGCATCCCACGTCGCAGCGTCAATCGCAAAACCGAACCGCGCCGCAAACCTGAGCGCGCGCAGGATGCGCAGGTAATCCTCACGGAAGCGCTCTCGGGGATCGCCCACGGCGCGAATCAGCCGGCGCGTGAGATCAGTATAGCCGCCGAACGGATCGCGCCACTCGTGGCGGAACGGGTGATAGGCGATCGCGTTGATGGTGAAGTCGCGCCGCGCCAGGTCCTCGTCCACGCTCGCGCCGAACTCGACCACGGCGTGCCGGCCGTCCGTGCTCACGTCGCGGCGGAACGTCGTTACCTCGTGTTGCTGGTTGTCGCGATCGAGCACCGCCACGGTGCCGTGCTCCAGGCCCACGGGCACGGTGCGGCGGAACAGGCGTTGCACGTCGGCGGGTCGCGCGGCGGTGGCGAGATCGAAATCGGCGTTGGGAATGCCGAGCAGGTTGTCGCGCACCGCGCCGCCCACGCACCACGTCTCGAAGCCCGCGTCCTCGAGGCGGCGGGCGATGTCGAGCACGGCGTCGGGGATCGCGAGCGTGCGCGGGGCGGTCATGCGCGGCGGTCGTGGGCTGGCGGCACGGTCGAAACGTAGTCGCGCACGGCCGGCCGAGCGAGCGCGACGTCGCTCGCGACTAGAGCGGATGCTAGCGCGCTGAGGGAGCGGCGCCGCCCGCTCCGCGCCCACGGAGGAGGATGTCTACAATCCGTTCCGCCGTCCGCCCATCCCACCGTTCGATTTCCCGTGCGCCGCCCGTGCCCCACGCCTCCGCCGCCGCGGCCACAATAGCCTGTTCGTTCGAGGCCACGAGCCGGTTCGTCCCGCGCGTGATGGTAACGGGACGCTCGGTATTCGG
>DATMAW010000037.1:0-4678 GCA_035559715.1 Gemmatimonadales bacterium | reverse complement strand
TGGGTTGTTGTCGGCGCGGATCGTTGCTTGGTGCGCATCGGCGATGCTGCGACAAATGGAGAGACCGAGGCCGGAGCCATCCGGCTTGGTGGTGACAAAGGGGTCGAAGATTCGATCGATAAGTCGGACCGGGATCCCGGTACCGGTGTCGGCGATCGTGACTACCACGCCAGTTCCATCGCTGTCGGCCTGGCGGCGGAGCTGGATTGAGAGCTCGCCACCGTCAGGCATGGCCTCGATGGCGTTCATTAGGATGTTGAGGAACAGCTGCTTGAGCTGGGCATGATCGGCTTCGATGTCCGGTAGGTCTTCGTCGGCGGACACGACGACGGTGATTCCGGCCTGCTCGATTCGCCCGCGGAGGAGGGCAAGCGTCTCGTCGAGCGGTGGACGTATGCTCGTGGGTAGTCGCCGTGAGACTGGCGCGGCGAGGCCTCGCAAGCGCGCGATGAGTTCGTCAATGCGCTCAATCTCCTGAATCACGACTTTCGAGAAATCACGACGGAACTCGTCGTCGCCGTACCGCTCGGGCAGGAGTTCGGCGAAGGTTTTGATGGCGACGAGCGGATTCTTGATCTCGTGGGCGATGCCTGCGGCGAGCGCTGTGGTGGCAGCGAGTCGCTCGGCCCGGCGGCGTTCGCCTTCCATGATGATCATCCGGCGATGGAGTTGGGCGTTTTTGATTGCGACGGTGGCATGGGCGATCAGGGTCGTGAGGAGATCGACGTCGACGTCGAAATAGGGATCGCCCGAGCGCTTGGGGCCAAGAACGAAAAGTCCCTCAACTCGATCATCCTCGAGCATGGGAAATGCGGCGGCGCCACCCATGCACAATAGCGCGTGAACGGCCGTGCGACTGCTGGCGTCGTGGGGAACGGTCGTGGTGTCGGTGGCGACGAGGGGGGCACGGGCGAGGGACAGCCTGGCGATGAGGGGTGAGGTCGGGTGAAGCGTCTGGGGCAGGGCAGGCGGGTTGGCCGCGTGCGTCCGCGTAGCAGCGAGTGAGTAGACAGGAGAGTCTAGATGTCGGAGATAAACGGCGACGGTCTCTGGCCGAATGCTATGGTTGATGACGTCGCAGATGGAGTCGATAAGGCGGGGAAGACTGAGGGTCGACGCAATTAGGCGGCTCGCCTCTCGCACAGTGTGCTGGTAATCATAAGGCGGGCGGTAGAGGTAGCGATCGAGCAGGTAGCGGAGCCTCCGCATGAGGGGGCTAAGGAGAGCCGTTGCAAGGAAGACCAACGCTGCCTGGGCCGCCAGGGGCAGGGCGAGCTGCGGCGCGAAGATGCGTGTGGCCACCGCGACGCAAAGGACGAATACGGCGCCGAAGAGAACGAGGACAATGGCGTGTGAAATCGTGCGGCTGAGCACGAGTCGAACGTCCATTAGCCGGTGGCGTATTAGGGTGTGGGCAGTTAGACAGAGAAATACGACGGTGAACACCGGACCATAGAGGCCGACGTGCGATGCGCTGAAGACGAAGGGAATTAGGAGGTTGGTCGTACCGATGCCCAGGGCCGGGACGAGGAGGCCTAGGAGGAGGTACCAGATCTGAAGTCGCTCGCGGCCGGAGGACAGGCGGGCTTTGCGCGCGACGGTCGCCGCGCCGAGCGCGATGCTCCCCAGGACATAAGCACCGAAGGCTGGATAGAGGCGACCGTAAGCGACGACGAGCCCGTTGGGGCCGAAGTGGGCGTCGCGAACGAAGAGACCAGTGAGCGAAATCGGGATGCATGTCAACCCTGCGAGAGCCAAGAGGACAAAAGCGGGAGACCAACTGAACGGTCCGGCTGGAAACGCGCGGAGGAAGACAAGAAAGGCCAAGACCATGGCGCTGGCCGAGGCGAACGTGGCGCGCACGACAAAGGGCGCGGATGTCGGACGGTAGTGAGCGAGGGCAACGCTGACCGTCCATAAAGCGACGCTCAGAGCCAAGCAGGCGAATGCACGACTGACGGGTTGCGGGGTCGCACGCCAGTAGACATAAACGCCGACGGCAAGATCGATAAGACTAAGGATTGCGTAGCCAAAGAGAAGAAGATGCTGCTCCATCGTCAATTGGGTGGCGCGCTGAGGACCAGCGCCGAGTGGGAACCGGCTACGGCGCCACCGAGGCTGTGGCTATGGACCAGCGCGTGGCGAATGCGGGCGGCGCGGGCCATGTTCGGGACGTAATCGAGGTCGCAGGCCGGATCTGGTACCTCGTAGTTGATAGTAGGAGGAACCACGCTGTGTCGGATGGCGAGGGCAGTCGCGGCTGCCTGCAGGGCCCCACTGGCCGCGAAGGGTTGGCCAATCATCGACTTGATGGAGCTGACAGGCATTCGGTAGGCGTGACGGCCGAAAGCGGCATGATGGGCCCTGGCCTCGGCGCGATCGTCGAATTTGGTCCCATTGCCGTGGGCGCAGACGTAGTCGAGGTCGTGGACGGCTAACTGCGACGCCGCCAGGGCGTTGAGGATGGCTGTCCGCAGAGCATCGACGTAGCGATCTTCGGGGGCATTCGAGTTGGCTTCGCTGGCGCTGGCGTACCCGCGGATTTCGGCGTAGATGGAGGCCCCACGAGCGCTGGCGTGGTCGAGGCTCTCGAGCACCAGGACAGCTGCGCCCTCTGCCAGGACGAGACCACTCCGAAGGAGATCGTACGGTCGAGAGGCTTTCTCCGGCGAGCCGGTCCAGGTAGAGAGGAACCCGCCAGCGAGAAAAAGGCCGAAGACGAATTCGGACACCGGGGCTTCGGCGGCGCCGACAAACGCAACGTCCAGCGTACCGCGTCGGATCTGGTCAGCGCCCCAGGCAATGGCATCGATCCCGGTACAGCATGCTGACGCGATGGTTAGCATAGGGCCTTTGCTTCGCAGTTGCTGCTGGACGTGGGCGGTGGCAGCGTGCGCGGTGACCTCCAGGCCGACCGAAGGCCGGATGGCACTCCAGCCGCGGGAGAGAAAGTCGGAGTGCGCGGGCACGCCCAGGTCACCGATCCCGTGCACTGCTGTACCGATGCAGACTCCCGCGGTAGAGCACTGGTTGTCTGAGAGGCCTGCGTCATTGGCAGCGAGCCGGGCCGCAGCCACGGCGAACTGTGCGAAGCGCCCCATGGCTCTGGCGTGGCCACTCCGGATGAAGTCGGTGACGACGAAATTCCGAACTTCAGCGGCCACCCGGGAGGGATAACGGGAGGCATCGAAGGTCGACACGGGACCGACTGCGGATCTGCCCGCGATAAGGTTTGCCCAGAATGCGTCTTTCCCGATCCCGTTGGGTGCGACAACGCCGAGCCCTGTGATCACCACGCGGCGACGGGTCAATCACTTCCTCCAGCAGTTCATCACGGGCACCACGGATCCTGGGCCGACGCAACATCCCTGGCTCGTGTCCCTGGTTCGCCGGCTGCTAGAATAGGCGAACCGTCTGTGGTATGTCCAGGGATCTCCTTTGGCGTCGCCAATTTGTGACACCTTTCCTCTACCGGAGCCGCCGGAGGTGGGTGTCCGGGGCTCGTGCGGGCTCTCGACCGGTTGAATGGGCTTGGACGGTGACCTGATAGGCACGGCGGCCATGGGCCTGATGGGCGAATGCGTCCAGAACACCCCGGCCACCTGTCTCTAGGGCTGAGGAAGCCAGGCATGGATGGGCCCGCAGCAGCGGTAGCAGGTGGCCGAAACGGATTGGCCGCTCTTTCGCTGACGATTAGACGGCGACTTCCCTTCGATGCGAAGGCGCGTGCTCGATGGCGAACCGTGAGCTGATGTGGGATCTTGTGACTCTGGGTGAGGTGCTGCTGCGGCTGGCTATCCCGTCGCCGGCCCGTTTCGAGACGACTCGGAGCCTGGACGTGCAGATCGGTGGGGCAGAGGCAAACGTCGCGGCTGCCGTGGCCCGGCTGGGCCTGCGTTCGGCCTGGATTTCGGCGCTGCCAGATAACCCATGGGGAGAACGCGCACGGCGCGAGCTCTCCGGGCACGGTGTCGACTGTTCTTTCGTGCGTATGATTCCGGACACGCGGATCGGCGTGTACTATCTGGAGTATGGCGCGGGCGCCCCGCCCGATTCGTGTTCTCTATGACCGGGGTGGCTCGGCCTTCACGCGGCTCGGAGAGGACGACGTCGATTGGAGTGCAGTGCGGCAGGCCCGGATTGTTCACCTGACGGGTGTAACCCCGGCACTAGGCCCTAACGGACGGGCGCTTGCCGAACGGGTGCTGCGCGAGGCGTCCACCCTTTCCTTCGACGTGAACTATCGGGCCGCACTATGGTCACCTTCAGAGGCGCGCGGCTTCGTGCTCCACGCACTGCCACGTGCTCGATACGTATTCGTTGGTCTGGAGGAGGCGCGAACAGTTCTCGGGCTGCACGGACCTCCGGAAGAGATCGCGGAGGCCATCGCAAGCCGCGCGACAGAGGCAACAGTCAACGTGCTGATGGGTAACGAAGGCGCGCTGACGCTCGAGGGAGGACACCTTATACGCGCGGCGAGACCTCAAGTCCAGGTGGTTGACCCCGTTGGCGCTGGTGACGCCTTCGCCGCTGGGTTTCTATGGGCCAGCCTTCGTGGCCTCAGTCTGAGGGAAACGGCAAACGTTGCTAGCGCTGTCGCCGCTCTGAAGTGCTCGACTTGGGGCGACATTGCGCTGATCACTCCTGGAGACGTTGCTGAGGTGCTGGCCGGCGGTTC
>DATMAW010000036.1:0-6210 GCA_035559715.1 Gemmatimonadales bacterium | reverse complement strand
CTGCGCCGTCTCGTCGGGGAGCGGGTGCTCGGTGGCGTCGGCCTGCTGGACTTGGCCGACGCCGGCGCTCGCTACAGTCTGTCTACAAGAGGCGCTGACTATCCTTACCGTGTCTGTTATGCGATCTTCCCAACTGCCTGTTGACTCGGATACGCAAGCCGCTTCGGCAAAGTCCCAGGACATCGGTAGGGCTTGCCGTGCGAATACATGTTCAACCTTTTCTTGATCCGCCTGCGGTCGCCACGTCGCAAGCACGGCGTTCCGATCTACGACGCCATTCAGCACCAGCCCCAGAAGTTCCGAGACGGCTGAGTTCTGCGCCGAATACACCAGCCGGGCCAGCGTCGCCAGCGCCAGTTTTTGCCGGGCGGTGAACAGGTCGCCCCACTGGAGCATGCCGTATTTCTGCACGGAGAACGCCCGGCCGGCCCCCGAGCCTCCCCCGGCGGGCGTCGGTTCATCCGGCACCGGGCACAAGCCCTCACCCGGCGCTGCGCGCCCCCCTCTCCCACTGGGAGAGGGTTTGATGATTTTGTAGCGGAGGGCCCGCTTGCGGTTGGCCTTCTTGCACAGCCAGAACGAGCGCACCAGCGGAATCTCCGCCCCGCAGTTGGGCGCCTCGCAGCGCACCGTGCGCGCCCAGAGGTAGGCGATGGGGATCGCGCCATCCTCGTCTTTGGGGTACAGCTCTGCAAGTTCCTTTTCCGCCTCGCGCTTGATCTCGGCGCCGACACGCCGCAACTCTTCGGCCAGCTCCGGGCCGTGGCGGGGGATGTCCTCCAGCATCACTTTGAGGATCAAGCACGCTACCGGGTTGAGGTCACTGGCAAAGGCCTCGCATCCCACGCGTAGCGCTTCCAGCGGGATCGAGCCGCCGCCGGCAAACGGGTCAACGACGAGCGGGGTTTCCTCCGGATACGCCGCTTTGACGAGGGCGCGGGCGACGTCGAGATAGGTACGGTTCGCCGCCAGGTCCCAGTTGGCGAAGTTGGCGATGAACCGGAGCAGCGCCCGGCGCAGGTCTTCGTCGCTCGGGCCGACCTGGCCTTGAACCTGCGGCAGTAGCTCCCGCGCCTTGGCTTTGAAACCCCCTGGGCACACGGGATCGCACGGGTCCGGCCAGAGCAGCGCCAGCAGCACTGCCCGGCAGGAGGCGAGCGGCCGCCTGGCCCACCACAGGTGCAGCGTCGAAGGGTGCCCGTGGCGGATCGACTTCTCCCGCGCTGCATGCCGCGACACCTCCGCGATCGGGAAATCCACCTCGGCCAGGCGCTTGCATTCTTTGGGGATCATAGGTCCACTGCACCTTTGCAATTCGGGTAACCCGAGCAGCCCCAAAACTGGCGGCCGGCATTCTTGCCGCTGTTGGCCGTGCGCAGCACCGTGGGCTTGCCGCACTTAGGACAGGGAGGGATGCGATCTGACGGATCGGACCGATCCGTCAGATCATTCCCCTTAGCCCGATGGGCCAACCGCGCCGCTGCCAGTTGCTCGCTGTAGCCGCCGCGCTCGACGAACTGCTGCTCCAGCGCCCTAATCTGCCGGTCGAGCAGGTAGTTGGCCTGGTGGATCAGGCAGATGATGACATTGGCGCGCACCGCTGGGTCAGCGTGCTCCAGCCAGGGGACATACAAAGCCCAGCGCTCATGATCCGACAGATCAGTCAGATCGGTCGGATCCGTCGGATCCTTTTTCCACCGCTTTGGCGCCTCCCGCACAGCTCTTGCCGCCGGTGAATCGGGCTGCCACTGGGCCAGGTGTCGGTGGCGCAGGTAATCCTCGAAGTCGAGCAACAACTCTTCGAGGCTGGCGCGAGCGACGTTGAGCAGGCGCAGCTCGGTCTGGGAAGAGGTGGCCGTGGCGCGGCTGGCCTCAGCGATATTCTGCCGGCCCGAACGCGCCGCCTGTACCATCTGATCCACCAGGCGAGAACGTGGGTCGAGGAACTTCTCGCAGAACCAGTAGGTGGCATCGTAGATGAGCGTGGCCGTCTGAAAACTGGCCGTCTTGCGGTAGCCGCCGCTGGGGCGAAGCCTGCCGGATCTGTCCGATCTGTCGGATCGGTCCGATCGGTCTGATCTCATGTCTTGCCTCCGTAATCAGGCGAACGCTCCCCCACCTGCATCGGCCGCGTCATCGCATCCACCGACAGGTAGTAGTGAGCCACCTTCGTGACCTCGTGCCACTCGAAGCGGGCGGGGTCTTTGATCGGCTCCTGGAGCTGCGGCTTCGTGGCGCAGTTCGTAACCACGTAGAGCCAGTAGCAGTCGCGCCGGTCTTCGGCCACGCAGCGTTCGTTCGGCGTGAGCAGGATCGTGCCCGTGACGCCCGTCAGGCCCTTCACCTCGATGAGACGCAGTTGGCCCGAGTTCACGTCCAGGCTGGTGATGTCGTAGCCGAGGTTCTTCTCGTGCACGTCATACACCTCCCGGCCCTGGGACCGCTCGTACTCCATGACTACCCGCATGGCCGTGGCCTCGGTCTCCGGGTTCGGCTGCAGCCGCTGAACCTCGGGCGCCTCGCACTCGGGATGGGGCAGAACCAGAACGCTCGCCATCCGTTCCACGGCCTGAAGGGAAAGCGCACGCTGCTGGTTGAGTTCCTTGCATCGCCGCTCCCGCCGCTGGCGGAGCTCGTCGTGCCGGGCTTCAGCCTGGGCAAGCCGGCCTTCCACGCCGGCGACCTTCTGCTCGACCTCGGCGGCAGCCCGGCCGATCTCCTCGTCCGCCCGCTGGAGAAGCTCCGTGAGTGAGAGCTCGATGTGCGCCGAAATCCGCTCGACCTCGGCGAGGCGCTCCTTGCGGGTCTCTTCGAGGAACGGCACAAGGGCATACTCATGGAGCCAAGCCGAGCTTTCCGGAAGCGTGGTGACGGCCGGGGGTGTTTCCGGGGGGTCCGCCGGCGTGAAGTTCCCGAGTACGTTGGGCTCGCAGAGGCTCGGTTTCCCGTCGTTTGAGACCTCAACCGCGAACAGCCGCTCGTGGATCACCTGGCCCAGGCCGTCGACGACGCGTGCCCGGTAGAAGTCGATTCGCGCCGGTGCGTCGTGCTGAAGCGAGTAGAAGGTGGCACCCTTGCCGAAGACCGGGAGCGCCTTCTCGTAGGTGTGCCGGCGGATCGCCTCGAAGAGCGGATGGCCGGGCGTGACCCACTCGAGGTTGTGCGTTTCGGCAATCTCGCGGTCGGTGGAACAACGGGGGTACCTGGCCGCCAGCGCAGGCAACTTCCAGGTCGGATCGCTCTCGTAGCGGCGCAGCACCGGCGGGGTCCTTCCGGGCTCGAAGGTGTGGGGAAGGCGCGGAAAGGTCTTGAGGGTGAGCGGCACGAACTCGGCCGCTTCCCGGATGAATCGCGCGATGGTCTCGGGGACCACGCGGCGCTCCTGAGCCCGCGCCCGGCGCTCGATGAGCATCTCGAGGTTGAGTTTCTTCGAAGCCAGCCCCTCGAGGGCGTTCTGGCAGATCCTGCGAAACTCTCGTTCGTCCACGTTCTTGAGGAGCCGTTCCTCGAGGTCGGCGTCACCGAGGCGCCCGGCGTAGTAGTCGCGCAGCACCCGTTCCACGTGGGCCGCAGGAAGCACCTCGCCGACCACGTTGAAGACGGCGTCGTCGTCCAGCGCGTCGCGGATCTCCTGGAGCTTCTCCAGCAGCTGCTGCAGCACCTTCCCCTCGATCGTGTTCGTGGCCACGAAGTTGAAGATCAGGCAGTCCTTGCGCTGACCGTAACGGTGGATGCGGCCCATGCGCTGTTCGAGACGGTTCGGGTTCCACGGGATGTCGTAGTTGAAGAGAATGTTGCAGACCTGGAGGTTGATCCCTTCCCCGGCGGCCTCGGTCGCCACGAGGACCTGGATACCCCCTTCGCGGAACTGCTGTTCGGCGTGAAGCCGGCTGCCGGGCTCGTCGCGCGAGCCGGGCTTCATGCCACCGTGAATGCACCCGACGCGGAAGCCCCAGGACTTCAGCCGCTCCACCAGGTAGTCGAGCGTGTCCTTGAACTCGGTGAAGATGAGGAGCCGTTTCTCGGGGTGGTCGAAAAAGCCCTCCTGCTGAAGGAGCTCCTTCAGCTCGGAGAGCTTGGCTTCCGTCCCCGAGTCCTCGACCGCTTGAGCCTGGTCCGCCAGTTGTCGGAGCTCCCGGACTTCCTCACGGATCTGCTCGGCATTGCCCGCAAGGGTGATGGCTTCCAGCGTTTCTTCCAGCCTCTCGCGTTCGCTTTCCTCCATCTCCTCCAGCTCTTCCGGGTCGGGAAGGTCCGGCGGGGCCAGTCGAGCGAGGTCTTGGGCTCGTTTCAGTCCTTCCTCCAGACGCTTGGCCCGGTTCTCGAGCGAGCGCCGCATCGCATAGGTGCTCGATGCCAGTCGGCGCTGGTAGAGGGACATCAAGAAACCGACGGCGCGAGCGCGTGGGTCGTCACCCTGCGATGCGGCCTTGGTGCTCTGTTGCTTCACGAAGCGGGTGATGTCACGGTAGAGGTCGAACTCCGCCCCGTCGATCTGGAACGCCACCGTGTGGGGGATGCGTTTGGTGAAGATCTTCTCGGCGACCCAGGTCCCATCCGTCCGGCGCTCGGGGAAGTAGACCATCGCCTCCTTTGTTCGGCGCAGGTAGAAGGGCGCGCGCCGGCGGTCCATGGCCTCGCGAATGGACCGAACGTCCGCATAGGCGTCCGCGTCGAGGAGCTGGAGGAAGAGGCTGAAGTTCAGCGGATCGCCCTTGTGCGGCGTGGCCGTGAGCAGCAGCAGGTGATCGGTGCTGTCACGCAGCAGTTCGCCCAGCTTGTAGCGGAGGCTCTTGTGGGTCTCGTCGGCCGCCGACATGCGGTGCGCCTCGTCGACGATGACGAAGTCCCAGTGGACCTGTCGCAGCCCCGGCAGAATCTCCTGCCGCTTGGCGAGGTCGAGCGAGGTGATGACTCGCTTCTGCTCCAGCCACTGGTTCACGCCGAACTGATCCCGGATGTCGCCGCCCTTGAGGACGAGGAACTTTTCGTCGAACTTCTCCTTCAGCTCGCGCTGCCATTGGAAGGAGAGGTTGGCGGGGCAGACGATCAGGATGTGTTCGGCCAGGCCTCGGAGTTCGAGTTCGCGGATCAGCAGACCGGCCATGATCGTCTTCCCGGCCCCGGCGTCGTCGGCCAAGAGGAAGCGGACCCGTGCGAGCTTGAGGAGGTAGTCGTAGACGGCTTCGAGCTGATGCGGCAGCGGATCCACGCGGGAAATGGACAGACCGAAGTAGGGGTCGAACTCGTAGGCGATGCCGAGGGAGTACGCCTGCAGGCCAAGGCGAAGGAGGCGCCCGTCCCCATCGTAGGAGTACCGGGCATCGAGAATGGTAAGGCTCTCGATGTCGCGAGTCGTAAGAGTGACCTTGCGGAATCGCTCCGACTGCGTGCCGACCAGCCCGGCCATCCAGGTGTCGGGACCGTTCGCGCGAACGGTCTCCACGCGCATCGGCTCGCTGAAGAGCGGGCCGGTGAGGATCTGGCCTTCGCGCAAGAGCTGCTTCTCACTCATCTGGGCGATTTCTTTCGTGGGGGCTTCGCGTTCTGTTCGTCCAATTCTTCCTTCAACTCCAGAAGGCGCCGCACCAGAAAGGGCTGTGGGGCGCGCTTGCCGTTCTCCCAGTGGTTCACGGTGCTGTAGGTGACCTGCCTGCCGGCAGGCTGGCGCCCGCCTTCTGCGCGAACTGCTCCTGGGTGAGGTTGCGCCGTTGTCGAAGCTCGCGGATGAGCGCCGGAATATCCTCATTCTTCATGCAGCACCTCGGGGCCTCGGTTCGGAAGACGCGCGCGGCACAGGTAGGGCGATATAGTAGCCTACATGGCGCCAGCTGGTCAACGCTCAGCCTGGGATACCTCGGGGGCGCGCACCGCCGGGCTCGAGGCGTGCGCAAAGAGCTCCGGTCAGCGTATTCGAGCGGCTCGGTGAGGGATCTACGCGCTACGCGCGATCAGGGCGCTGAGACGGTTCGGATGGTGGGGCTGGTCGGCTCAACATGCTTTAGACAACTCTATAGATCTTTACGAGTAGATAGTTCTCTCTATGGGTAGAAAGAGCCTTCTACATGTACTGTAGTTCCCGGTTTTTTTTGATCAGAGCGAGTATGAGTGACGGGCGCGACGAGCCCTTGCTCTCCGCGCCCGGGTTGTCTCAAGGTGGGAAGTGACCAAACTACCCATCCCTGGAGGCAACCATGAACAGTTTACCAT
>DATMAW010000035.1:0-18526 GCA_035559715.1 Gemmatimonadales bacterium | reverse complement strand
GTCGCGCCGGGGTCTTAACGGTTGGATTGGAGGCCGCGCCGGCCGTTGCTGATGAATTCCATTGGATCCGCTCGTCGTCGCCGTCCGCGCCATCGCACCCCGCGTGCGTCTGCGCTGCAGATCCCCCTCACCGTCATCGTTCCGGCGTTCAACGAGGCTCAGACGCTTGGCGACACGTTGAGGAGCCTGCAGGGTCAAACCGTTCTGCCGCGGCAGATCATCGTGGTGGACGACTGCTCCACGGATGGGACGGCGGACGTGGCGCACAGCTTCGGAGTCACGGTCGTTCGCCCGCCGGCGAATACGGGGAGCAAGGCGGGCGCGCAGACGTTCGGCCTCGCGCAGGTGGAGACCCCGCTCGTCATGGCCGTGGATGCCGACACGGTGCTGGCGCCGGACGCCATCGAGCGCTTACTTCCGGCCTTCGAGTCCCCGGACGTCGCGGCGGCCTGCGGTTTCGTGCTGCCACGGCGCGTCGGAACACTATGGGAGCGCGGTCGCTACATCGAGTATCTGTTCGCCTTCACCTTCTACAAGCAGGTGCAGGACTACTATGGCAAACCCGCGATCGCGTCCGGGTGTTTCTCGGCGTACCGCACCGATCTGTTGCGGGCCATGGGAGGCTGGAGCACGCGCACGATGGCGGAGGACATGGATCTGACCTGGAGTCTCTATCAGGCCGGGCATCAAGTGCGCTTCGTGCCGGAAGCGGTGTGCTATCCCGTCGAGCCGCACAACTTCTCGTTCCTTGCCCGGCAACTGCGGCGCTGGTCCCATGGCTTCGTGCAAAATGTCAAGTTGCATTGGCGGGGATTGCTCGAGGTGCCCTACCTGCGCTCCGCGGTCGCGGTCTCGTTTTGGGACGCGCTGGTGGCATCGTTCGTGTACCTCGTGCTGTTGCCGGGCCTTGCGGTCGCGCTGGGGAACCCGTGGCTGCTGTTGGGCTACGTGGTTGACGTTCCCGCGATCCTGGTGCCCGTGGTGGCCGGTGCCGTGCCCCGCGGAGAGCTGGGCCGCGCGCTCGCGAGCCTGCCGGCGTTCTTCGTGCTGCGCACGGTGAACGGAGTCTTTTTCCTGCGCGCGGCGTGGGCGGAGCTGATTGCCGGACGCCCGCTGCGCGTGTACGAGAAAGGACATTGACGTGACGGTTGGCATCCCAGGGACAGGGATCGGCGGGTTGTTCTACCTTGTCAGCGCGGCCACCATCCCGCTCCGAGAGCTGCTCCGCCGAGTGCGCGGACAGCCACCGCTGGCGGCGCCGGGTCTCGTGCGCCGGCAGGTGGCGATGGTCGCGGGGATCGCGGGAGGACTGTGGCTGACCGGCTGGATCCTCGCGGCGTTGATCGTACGATCGACCAGCTCCGTCCGGACCACGGGTCTGCCACCGGGGCCCGGCGCCGAGAATGTTCTGCAGGTTGCCTCCGTGCTGCTGGGCTTCGTCACGCTCGTGCTCGTGTTGGCGGTCGTCGAGGTGGCACGGTTGGTCGTGCGTGGACGTGCGGCACGTCTGCGCCCGGTCGTCCGCATGCCACAGAAGCCTCGCGAGCGCGTTCCTTCCCCGCGGGCGGCGTGAGTCGCGGCCCGCGGTTCGTCGCGGGCTGGTGGATCGCCGCCCTCCTCGGCCCTCGCGTCGCGCTGGCGGCGGTGCAGGCCCCCACCGATCCGGACTCTGCACGGCGCGTTTATGCCGCGCTCGTCGCCGCCGATTCGTTCGACTCTCGCGCGGTGTTTCGGCTGGCACGGCTCACGCCCCGGGCTGCCGAAGCGCTCCGCCTGTATCGGCGCTATACGCAGCTGGAACCTGACGATCCCTGGGGCCACATGGCCTTGGGCGACGCGCTCGCGCGCGCCGGCCGATATCACGAAGGCCTGGCGTCCTACGCGGTGGCGGAACGCCTGGCGCCCGGCGAGCGAGACGTGGCCGTGGGGCGCGCGCGGCTGCATGCGCGCGCCGGGCGCACCGACGCGGCGGTTGCGGCTTACGAGCGCTGGCTCGCCCATCACGAGGACGATGCCGAGGCCTGGCGCGAGCTGGGGCGAGAGTTGATGCGGGCAGGCAGGGCGCGGGGCGCGGCGAGCGCGTTCGAACGATCCCTCGCGCTCGAGCCCGATGGCGTCACAGGCCGGCGCCTCACGCTCGCGCGCGCGGCCTCGCTCCCCGCGATCGATCCTCATGCCACATGGAGCCGCGATAGTGACGGCAACACGGCTCTCGGGTTCGGGGGCGAGCTGGACATCTCGCCCGAGGACCGGCTCCGGTGGGGTGTATCCCTTCGCCGGGTGGGCCTGGCGGACGGCCTCAACACGGCATCCCTGCTCGGTGTCGGCGTCCGCGCACGCTGGCGGCCGCGGGCCACGGTCTCGGTCCGCGCCGCACTCGACGCAGAACGCCTGGAGTCGAGTGCCACGGCCGACCCGGCTCGGGTTCGACCCGCGCTCGATGCGCGGGTTTCCGTACGCGCGCCGGGCGGCGGGCCCTCGCTGGACATTCAAACGCAAAGTGCCGTGCTGAGCGCAGGCCCCGCTCTCCTCGCAAGCCAGGTGCGGCGGACGGAAGCGGCACTCAGGCTCGATCTTCCGCTGCGACCGCTGCGGCTTCGGGCCGGCGCTCGCGGAGCGGCGGTGAGTGGCGGCGGTCTCACCAACTACAGAAGCTGGTTGTCAGGTGGCGCGGCGATACCGGTTGCCGACGGCATCGAGATGGTGGGCCTGTATCACCGGCTCAGCTACCGTGACTCGACCTCCGCCGGCTACTTCGCGCCGCGACTCGCCGAAGTGTTGGAGGTCGGCTCGTACGTGGAGGTGGAGCCCGGCGGCTGGCTGCTCGCGCTGGACGTTGGGGCCGGGGCGCAGCGCACGGCCCCGCATGGTCAGCTCATGGGTGACTGGAAGCCTGCCCTCCGATTGTGGGGCCTCACCCAGGTCACGCTGTCACCGGGGCGGAACCTCCGGCTCGAAGTGGAAGCGTACGACACGCAGGTGGCCCCCCTTGCCGCAACGACCGGCGCCTGGCGCTACCTGTCCACCAGTCTCGGCCTCCGTTTGGCTCTGTGATGGGGGATCACACGCTCACGCGTTAACTTCCGCCTGCCTTTTACCGGGACCGCTCATCCCATGCCGAACCTCGGCGCACTTCACCCGCAAGTCGTCCACTTCGTCATTGCGTTCCTTGCCGCCGGCGTCATCCTCCGGCTGGCGTGGCTGCTGCGCTGGAAACAGGAGTTCTTCGACCCGGCCGCGCGGCTACTCATTGTGACAGGCGCGCTGCTCTCGGTGGTGGCGGTAAAGTCCGGCACGGACGCCCACGGCCCGGCCGAGCGCGTGCCGGGAGCGCGGGACGCCGTCGTGGAGCACGAGGAATGGGGTGAGCGCACCCGCAATCTGTTTCTCGTGGTCGCGGCATTGGAGCTTGGCGCCCTCGGCCTGGGCGCGCGGCCGGCCCGGCGCTGGGTCACCATGGCCTCTGCGGCCGCCGGTCTTGCCGGCCTTTGGGCGTTGTACGAGACCGGGGAGCATGGCGGCGAATTGGTGTACAGCTACGCCGGTGGCGTGGGCCTTCGGTCCGGCAACCCGGCCGACGTGACCCGGCTCCTGATCGCGGGTCTGTACCATCAGGCCCAGCTCGACCGGAGAGAGCAGCGGCCGGAGGCAGCGGCCCGCCTGGTCGAAGAGATGGTGCGCCGGTTCCCCGACAACCGGGACGTGCAGCTCCTGGCCGTCGAGTCGCTCGTGCTGGACCGGAAGGACGGCCGCGCGGCACTGGATCGCCTGGCCCGCATCTCGGTACCACTGGACACCCCGCGCGTCCGCCTGCGCCACGCCCTGCTCATGGCCGACGCCTACGCGGCCGCCGGCCACCCGGACTCGGCTCGCGCGGCTCTGGAGGAACTCGCCCGGCAGTTTCCCAACGATCAGCGGATAACGGAGCGGCTGGAGCGCCTCAAGTAACCAACCGTGCCGCGAGGGTGCGTCGGCCAGGCACACGGGCGCCACGAATCCCGGACCTGCGAGGTCATCTTTTGGGCCGGCTGACGGGCGGTCGCCGGCCGCGAGTCATCCCGCCGTTGACAACCTGGCCCCGACGCTTCCTATTAGCGGCGGTCTGAAGAACGCTGCAACGCACCTGACCATGACCTCAGACAACGGAAGGCTCACACATATGCGCAGCGCCAAGTGGACTCTCCTGGCTGGCGTTCTCGTGTTGCTGTGGCCGGCGCGCCTCCCGGCCCAGCAAGGCTCGATCACCGGAACGATTACGGGGCGTGTGAGCGGCCAGCCCCTCGCCGGCGTGGACGTCGCGGTGCTGATCGGCGGGCAAGCCATCACCCGGGCGACGACCGGCGAGGACGGACGCTTCCGCATCGCGGGGCTCAATCCCGGCACCTACGTCGTCGAGGTTCGGCGCGTGGGGTATCAATTTGGCCGGGTGGCGAACGTCGTCGTGACGGCGGGCGGGTCGGCCAACGTTGATCTACAACTCAGCGAAAGCGTCATTCAGCTCGACGCGATCGTCGTGACCGTGGGACGGCAGCCCGAGAAGCAGCTCGATGCCCCGGCCTCCGTGCACGTGATCCAGGACGTCGAGGTCCGGGAGCGCCCCACGCTCACCGTTGCCGACCAGGTTAAGTACCTGCCGGGCGTGGACGTGTCGCAGGGCGGGCTCGTGCAATCGAACATCGTGGGCCGCGGATTTAATAACATCTTCTCCGGCTCGACCCTGACGCTGATTGACAACCGGTTCGCGTCCGTGCCCTCGTTGCGGGTGAACATCCCTGCCTTCTTCTCCACCACCACGGAGGACGTGGAGCAGGTGGAGTTCGTGCTGGGTCCGGGGGCCGCGCTCTACGGTCCCAACTCCGCCAAGGGCGTGCTCGCGATCACGACCAAGTCCCCGCTGACGTCGGCGGGGAGCAGCTTGTGGTTCGAGTCCGGCTTTCGGGCCGGCTCGCGGGATCCCGCCGGCAATTCCCTGGACGATCCGCAGCCGATCTGGCGCGGCGGCGGCCGATTCGCGGTCACGGAAGGACGCGTGGGGTTCAAGGTATCCGGGGAGTATCTCAAGGCGACGGACTGGAAATATCGCGATCCCGCCGAGCCGGACGACTCGTTGCCCGGGCGTCTTTCCCCTGCGTACTGCGACACGGTGTTCGCGTGCCGTGATTTCAATCTCGAGAAATGGAACCTCGATGCCCGGCTCGACATCCGAACGAGCGGCAACAGCGAGCTGATCGTGGCGGCCGGAAACAACACCGCCGTGAACCTCATCGAGCCCACCGGCATCGGGGCCGGTCAGGCCAAGGGGTGGCGGTATTCCTACGCGCAGACCCGTTTCCGGTTGGGGCGGCTGTTCCTCCAGGGATTCGGGAACTTCAGCGACGCGGGCAGCACGTTCCTGCTGCGCACCGGGCAACCTATCGTGGATCGGTCGCAGGTGTTCGCCGGCCAGGGGCAATACGGCTTCGATCTGGGGACGCGTTCGACGGTTCTGGTGGGCGGAGATTACGTGCGAACGATCCCGCGCACGGACGGCACGATCAACGGACGAAATGAAGCGAACGACGAGATCAAGGAACTCGGCGGGTACGTGCACACGATCACCCGGCTCTCCGATCAGATCGAATTCGTCGCCGCGTTGCGGGTGGATGATCACAGCCGCCTGGAGGACCTGAACATCTCGCCGCGCGGCGCGATCGTGTTCAAGCCCACGGAGACACAGAACATCCGCGTCACGTACAACCGCGCGTTCGCCACGCCCACCACGAATAACCTGTTCCTCGACATCGTGGCCGGGGCGATTCCCGGCACGCCGTTCCGCGTGCGCGCCCTCGGTGTTCCGCAGGGCGGGTTCAGGTTCCGCGGATATTGCGGCTCGGGTGGCGTGGACAACCTCTGCATGCGGTCCCCGTGGCCCGGGGCTCCCACGACCGCGATTCCCGCGCAGGCCGCCCCGCTCTGGCCCGTGGCGATCACTGCGGTGACCGCCCGACTCACGCCGGCGGCGCTCGGCCCGCTCGCGCCGTTCCGCACGCAGATCCTCGCGGCGCTCGCCTCGATTCCGGTGCCCACGCCTGCGGTCGTGGGGACGCAGCTCCGCACGCTCGATCCCACACGCGGCGTGTTCAATGACGTGACCGATCCATCGGTGGCGGTTGCCGATGTGCCGCAGCTCGAGCCGGAGATCACGCAGACTTTCGAGGTGGGCTACAAGGGCATCCTCGGCGACAGGGTCCGCATCTCGCTCGACGGCTGGTTCGAGAAGAAGAAGAACTTCATCGGCCCGCTGATCGTGGAGTCGCCCAACGTCTTCCTGGCGCTCAGCGGCACGGCCACTCATCTCACGAGCACCTTCCCGGCCGCGCTCGTGGCGCAGGGACTCACGCCGGCCCAGGCCGCGGCGGTCGCCACGGCGCTCATTCCCACGCTGGCGGGTGGCATGGCCGGGCAGTCCGGCAGCAGCACGGCGCCGGGCGTGCCGCTCGGCACTGTGGTGCCGGACAACGCGCTCACCAGCACGGCCGACATGTTCCTCACGTATCGCAATTTCGGGAACGTGGATCTGTGGGGCGCGGACCTGGCCATCGATTATCTGGTGAACCAGCAATGGTCCGTGGGGGGCACCTACTCCCACGTCAGCGATGATTTCTTCGCGGCGGCCGACGTGAACGGTCCCACCGACGTGGCACTCAACGCTTCGAAGGCCAAGGCCTCGGGATTCTTGAAGTACCGCCAGGGCCTCACCGGGCTCGCCGGCGAAGCCCGGGTGCGCTTCACCAAGGGTTTCCCGGTGAACTCCGGGGTGTACGTAAGCCCGCTGTTGGCCAACGGCTCCCGTGAGCCGATCAACGACTACACGGTCGTGGACGTGCAGATGTCGTACAAGTTCGCCAACGGGTTGCTCGCCGCCGTCAACGTGCAGAATGCCTTGAACACCAACTACGCGGCGTTCGTGGGCGTGCCGCAATTGGGCAGAGTCGTGCTGACGAAGTTGCAGTACACGTACTGAGAAGGGCAGATGCGGGATGGGCGGCAGGAGCGGCGACTCCTGCCGCCTCTGTTTTGGGGGTCGGTTACGTCCTTACCTCCGTCCCATTCGCTCCTCCCACTCCTCGAGCGTCCGGGGCCAGTCTTCACGCAGCAGGCGTGACAGTGAACGGTCGGCGAGCACGCGCCCGTTGGTCTGACACCGCGCGCAGTAGTTCGCTTCGTTCGCGGCGTAGCGAATCCGCTGGACCGGTGAGCCACAGACCGGGCAGGGCTGCCGGTAGCGGCCGTGCACTGCCATCCCTTCGCGGAACGCCGTGACCTTCTCGGGGAAGCCGTCTCCCGTTTCGGCGCGCAGGAGCCGGGTCCAGCGGGTCAACGTGGCCCGCGTCGCGTTGTACAATCGTTCGATTTCCAGGTCGCTGAGCTGCGCGGTGAGCTTGAGTGGTGAGAGCCGCGCCGCGTGGAGGATCTCGTCCGAGTAGGCGTTTCCGATGCCGGAGACAATCCGGGGATCGGTCAGCGCCCGCTTCACCGTGTGGCTTTCCCGCCGGATCGCGGCGGCGAACGTCGCAAGGTCCGCCTCCAGCGCCTCCAGGCCGCCCGGGTCGTGAGCCCGCAGCGCGTCTCGACCAAGCGCCGTCCAGATCCCCGCGCGATGTTTGCGACTCGCTTCGGTGAGGGTGAGCGTGCCGTTGGGGAAGTCCAGGGCGGCGAGGCCGAGCCGTCGGGGGAGGGGCGATCCCGCGGGCTTCCAGTGCAACCGCCCGGCGATCATCAGGTGGATCAGCAGAAAACGCTCGCCGTCCAGCTCGAACACCAGCCGCTTCCCGATCCTCGCCAGCGCGCGCACGGTGCGGCCGTCGAAGCTCGCGAGTGGAGGCTCGGTGGTGCGAAGGACGAAGGGGGTCGCGACGCGGATGTGCTCCAGCGTCGTGCCGAGGACGCGCCGCTCGAGGGCTTCCAGGTAGACCGTGAGATCCGGCAGCTCTGGCACGTGGATCTATGTGAACAGGCGAGTGGTGGGCGGTGGTCGATGCCGCCGCTATCGGGGGTCCCCGCGATTTCCCTGCCACCGGAGTTGCAGAACGGGCACGCGCCGGAGGGCCGGAAGGACTCCGGCGTAGAACAGGATCCCGGCCAGGTCCGCCAGGATGTCGGACAGGGCAGGGTCCCGACTCGGTGTGGCCATCTGTGCCAGTTCGAGCGTGACGCCATAGGCGAGCAGTGCGCCGACCTTCCATCTGTTCAGCGGGCGATCCGGGAACGAGAAGTCCAAGAGCAGGGCGAGCCCGAGAAACGCGGCGACGTGCTGGATCTTGTCGTGCACGTTGCGGATGATGGGTACGGACTCGCCCGTGAGCGCGAGGAACGTGATTGTTCCGATCGCGAACGCGAACAGGACGCGGGACAATAGCACGTAGGGGCGCGGCATCGGATCGGCTGCAAAGATACCGACGAGGTTACGAACGGGGCGGCATCGAGTCCGGGGGTGGGGCGGGCGCGAGCAACTCCCCGGCAATGTATCCCACCGAGTCCACGCCCAGTTGGATCGTCCACCAGCCCCACCGGCCGCGCACGCCCTGGATCTCCGTTCCAGGTGCAAGCACGCCCAGGATGGGCGATTCGTTGTCAGGCCGCTGGCGCACGTTGGCCCACACTCGGGTCCATCGCGGTTGAAATTGCGGCCCACTCGTCCCAGGGGCGGGCAGAGCGCCAGTCGGCTGGCGTGCGGGATCGCTCGCGCGTGCCTCCGCGAGCAGTGCTTCGGGTTGGGGTGCCTTCTCGCCCTCGGCCGGCGGCGGAACGTCGGCGACAGCGGAACCGGCTGCCGCGAGTGGTGCGGTGCCGGCGGTGTCCGGGTCGGGCGGCTCGGTGGCGTATTCCGCGTCCTGACTCGCGAGCGTGTCGCGTGCCGAGTGGTCGTCGTGCGGGAGTAAGCGCGGGAGCGCGAGCGTGGCGCCCGCGGCGAGACTGAGGGCGGCGAGCGCCCACAGCGCCATCATGCGCTTCCGGTGTGGCGCCGGGCGGCGAACGCCGCAGTGCGGACAGGCGTGGGTGGTGGTGTGCACCGGATGACCGCAGGAGCGGCATTGGGCCAGCTCACCGGGCTCCATACCGAGGAACGCCGAACTCAGCGCGCCGGCGCACGCGGGGCACTGTGATGCCACGCTGAGAACGGTCTGACCGCAATGAGGGCACTTCGTCAGCGTCAACGTTCCACCTCGGGCGAGTGGCGCGAACTCGGGACCGCGGGGCCTGTGGCGGGAGCCTGCGTGGCAGACGAACCCGTAGTGCTCATACACCGCATTCGCGCTCAGGATCGCGGTGAGCAAGATCACATGTTGGGGCGGCGCCTGCGAGGGGTACGTTCCAGGCGCCGTGCGGGGCGTGTCCCGCTAGATAGGCCTCGGTATCGCGGTTACCTTGATCATGCCGATGCGCGGGCGGTGTTGATTGCTCGGCAGGTCAGTTCGGGACGTAGCGCAGCCCGGTAGCGCACCTGAATGGGGTGATCGCTCGCTGCGCTCGCGGCGACGCGGCACCAGGGGGTCGCAAGGTAGGACGTTGATTTCTCGGCAGGTCAGTTCGGGACGTAGCGCAGCCCGGTAGCGCACCTGAATGGGGTTCAGGGGGTCGCGGGTTCAAATCCCGCCGTCCCGACTAGCGAAAGTTGAATGGCGGCAACAAGATAGAGGGCGAGGGGATCGACGCTGATCCGCTCGCCCCCGTCGTTTGTGCGCCAGTAGTGTGCCAAGTTTTGGAATCGAGGGCGATTTGCGATCCGTTGGGCGTCCCGAGAGCGGCCGCGTGATCATGCAAGGATCTCCATGACCGCTGACTCCAGAGGCCGCGACCTCTTCATCGTCGACAACAGCGTCTCGGGCTGGACTGGGCTTCGCTATCTCGAGGAATGGTCCGGCATTGCGAAGTCGTTCGACATCGCCACGAGATACTTCGAGATCGGCGCACTCCTGGCCCTCGACGGCAAGTGGCAACCGCTCGACAAGATCCGGATCCTGATGGGGGCGGAGACGACGCACAGCGCTAAAGGCGCTGCTCGAAGCCGTGCGTGCGCGCGGTTCAGATCCTGGACGGGAGCATCGAGGCCGATAAGGATGCCAACTCATTCCTTCATGGCGTCCCGGCAATCCTCGAGGCCCTTCGCTTCGACCAGATCGAATGTCGCGTCTACGACAAGGACAAATTCCACGCCAAGGCCTACATCACGCACGCGAAGCTGGAGGTTGTCGGCTCCCAGGCGTTGGTCGGCTCGAGCAACTTCACGTCACCGGGGCTTACGAAGAACATCGAGCTCAACATCCAGGTCCACAGCGCGCGCGAGGTCGCTCAGCTTCGGGAATCGTTCGAGACGCATTGGCAAGGGGTGGTCGAGGTCACCGACGCGGTCATCGAGACCATCTCCCGCCACACGCACCTTTACAGCACCTTCGATGTCTACGCCAAGGCGCTGCAGGAGTACTTCCGTGGTCACGACGAGACCCGCTCGAGGATGCTCCCTCGCCTCGACCGCTACCAGAGGGAAGCGTACTGGGCGCCCATGAAGATCGCGCGTCAGCACGGCGGCGCGTTTCTCTGCGACGGCGTCGGTCTCGGCCAGACGTTCGTGGGCCTGATGTTGATCGAGCGCCTCGTCCTGCACGAGGGCAAGCGCGTGGTGCTGTTCGCGCCCAAGGCAACCAAGGAGGGCGTTTGGGAGCCGCACCTGCGCGACTGGCTGCCGCACGTCGGAGGCGTGGGCGGGGCCGCGGACTTCTACTTCATTCGACCGGATCGTGCGGCTCCATGGCCAACAAAGTGCCCTCGATGCGGGATGCCTGTGGGGGCGAATGGCTCAGCGCATCGGCACTAGAACGTGGTCGCGTTTTTGAGGGAGGCAGACTCATGCGGCTGTCAATCCTGCACTGGTCGTCAGGCGTGAAAGCCCTTACTGCGATGATCGGTGTCCTGGCGGGTGGCCTGGCGGCAACAGGCGCGGTCTTTTGCCAGCAGCCGCTCACGACGCCCGAGTTGGTGAGCCGAGTCCGCTCGAGCGTCGTGACAATTGAGACACTCGACCGCGTGGGACGTCTCTTGAGTCAAGGGACCGGCGTTGCAGTGGGAGAGGTCGGGAGAGTGCTCACCAACTTCCACGTTGTGGATGGTGCTGCGTCAGCGATGGTGACGCTGCGGTCGGGCGAGTCGTACTCCGTCGAGGGGTTCGTCTCCGCTAACCCCACTCGAGACGTGGTGGTTCTCGCTGTTCGGGATCTTGTCCAGCCGACCCTTGAATTGAGCCTCGATACGGTCACCGCAGGAGAGGGTGTTGTAGTCGTCGGGTCTCCTCTCGGGTTCCAGGAGACCGTTACTACTGGCGTCGCAAGTGGCTTCACGGTGCTGGAGGGTGTTTCCTGGTTGCAAGTGAGCGCGATGAGCTCCCCGGGTGGCAGCGGTAGCCCCGTGCTTGACTCTTTTGGCCGCGTGCTCGGACTTGTGTCACGGGGTGCCAGCCAGGCCCCTCAGATTACGCTGGCAGTACCCGCCTCGGTGATTCGCTCGATGCTCGCCTCCCCTGGTGGAACGAAGCCGTTGAGCGATCTCCCACAGCACGACCGTAGCTCAGGAGCGCCCCCCGTCGCGGAGTCCGCCGACGAACCTGTGGGGATCACGGGCTTCTACCAGTTCGCCCGTCTAGAAGGAACGGTGTTCGACTACGCGTGGATCGTTCAAAACCCCGGTGGGCGTGTCTCCGGCGCCCTCTTCTCCCCTCATCAAACCGGGTTCTTCGACTTATACCCGATTCGCGAAGGCCGCCTTCCGGGACAGAGAAGGGACTTCGAATTGACCGTTGGGTGCTTTGGGTTCGAGGGATGGATCCGTGACGACGGACTACTTGCCGGGGACACGTACGATAAATGCGAGAAAACGAATTACCGGCCATTTGAAGCCGTACCTGTGTGGAGTGACCCAACACGCACTCAGCCGCTTGAGGGAGTAAAGAGGTTCAGAGTTCGATCGCGAGATAGAGCGGTTGATGGCTGGATCGTGATTGTCGGTCCGCGAAATCTGGGGGAGGGCACGGTTGGGGCCGTGCATTTGTGGGGTAGCCTGATCGACGGCACCACCCGAAAGGACCTTCTCTTCCCGCGGGGGAGGGCGTCGCGGACCACGGCAGAGCTTGCGAGCGTGGATGGTCGCGTAACACTCACGGTTGTCGAGGAAAGGGGCATGGCCCGAGCCCGTATCGGCTCTGGCCAAGCGGGGCGTGACTACGAGCTCGAGGGCTTTCGGGAAGATCTTGCAGACTGCCTCGACATCGACGAGGCAGAGTCTTGGCGGAGCACGGCCGATACGTTGGGGAAGACCCTTCGCGCTGTGGAAGATTCCATTCGGGTGATCGATCGTGTCTTGGCGGCTGACTCACTGAGACTTAATCCGCCGAATGTTGCCCGGGTCGGCAGCGGAGCATGGATTTGGAATCAGGAAGTCCAAAAACGTCGGCGACCACATGACGACAAGCGGGCTGTATTGGATGCGCAACGTGCGGAAATCGGGGCGACGCTCAACGAACTGCGACGGCGCATCGATGCGATTGTTAGGTGCCCGTGAAACCCTGTTTGGGTTGCCGTAACTGGAGGGGTTGTTGACTAGCAAGGACATCTGGATAGCCCGGTGGTGTTCTGCAGACTTGGGGCGCCACCAACTCAACCTCCTCTTTCGCGTGACTTGGCGTTCCCGCGGCGCGTTACCTTTTCAGTGCTGAGAGATCTTCTTGCGAAAGCGAACTCAGGAACAGGTTCTGAAGGTTCCCCTGACAACATGGGAAGCGGCCTGGTAGACCCGTAACGATCAGAACGCGACTGTTGGTCGCTCATCGGAACATTGTCCCGATGGGGCGGCGCTGGAAACCGCTGACTTCGTACGACCACCCTCACGCCTCCCAGGTGACGGGGAGCGAATTAGGCACGGTGCGGTCATTCTGGCGCCATTGGAGCCCGTGGCCCGTCCGGTGAGCGGGCGGCGGCCAATGGCTTCCAGTGTGCCAATTGTGTGCCAAGTGTGCCAAACTCAGCGGCTCCTGATAACACTCGAGCAGCGTCTCCACATCACGCCACCCACCGGCCGCCGCGACATCCTTGAGTGGGAAATGCTTCCGCTCGGTCGCCCATTTCCGGCGATACGGATGCCACAGGCCGCCCGCTAACTTCGGCAGCGCGGCGCGCGCTTCGACCACCACTCCATCTTGAGCCAGCGCACCCGTTCGGTGCGCCATGGTCGCCTCGCGCGCCAACGCCTGCATCGCCGCGCGGGGCTTCAGGAACCGCTCCCACGTGGCGATCGGCCGCTTGGGCTTGGACTCCTGCGGTCGCCGGAGGCCGGCCAGAAGGTTCTCCTTCACCCGCCGCTCGCTGTTTGGCTCGCGCACGGTGGTCGCCCACTGGAGCATCGTGTTGAGCAGCATGCGCGGCTCCACCGGCGGTCCCTCGCAGGCCTCCACGCGAGCCCAACGTTGGAATAATCTCCCTGAGCGGTGAGCGAGTGCCGCCGCACGTGGCGCGCCAGCAGACCAACCGGCACAGCATGGCAATACGGGGCACGCAGGCACTCGTTGCTCCCGCATGGGCGGCCCACTATCGTTCGCCCCGGGTACGACACCCAGCCAGTGAGCGATCCTCCGTCTAGTCTCCTCCGATGCAACTGACGCTGCGGCAAGCTACGTCCTACCTCGACGTGGACGAGGCAACCCTGCGCCGCTGGATCAAGAAGCGCGGGCTTCCGGTGCACCGCGTCAACGAGCAGATGTACCTCAATCCGGTGGAGTTGTGGCAGTGGGCCATGGAGAACGGCGTGGTGGTCTCACGCCGGCTGTTGGACGACGCCCGGCAGGCGGTCGAAGAGGTACCCCCGCTCTCGGCGTTGCTCGATGCCGGGGGCATCCATTACGACGTGGGCGGGGCCGACAAGGGCGAGGTGCTGCGGGACATCGTGGCTCGACTGGCGCTGCCCGCGGATCTCGATCGCGACTTCCTGGTGACGGTGCTCGAAGCGCGCGAGGCCATGGGCTCGACCGGCATCGGCGACGGTATCGCGATCCCGCACGCGCGCAATCCCATCCTGTTGCACCTCGAACGGCCCTTGATGGCGCTTTGCCTTCTCCGGCATCCGGTGGACTTCGACGCGATTGACGGCATTCCGGTGCACACCCTCTTCTTGGTGATCAGTCCCAGCATCCCGGTGCACCTGAAGATCCTGGCGCGCTTGGGGCTGGTCCTCCGCGACGCGGAATTGCGCCGTTTGCTCCGGGAGCGAGCCCCGGCAGACCGGATCGGCGCCAGCCTCAGGGCACTGGAAGACCGCAGCACCGGGGTCTTCCGAGTCCCCACGTGATCCTCCTCTTCGCCGGCGTGTTCCTGCTCGCCGGAAGCGGCGCCGCCGCCGTGTGGCTCCGCCGGTGGCCGCGCCTGGCGGAGCGGGCCTACCTGCTTCTCGCCGTCGCCGGCGCCGCCGGCGCCATGTGGCCCGCGCTCCGGGTTGTGGGGGGCGGTGCGGTGGAACCGGTCCGCCTCGCCACGGGGGTGCCGGGCGGAGCGTGGG
The DNA here is from genome assembly GCA_035559715.1 of Gemmatimonadales bacterium. GTDB lineage: Bacteria > Gemmatimonadota > Gemmatimonadetes > Gemmatimonadales > GWC2-71-9 > JACQHC01. Next base: position 3,949 of record DATMAW010000035.1, on the reverse strand, counting down.
TGTTCGCCATAGACCCGCTCTCCGCCTGGTTCCTTCTCGTCGTTCTGGGCGCCGGGCTCGCGGCTCTGGCCTACGGAGCGTTCTATCTGGCGGCCGAAGCGGAGCACGGCTCGGTGCCGTTGGGCCGGCTGGTGTTCTCCCTGTTGCTCGCGGCGCTGGTGCTGGTGGTGACCGCGCAGTCGGTGGTGCCGTTCCTGGCCGCCTGGGAACTGATGGCGTTGAGCGGCTACTTCGCGGTGGTGTTCGACGACCGCCAGGACGACACCCGACGCGCCGGACTGGTGTATCTGGTCGCCACCCACGCCGGGACCCTGCTGCTGTTCCTGTTGTTTGGCACCTGGGGCTCGCACGCGGCCGACCTCACGTTCGCGGGCCTCGCGGCCGCCGCCCACCAGCTGGGCGACGCCCGTTCCCTCGTGTTGGCGCTGGCGCTGCTGGGCTTCGGCGTGAAGGCAGGGTTCGTTCCCCTCCACTTCTGGTTGCCGGAAGCGCACGCGGCGGCGCCATCTCATGTCTCGGCCATCATGTCGGGCGTGGTGATCAAGACGGGGATCTACGGCTTGCTCCGCGTGGTTACCATGCTCCAGCTCCCGCCGGCCTGGTGGGCGTGGACCGTGTTCCTGCTAGGTGCGGCGTCCGCCGTCCTGGGGGTGCTGTGGGCCTTGGCGCAGCACGACGTGAAGCGCCTGCTCGCCTACCACAGTGTCGAGAATATCGGGATCATTCTGCTGGGACTCGGCGTGGGGGCGCTGGGGCTGGCCTACCGGGCTCCGCTGCTATCCGTGCTCGGGCTCGCGGGCGCGGTGCTGCACACGCTCAATCACGCCCTGTTCAAGAGCCTGCTGTTCCTCGGTGCGGGCAATGTGGTCCGCGCCACCGGCACCCGCGAGCTTGAGCGGCTCGGGGGCCTGGCGCGCGGGATGCCGATCACGTGGGCGGTCTTTCTCGTCGGATCGGCCGCCATCGTGGGGCTGCCGCCGCTCAATGGCTTTGTGAGCGAGTGGCTGGTCTTCCAGGCCATGTTCCAGGCCGGCGTCAGCCGCACGCCCGCCGAGTTGAGCGTGTTCGGCACCGCGGTGCTGGGCCTGGTGGGCGGGCTGGCCCTGGCGTGTTTCGCCAAGGTGTGCGGGGTTGTGTTCCTGGGGCGGGCGCGAAGCGAAGCGGGGCAGGCAGCGCGGGAGGTGACGCCGGGCTACGTGATCCCGGGGATCGCTCTGGCGGTGGCGTGCGTGGGCATCGGCGTCTGGCCCGCGCTGGTGCTCGCGCCGGCACTGCGGGTGGCTGCCTTCGTTGCCGGTATGCCGCCCGCGGCGGCGCTGGAGTTGGCCCGGCCGGCTGTCAGCGCCGGCCAGCGGATTGCGCTCCTTGCTGCCCTGGGCGTCGTGGTGTCCGGGCTGCTCTGGTGGCTCCGCACGCTGGCGCTGCGCCGCGCCGGCACAGCGGCGGCGCAGACCTGGGGCTGCGGCTACGCCCGGCCGACGGCGCGCATGCAGTACTCCGCCTCGTCGTTCGCCGCGCCGCTCCTGGCGGTATTCGGTCCTGTGACCGGCGTGAGGGAAGTGAGGCACGCGTCGTCCTACGAAACCCATGCCGCCAACCTGGTGCTGGAGCGCGGCGTCCTTCCGCTGTGGCGCGTGCTCCGGGCGGCCAGCGACCGGTTGCGTCCTATTCAGCATGGGCGCCTGCAACTCTATCTGCTGTATCTGGTGGCCACGGTGAGCCTGTTGCTGATCTACCTCGCGGTCTGGGGGTCGCCGTGATGGCCGCGTCGCAGGTGCTGGCACTGGCGCTGGTCCTGGTGCTGGCGCCGCTGCTCCCCGGCGTAATCCAGCGCACCAAGAGCGTGCTCGCGGGTCGTCAAGGGCCGCCGGTTCTCCAACTGTACGCTGACCTGGCGAGGTTGCTGCGGAAGGGCATGGTCTCCAGCACGACCACCAGTCTGGCGTTTCGCGTGGCCCCGGCCGTGTTCGCGGGCACCACGCTGGTCGCGGCCGCCTTGCTTCCGCTGGACGGACGCGCGGCACCGCTCCGCTTCGCCGGCGATGTTGTCGCGTTCGCTGGTCTGCTCGCGCTGGGCCGATTCGCGCTGGTGCTCGCCGCACTGGATACCGGCTCGAGCTTCGAAGGCATGGGCGCCAGCCGCGAGGCGACGTTCGCCGCGCTGGTGGAGCCGGGATTGTTCCTCTGCTTCGCAGCCCTGGGCGTTGCCACCGGCAGTACCTCGCTCACCCCGATGCTGGCGCAGCGCTTCGGAGCGGATTGGGCCGCCGCGGCGCCGGCCCTGGTGGTGGTCGGGGCCAGCCTGTCCATGTTGACGCTGGCGGAGAATGGCCGGGTGCCGGTGGACGACCCCGCGACCCACCTCGAGCTCACCATGATCCACGAGGTGATGATCCTGGACCACAGCGGCCCCGACCTCGCGCTCATCCTCTACGCCGGTGCGGTAAAGCTGGCGCTGTTCGGGGCCGTGCTGGTGAGCGTGCTGGTTCCGCGGGGCGGCTTTGGGCCGGTTGGCTCGATCCTGGTGCTCGTCGCAGGCCTCGCCGTCGTGGGCGTGGGCGTGGGCCTCGTGGAATCGGTCATGGCGCGGCTCCGCCTCTCCCGCGTGCCGCAGTTTCTGGTGGCCACGGCGGTTCTTTCCACTTTCGCGATCATGCTGCTGCTGAGCGCTTCATGACGCAGATCTCCTCGGCCCTCCTGCTGCTGGTGGTGCTCACCGACTTCCTGGTGCTGGGCACCAGCCGCATGAGCACCGGCATTCGGGCGATCGGCGTGCAGGGACTGCTGCTGGCGGCCCTGCCGGTCTTCCTTCACCCGGGGTGGTCGGTACACATGCTGGGCCTGGCGCTGGGCACCGCCGCCGTGAAGGCGGTCGCCCTCCCCTGGTTCCTGGCGTGGGCCATCCGCGGGGCCAACGTGCGCCGCGAGATGGAGCCGCTGGTGGGATACGTGACCACGCTGCTCATCGGGGCCGTGATGGTCGCGGGATCCTTCGCCGTGGCCCCGATGCTCCCGCTTCCGGAGCCGGGGGGAACGCTCCTGGTCGCCGTGGCCCTCTCCAACCTGCTGACCGGGCTGGTGGTGCTGACGTCCAGGCTCAAGGCGCTCACTCAGGTCATCGGTTACTTGATGCTCGAGAACGGCATCTACGTCTTCGGGCTCACCCAGACGCAACGCGTGCCCTTCCTGCTGGAGCTCGGAGTGCTGCTGGACGTGTTCGTGGGCGTGTTCATCATGGGGATCGTGGTGTTCCACATCAACCGCGAGTTTGACTCAATGAGCTCGGCCCACCTTGAGGAGCTCCGAGAATCATGATTGCTCTGGGGCTGATCCTGGTTCCGGCCTTCGCGGCGCTCGGGGCCTACGCGCACCGGGAGACCGCGTTCCGCACCGGATGGCTGGTAGCCGCGGCCGGGGTGCATGCCGGCCTGGTGGGCGCCGCGTGGGCCTCGCCTCCCGAGCCGGTGCTGGGCGGCTGGATCGCCCTGGATGCCCTCGGCCTCATTGTGCTTTCGGTGGTGAGCGGGTTGTTTCTGACGGCGGCGATCTACGCGGTGGGGTACTTGCGGCGCGAGAACCCGCGGGGCGGGCGCGCCTTCGTGAGCTGCCTGCTGGCCTTTCTCGGCGCCGCTTCGCTGGTGACCCTGAGCCAGCACCTTGGAGTGCTCTGGGTGGGCATGGAAGCGACCACGCTCTCGGTGGCGCCTCTCATCTACCACCGGCACGACCGGCGGTCCCTCGAGGCGGTGTGGAAGTACCTGATGCTCTCTTCAGTGGGCATCGCGCTGGCGCTGCTGGGCGTGTTCTTCCTGGCGACGGCGCAGTTCTCGGCCCCTCCCGGCGCGCGGCCCCTGGTGCTGGCGGACTTGCTGCACCATGCATCACGGCTCAACCCCACCTGGCTCCGTGCCGCGTTCGTGTTCTTGCTGGCGGGCTACGGGACCAAGAT
>DATMAW010000034.1:0-7508 GCA_035559715.1 Gemmatimonadales bacterium | reverse complement strand
GCTAGCTTGGCCCGCAATCTCAGCTTGTGGACGCCGACATTGATGCGTGGTGAGCTCGCTGGCTCTCAAATCTCTGCCCTCCTCGAGGCCGTCCCCGGCATCGCGAGTGTGCTGCGAAACCCGGTTGCCGATGCGATGGTGAACATGATTCGCGCTGGCGCCGGCCTCGGGGAATTCCGCATCGAAGATGTTGAGGAGTTGGTCCAGTATGCCATTCGCCGCAGCCTCATCGGCTCCGACGAGGGCGACCGTTTACTGGAAGAAGTGCGGGCAGCCCGACCCCCCAAGAAACCGGCGAAAGGCCGTGCTGGCGCCAAGGGCCGGCATCCGCAGCCCGCTCGTAAGCCCGCGCGCGCAAAGAAAGCGGCGTCGAGCCGATCCCGCCGCCACTAGGGATTCCTTCGCGCGCGAGTAGTTCAGTCACAAGACCAGGGGCCGGACTGGAGGAGCGCTTGCGTTCGGCCGTCCCAGCGTGCCTCTTTGGGAGGGGGCACTCCCGAGGCCGATGAACCAACCGCTCTTCCACTTTGCCGAGGCGTTGCGCACCCTGCTTGCGGCGCGTTCGGCGGAGGAGTTGGAGCGCGAGTGGGCGCGCCACCGGGTTGACCGCTTGGGTTGGATCTCGCTGCGGCGGGCGTGGCGCGACGACAGCGGGGTGTGGGAGCGAGTGCTTGACGAGTGCGACGGGCTGCTGCTTCGGTTGCTGGATCGCCTGCCGGTGTTCTCGTCAGGGCCCGAACTCCGTGCGAGGAGGGTGCGGACGTTTCGCGCGCCTGCGCTGGAACGATTGCAGCACGCAACCGCCGCAGCCCTGGTGGCGCACAGGTACGGCGTGGCGGGGCTGCGAACGGTCATCGCCGACGATGCGGCGCCGCTCGCCCGGAGATACTTCGCCTTCCTCGTGCTGGCGATTCGCCACCCTCCAACGGAGTGGGCGTTATTCGAGCGTTATCTCGTGCCCGACGCCCATCACGCGTTCCTCGGCGCCGCGGCGGAAGCGGCGCGATTCTATCCGCCGTGCGCTGCCAATCGCCTGGTGGCGTTGTTCGACGCGGTGAGACGCGACCTCCAACTTCGGGCGTTTCTCAGCCCCCGCATCCTTGGCTCGCTCCACGTCCTCTCGGAACCCCGTACGTTGGCGTTCTTCCGCGGGCTGCTGACGTCCGGATTCACCGATGCCGATCCCACGTACTGCGAGGTCACGCGCGCGCTCGTCATGGTGCGACGGTTCACCGGTCGTTTGGAAGAGAGCAGTAAGTATCCCGACCCTGCGGCAGCCGGCGTGAAGGAGGCCGTCGACCGGGCCGAGCAATGGTACGACCGACGGGGGACCGTTCTCACACCCGTGCAGGTGATCTAGCGAGCCCCGACCAGCACGGGCTCAACCACAGCAGCGCGCCCGCCCCCGCACGGTTCGCTTAGGGCCGGAACACGCGATGGAAGATCGTGGGCCTGCTTTCCGGGACCGTGTGCTCGAAGATGATGGCGTTCCCTTCCACGTCGTAGTGGCCGATCCAGTCGGTCGAGTCGGCGGCCCAGACGAACGTGATGACGCGCGTCTGCCGTTCCCACTCGCCCTGCTGCCAGGCTCCCTCTGGCAGGCGACGCCAGCGCGCGGTCCCACTCGCCGTGAGAATCAGTTCGGCCTGCGCCTGATCAGGCGTGCCCAGATCGCCAAGCCATCGGCCGGTGAGCGGCCGTGCCAGCGCATCCTGCCTGGACATCGTGACCACGACGCCGCCCGGCGTCTCCAGCAGCAGGCGGTCGAGCGCGAACCAATATCGAGCCCTGAGGGTGGTGTCGCCCGTGGCCACAAGGGAATCAGGCGTCACGCTGTACGTGAGGGCGTAGGCGTCGTTCACCACGAGCATCGTGTCGCCGTAGAACTCCAGGTGCAGCGTCTCGCCTTGGTTGTACCCAACCCAGCGGCCGGTGAGCGTACCTCGTCCCTGGCTGCCGAGGACCACGGCCATGAGAAGGGTCACAATGAAGGGCGGTTTCACTGGCGTGCTTACCGGTTTCAAACGTTGCTCTGCGGGGCCGCCGGGAGCAAGCACCGGCAGTCCAGCTGCCACCTGACTGCCCTGGCGACCCATTGGGGTTATCTTCCGCGCGTGACTGCCCCACCGAACGCCGTGTCGCGCAGCACGACCACGTTCGCGGATCGTGCCGAAGCACTCGGCCACTTCTTCAGGCGCGCCGGCGAAGCGCCCCGGCTGATTGCCTACGATGACGAAGTGGGTTGTCCCCTGCAGACGGCGTTAGCCGCGCTCGAGTGGACGAAGGCCGTGGGGATCCTCGAGGACGGAGACCTGATTCATGCGGCGAGGCTCGCCGGCGAGACCGCCGCCGTGGTCGTCGAGCGGCGCCACGAAGGGCGGCGGGTATTCGTGTACATGGGGCCGCGAATGGACGCGCCTCCCGCCGACCCGTACGAAGGGTCGCTGTTGTTCGACGAACCAGGTGTGCGCGCATTCACGTTCGTGCAGCGGGTGCATGCCATCGCGCACTTCTTGCGCGCCACACAGGGCGTCGGTGCCGTGCTGTCCGCATTGGCTCGGCGAGCGCCTGAGCTGCGCCATCTGCGCCGGTGGCTTCAGGCGCTGTTAGCCCAAAGCACTCCACCAATGTCCACCAGCCTGCTCGCCACGTGGGCCGCGACGGCCGGTGGCGGCTTCCTTTTCCTCCCGATTTCGCCGGCCGAACCCTACGTGTACGAAGAACTGGGGCTGGAAACATGAGCGAGATGTTCGCTCTTGTGTTGCACAACTCCACATTGAAGTGGACAACGCCCTAGAACCCCTCTGACGAGCGGGACTTAGTCGTCCACACACGATGCACATGGAGTGGCGTAACCCGAAGAAACATCGGCACTTGCGCAGTTTTCTGGCGCACGTATATTGCACCCGCGTCGCACAGGGGAAGGGTCGGGACTCGCTGTCTTGACCACGCCCTGCGTGGCGGGCTCGGGCAGGATTTCCGGGGAGGCCGCCGAGAAACCAAGGGCTCAGGCGTCCGACGATCCGGGTAGCTACACTGTCCCGGGCTGGCGAGGCCAGTCGCGTTGCCTCGTCCACACCGATGTGGCGTCTCGGTGTGCAGTGCGAAGGGTCGGTCCGCGACCCGATCCGACTCGCAGCGCCCGCGCCGGCGAACCTTGCGATCAGGCCAGATTGCTTGGGGATAGAAGCCGGAGCTCCCAGCTGCCCTCCCGCGGACGAACCAGTCCATGCGGTGGCGGTGGGAAGAAGAACAGTGGGAGACAATCCCCTGGCTCCGGGTAGCCAGCGCGAAGGCGGCCGGTTTCTCCGCATCGAGCGGGGTGCCGGCCGCCTGTTTTTTTCTACCTCAGCGCCACCCCTGCGGCGAAGAGAATGCCCTGCAGGGTTTCCACTCTGAGGCCATCCGCCAGGTCCGTTTGGTGAATGGAGTAGCCCAGTTGCGTCCAGACCGGTGAGCGACCGGGCTGCAGTATCAGACCGGCTTCTCCCGATTGCCCGCGCCTGAGTCCAGTGACGTCGCCTCCCAGCACCCGGGAGAATGCAACGTACGTCTTGACCGCGGGCCCGAGCAGTTGCGTTTCAAAGCGGGCGCTCCCTTCCCAGAGTAGCCATCGCTCCGTCCCCCCGCCGGAGGTCACGTACGCGCGGGCCATCGGTCCTGCTTCAAGAACTGCCCAGCGGCCCAGCCGGAGGCCGAGCAGAGCGCGGCCCTCGATCAGCTCGCGGTCGTCCGCGGCGGTGCGGGCGTTCAGGCTTGCCTGCCGATAGCCGGCGCGCAGCTGGATCGCGGGGAAGGAGATGATCGCGTCGCCGTTCACCGACAGGCCGGTACGGCGCGTATCGAGGCCGGACACGGTGGATTGCTCCCACGTAGCGGCCGCTCCGAGGGAGAGTCGGGCTGCGAATCCCTGTGAATAGGTGACCGACGGCTGCGCCACGATTCCGGCCATGATCAGCGCCGCGGGGCCGATTGCGCGAGCGTCGAGTCTCACCGCGCTCTGAGGTCTGCGGCGATCGGCTCACCCGATCGCACGACGATCCGAGCGCGTTCACGCCGGGCGCGGTTTTCGGCGATCGTGGCGGCCACATCGGTGCGCCACGCGTCCCTGGCAGTGGTGTTCACCGCCCGGTCGCGGGCAATGGTCTTCCCTGGGAAGTTCCGGACGAAGCCCAACAGTCCCATGCCTCCGGCGATTCCGGCAACGACGAAGCGGGCGGGCTGGACTTCGGCATCAGGTGCGAGGACAACCGGCAGCAACGCTGCGGCGGTTGCGGCGAGCAGGCCCCCGGCGAGCGCTTCGGAGCCCGGGCCGGCCCCCAAGCGTGCTCGCGGCGCCAGCGTGTCAGGCGGAACCGGATGGGGGAGTGTGTCCGATCGGACGACCTGGATGTCCAGCGGCAATTGGAGCACCCGGGTCACCGCGTCGCCCAGCACCGTGGACGATTGGATTTCGAGCAAGTAGGAGCCTGGCGCGATCGCGGCGCCCACGGAGTCCCGTCCATCCCATCGCAGGATCATGCTATCGGCGATGAAGCCGCTGTAGAGCACGCGAACCGTGCGCCCGTCCGGCTGTCGCAGCACCGCGCGAAGCGGGTGGGCAGAGCTGGCGATCACTCGCGCCGTATACGCGCCGCTGTCGGGGTGGAACTCCGAGATCTGAGCGACTTCGACGATGACCGCTTTGGCTCGTTGGCGTACGCCGGTGTATAGCGTCGTCACCTCGGGTGGAAAGACGAGTTCATCCAGGCGGGTGCGCGGGTCGAGGAACACGAGACGCTCAAACGCGGCCGCAGCGGAGTCCCGGTTGCCTCGCAGCGCTTCGGCGGCCCCCAGGTAGGTCAGTGCCCGTCTGCGCTCGGTTGGCGGCGCCGTTGTCGCCGCGGGCGAGGCGAACCAGCGCCGCAAGAATCCCACGGCGGCATCGAAGTCCACGTCGCCGTACGCCCGGATCGCTCGATCCACGAGACTGGTGGGTTCCTGCGCCCCAAGCTCAGTTCCTTGGAGGATCAGGCTCAGGATGACCACGCAGGTGCGGGCGAGTCTCATTGAGATCTCGGCCGCAGCTCGATATCGGTAAGGCGAACGACTTCTCCCGGAGTGACGGTGAGGGTTCGCTCGTACGGTTCGAACCCTTCGCGTTGGATCCGGACGGCGTGGCGCCCGGGCGTCAGGCGCAGGTTGCCACGGGGCGTATTGCCGATGAGCTGGCCGTCAATGTACAACTGACCCCAGGGCGTGGCGTTGACGAACAACGTGGCTGGCACGCTCGGCGTCGCGGCCGGGTTCGCCGTGCGGGGCGTGCTCGTGGCGGGGCGTGAAATCGGCGATGGCTCCTCCCGGGCCGGCGAGGGAGAGGTCGTCGGCGCGCCCGGCGCTTGGATCTGACTGGTCGGCGCGCGACGCTCCGAAGGTAGGGTGGCGGGTTCGCCCGCCTCGCCCGTGCGCGGCGCTGGTCCGATGGGTGCTGTCACCATGGGCTCGAGCGCCCGGCCGGGCTTACTTGCCCGCTGCTGAATGATGAGCGCGGCGGCAATCATGGCCGCGATCAGGCCACCGACGATCAGGCGGCGGCGCCAGCGACGTTCCGGCTCCTGATCCACGAGGAGCACGCGTGGGGCGCTCACGCGAAGGGGCGTGGGGCTCGGGCGGCGCAGGGCCGGGGCGCCCGGGGGCTGTGCCGGTGCGGTCGCACCCGCGGCCAGGGCCGTCACGAACTCAAGCACCGTTTGGAAGCGGTCTGTTGGTCGTTTGCTCAGGGCGCGGGTTACGGCATCCGCCACGCCCGCCGGCACGTCCTTGCGGATGTCGGTGAGAGCGGATGGTCGATCGTTCGCCTGGCGTCGTGCGACTTCCTCGAACGAATCACCGATAAAAGGGGGCGTTCCGGTCAGGATTTGGTGGACGATGATCGCGAGCGCGTACTGATCCGCGCTCGGACCCGGGGTGCGGGCGTAGAACTGCTCCGGAGCCATGTACTCCGGCATGCGGAGCACCGGTCCTGCTGCGCCCGAGGTCGCGTGCCGTCCGAAGGCGTCGAGGATGGCGAAGTCGCTGACACGGATCCAGCGGTCGTCGAACATGATGTTGGTGGGTTTCAGGTCGCCATGGACCACGCCGTGGCGGTGGGCGTAGTCCAGCGCGGTGGCCACCTGTTCGGCGATGCCGAGGCAGCGATCGAGGCTCAACGGCCCGGATTCGCGGAGCACGTCCGCGAGTGTTTGGCCGTGCACGTACTCCATGGTGTACCAGAGGAACGTGTGGCTGGTTCCGAAGGCCCAGATGGGAACGATGTGCGCGTGTTGGAGCCGCTGGCTCACTTGCGCCTGACGCTCGAAGCGTTGTGCGAGTTCGAGCCCCACGCCGTCCGCGACGGGAATGACTTTGAGGGCGACGTGGCGATCGTAGCCGGGCTCGCGGGCCAGGTAGACGAGTGAGCGTTCGCCCAGGCGCAGCAGGGTCTGGATGGCGAAGCGGCCGCCGGTGGACTGCTCGATGACCTCGCGGACTTCTTCGACGACGGATTCCTTGAGGATCACGCCGGCGGACGGGGAGAAGCCGCACAGGGCGCATTGGCCGCTGGCGGAGATGTCGGCGAGGGAGCAGCGGGGGCAGATCACATGATTAATCTAGCGTTCCCACCAGTAAGTAGCGTTCCCACCAGTAAGCTGGGGGGTAGTGGCTGACGGACTGGGTTGGCGGAGCACTGCGCGTCGGACAGGCGCCGTCGCGGCCGCCGTGAGGGTGAGCGTGTGATCAGTGGTGGTCATCGCGTCGTCAGCTGGGGCAACTGTGCTCGTGTAGGGGTTTCCGCTGATTTCTCTTCCATTGAGCGTGATAGTGATCGCGTCAATCCCTGGGAGGGACGGTGTGTAGTTGGCCGTGTACGTGCCGTCGTCGTTATCGGTGGCGCTGAGCGTATCGGGGTTGGTACCGGTGATCATTACGACGACGATGTCGCCGCCGAGAGTGAGGTCGTTGCCGAACTCATCACGGGCTTGGACTGTGATCGTTGTCAGCTGTCCCGCGGTTCCGTCGGGTACGGTGGCGGTTGTCTGGCTTGCGCTGGCGGCGCCGGGCGTGAAGGTCACCGTGGCGGCCTCGGTGATGGGCAGGGTGTTGACGGTGCCGCTGAGCGTGGCGGTCCCGCTGGTGGTGTCTGCCGTCAGGGTGGCCGTGTAGGTGCCATTCCGATTGTCGCTCACCGTCGAGAGCGTGCCCAGGGTGGTGATGAGCGCCACCGTATCGCCGCCGGCCGTGCGGAGATTGCCGTGGGCATCGCGAACCGTCACCGTCACCGTGGCGGTCGCCGCACCGTCGGCCGTGATCGCGCTGGGGGTGGCGGCGATCGTGGTCGTGGCCCCGCTGGCGGCCCCGGGCGTGAAGGTCACCGTGGCGGCCTCGGTGATGGGCAGGGTGTTGACGGTGCCGCTGAGCGTGGCGGTCCCGCTGGTGGTGTCTGCCGTCAGGGTGGCCGTGTAGGTGCCATTCCGATTGTCGCTCACCGT
>DATMAW010000033.1:0-11597 GCA_035559715.1 Gemmatimonadales bacterium | reverse complement strand
CCCACGCGCCTCTCACCGCGATCATGATGGTGTTCGAGATGACGGCAGACTACGGCCTGATCCTGCCACTGATGCTCACGAGCGTCCTCGCCTACGGGATCGCGCGCCGGCTGCATCCCGAGTCGATCTACACCGAGTGGCTGGTGCGTCAGGGCGTGGTGCTGTCACACGGCGCCGACGCGGCCGTGCTGGCGAGGCTTCCGGTACACGAGTGCATGAACCGGCGTCCGGTCGTCATCCCCGAGGGAGCGAGCCTCGAGGCCATGGTGCAACTGATGGGCGGAAGCCGCCAGACCGAGTTCCCCGTGGTGGACGCGGAGGGCCGGCTGGTGAGCATGATCTCGCAGGCCGCGGTGCGCGAAACGCTGGCGGAGGGCGATCGGCTGAGAAACCTGGTCGTGGCGACCGACCTGGCGACTCCAGAACCTGACGCCATCACGGGCGACGACACGGCGCTGACCGCCCTGCGGCGCCTCGGCGGACGCGACGTGAACCTGCTTCCGGTCGTGGCTCCGCAGGATCGCGCGCGCCTGGAGGGCACGGTGAGCCGGCAGGATCTCCTGGTCGCGTACGAGCGGGCGTTGACCGCCGAGCACCTGTAGCCCGGCTAGGTCTCCACGGCCGCGATGGCCTGAATCTCGATCTGGTAGCCGTAGTGCAGTTCTTTCACGGGGACGACGGCCCGCGCGGGCTTGTGCGCGCCCATCACCCGCGCGTACACCGCGTTTACGGCGCCCCAGAGCGAGATGTCGGACACGTAAATCGTCATCTGCAGCACGCGATCGAGCCCGCTGCCCGCGGCGTCGAGTATGGCCGCCACGTTGGCGAGAGCGCGTTCGGTCTGCTGCTCGATGGGCCCGGGGGGCGCTTTGGGATTCGCCGGATCAATGGGCAACTGCCCGGCGACGAACACCAAACCGTTGTGAACCATCGCATGGGAGTAGTGCCCGCCGGCCGGCGGCGCCTTGGGGACGTGAATCGCTTTCACCGGCTCACGCCAGCGCTTTCTGGAACCGCACGATCCGCTCGGCCTCCTGGTAGCCGAGCTTGCGGTGGATCTCCACCCCGGCCTGGTTGCCGACCTCGGCGTCCGAGCCCATGATTTCGCAGTCGCACGCTTCGGCCCAGCGCTCCGCCGCCTGGAGCAACGCCCGGCCCACGCCCTTGCCGCGGTAATCGGGAGCCACAAACAGCGCTTCGATGTACCCCATGCGGCCCGGCGGAAGCACGTCGGGCCGCTCGCGCAGCGACGCTTCCACGAAGCCCGCGAGCGTGGTCGCGGCGAAATAGCCGAACGTGGCAAACCGCGCCTCGTCCGCCAGCATTGCGCGGACCTCCGTGGCGTGCCTGTGCTCGTCCAGCGCGGGCCACAGCTGCCGCCGCAGACGCAGCCACTCCGCGCGATCATCGGCCTTGAGGCGTCGAGTGCTCATAATGAGAAGACCTCGGGCGTCGGACCCGACCAAACTATCCCGCAACGCCGGGGGTGGCCATGGGCTCGATCGCGAACTCCTCCACCAGCGCCCGCGCCACCGCTTCCAGCGATTTCTGCTCGTCGAACACGGCACGCTGCCGTTGGTAGCTCGGCCGCCGCAGCATCGCCGCCAAGCCCCGGAGCTCGTCGAGCGCGCGCTGCGACCGGGCCACGGGCTCCAGCTCCGCGGCCAGCCGCTCGATCTCATCTCGGAGCGGCGCGCTCCGGCCGCTCGTATCCAGCATCAGGTTGGCGTCGAGGCCCCAGCGAGAGGCGCGCCACTTGTTCTCGCGCAAGATCCATTCGGGCGGCGGCGCGATCCGTCCCTCCGCCTCGACGCGCGCGAGGAGCTTCGCCGCCAACGCATGCGCCAGCGCGGCGAGCGTGACCGCCTCGGCGAGCGTCGCGGCGCCATCGCAGATCCGAATCTCCACCGTGCCGTAGTCGGGATGGGGCCGGATGTCCCACCATAAATCCTTGACGGACGCGATCCCGCGAGACGCGATCATCGCGTCATAGAACTTCTCGAACGCCGCATAGTCCGGAAACGTGCAGGGGTGCCCCGCCGTGGGGAGGGCCTCGAAGATCGTGATCCGCGACGAGGCGAGCCCGGTATCACTCCCCTGCCAGAAGGGAGAACTCGCCGAGAGCGCGAGCAAATGGGGCAGATACCACAGCAGGCCGTTCAGGACCTGCCAGGCGCGCTCGCCATCGGGCATGCCCAGGTGGAAGTGCACGCCGAAAATCATGAGACGCCGCGCGATCCACGCGTTGCGATCGATCAGGTTCGCATAGCGCTCCGCCGGGTACACCAGGCGTTCGCGGTGTTTGGCGAACGGATGGGACCCGGCCGCCGCGAGTACCACCCCCTCCTCCGCACAGGCCCAGCGCAGTCGCGCCATGACGCCGAGCAGGTCTCGCCGCGCTTCGCCGGCGTTGCGGCACACGCCGGTGTTGATCTCCACCATGGATTGAAACAGCTCGGCCTTGATGTGTGGGTCGTCGCCGAGCCGCGAGAACAAGCGCGGCGCGGCCGGCGTGAGATCCAGGGTTTGCGGATCAATGACCTGGACCTCGATCTCGACCCCAAGGGTCAGACTGGACGACGGCGTGAAGGGGAGAGCCACGACTCAAGGTATCCGCCGCTCGCGGCTGGCCACCAGCCCGCTTGGTGCGTTATCCTCAGTCCGGTTTCTCCCCCACGAGCACGAGATGCCCGCCGACGAATGGGTCCCGCGCGTGCTGTTCGGCCTCGACCCCCTGTGGACGTCCACCGCCCTGCTGATCGCCACCTACGTCGTGATCATGACCGAGCGCGTGAACCGCGCCATCGTCGCGGGGATCGGCGCCTGCCTCATGATCGTCCTCGGCGTGCTGAATCAAGAAGCGGCCATCGCAGGCGTGGACTTCAACACGATCATGCTCCTGGCCGGCATGATGCTCATCGTGGGGGTCACGAAGCAGAGCGGCATGTTCCAGTACATCGCGATCTGGTCGGCCAAGAAGGCGAACGCCAATCCTGCGGGTATTCTCCTCGCCCTGTCCGTCGCGACCGCCGCCATTTCGGCCTTTCTCGACAACGTCACCACGGTGCTGCTCGTGGTGCCGGTGACGATCGCGATCACCCGCGAACTCAAGGTGCCGCCGTATCCGTTTCTCTTCTCCGAGGTCCTGGCCTCCAACATCGGCGGCACGGCAACACTCGTGGGCGATCCTCCCAACATCGTGATTGGCTCCGCGGCGGGCTTCACGTTCAACGATTTCGTCGTGAACCTGACGCCCGTCATCGTCATGATTCTGGCCGTGACCGCCGGCCTCTTGCACCTGATCTACGGGCGGCGGCTGACGGCCGCCGAGGCCGACAGACAACGCGTGCTCGCGATGAACGAACGCGACGCCATCACGGACCCGGTGTTGTTGCGCCACTGCCTCGGCGTGCTGGCCGCCGTGATCGCCGCGTTCGTGCTCGCGCGCGAAATCCATCTGGAAGCGGGCACGATCGCGATGTTCGGGGCCGCCATCCTGTTGTTGCTCGAGAATTGGCCCCACAAGGCGGAAGACCAGTCCCACCGCGTGCACGCGCGCTTCGGCGACGTCGAGTGGATCACCCTGTTCTTCTTCATCGGCCTGTTCGTCGTGGTGGCCGGTGTGGAACGGGCGGGCCTGCTGCGGATGCTCGCGGGCAAGGTGCTCGACCTCACGGGCGGCGACCTCGCGCTTACGACTGGAGCGATTCTCTGGAGCTCGGCGATTCTCTCGTCCATCGTGGACAACATTCCGTTCGTCGTCACGATGGTACCATTGATTCACAGCCTGGCGCCGGCCATGGGCGGGCCGGAAGCGATCGAGCCGCTATGGTGGGCCCTCTCCCTCGGCGCCTGCCTGGGAGGCAACGGCACGCTGATCGGGGCGAGCGCCAATCTCACCGTGGCGGGCATCGCCGATCGCAGCGGCATCCCGTTCCGCTTCCTCACGTTCACCAGGCAGGCCTATCCACTGATGCTGGTGAGCATTGCGATTGCTCACGGGTATCTCTACCTCCGGTACCTGTAGAGCGTTAATTGTCCTTCACAGTGCACTCGCTCCGCTGGCCGCGCTGAGGGCCTGCGGTTATCCTGCGGGCGCCTTCGACCTCTCGAACGTCACATGCAAGCGACTGAGTGGGTCCCCCGAGTGATTTTCGGGCTCAACCCCCTGTGGGTCTCCACCGGCCTCCTCGTGGCCACCTATGCCGTCATCATCACGGAGCGCGTCAACCGCGCGATCGTCGCCGGGATCGGCGCCTGCCTCATGATCGCGTTGGGCGTGCTCAATCAAGACGCGGCCATCGAAGGCGTGGACTTCAACACCATCATGCTCCTCGGCGGCATGATGCTCATCGTGGGCGTCACCAAGCAAAGCGGCATGTTTCAGTACATCGCCATCTGGTCCGCCAAGAAGGTCAAGGCGAGCCCGGCCGGAATTCTGCTCGCGCTCTCCCTGGCAACCGCCGCCGTGTCGGCGCTGCTCGACAACGTGACCACCGTGCTGCTCGTCGTTCCGGTGACCATCGCCATCGCTCGGGAACTCAAGGTGCCGCCCTATCCATTCTTGTTCGCGCAGATCATCGCGTCGAACGTCGGCGGCACTGCCACGCTCGTGGGAGATCCCCCGAACATCGTGATCGGCTCGGCGGTGGGCTTCACCTTCAATGACTTCGTCGTGAATCTCACGCCCGTGATCGTCGTCATCATGGCCGTCACGGCGGGCATCCTCCACCTGACGCACGGGCGCCACCTCAAGGCTGCGCCGGAAGACCGGGCGCGCGTGCTCGCCATGCGAGAGCGCGACGCCATCACCGATCCGGTGCTGCTGCGCCACTGTCTCGCCGTGCTGGCCGCCGTGATCGCCGCGTTCGTGCTCGCCCGTGAAATCCACCTGGAAGCCGGCACCATCGCGATGTTCGGCGCCGCCATCCTGCTGCTGCTCGAGAATTGGCCGCATAAGGCCGAGGTTCAGTCGCACAGGATTCACGCTCGGTTCGGCGACGTGGAGTGGATCACGCTGTTCTTCTTCATCGGACTGTTCATCGTGGTGGCGGGCGTGGAGCGGGCCGGATTGCTGCGCCTGCTGGCGGAGAAAGTGCTGGGCTGGACGGGCGGCGACCTCGCACTCACCACCGTAGCCATCCTGTGGGTGTCCGCCCTTCTCTCGGCCATCGTGGACAACATCCCGTTCGTCGTCACGATGGTCCCGTTGATCGAGAGCCTGGCGCCGAGCATGGGCGGCCCGGAGGCCATCGAGCCGTTGTGGTGGGCGCTGTCGCTCGGCGCATGCCTCGGGGGCAACGGCACGCTGATCGGCGCCAGCGCCAATCTCACCGTCGCCGGCCTGGCGGATCGTGAGGGAATTCCGTTCCGATTCGTCGCCTACACCAAGCAGGCCTTCCCGCTGATGCTGCTCAGTATCGCCCTGGCCCACGTGTACCTGTACCTGCGCTACCTCTAGCCCGATCCGCTTTGCCGCGCCGGCGGCCTTGCCCGGCCTCCGGGTCGTGGCGATACTCCAACCGCACCGTCGCTCCTCATTGACAAGGGTGCAGCGCCTCGGCGCTGCAGGACTTGGGTGGTCGGGCCGCCATCCGCACGGTCGAACGACCGGGAGGCCGGGTTGGCGGCATATCCACGTCGGTTTCGTCCATTGCTGCTCATGATCGGGATCGCCGCCCTGGCGCCGTCGCTGCTCGGCGCGGCTCCCGCGGGCGCCCACGCGGACCCCGTCACGCCCGTCGTGTTTGCGCTCGCCGTCATTCTGGCCGCGGCCAAGCTCGCAGGCGATCTCGCCGCCCGCATCGGCCAGCCGGCCGTGCTCGGCGAGCTGGTGGCGGGCGTGCTGCTCGGCAGCCTCGACCTCGCCGGGATCGGCTGGTTCGCCGGCATCGAGGCCGATCCCACCGTGGACATCCTGGCCCGGCTCGGCGTGGTCATCCTGCTGTTCGAAGTTGGATTGGAATCCACCGTGCCGGACATGCTACGCGTCGGCCTGCCGTCCCTGCTGGTCGCGGTGCTGGGCGTGGCAGCGCCGTTCGGGCTCGGGTGGGGCGTGGGCGCCCTGCTCCTCCCCGACCGCAGCCCCTACGTGCACGCGTTCCTGGGCGCGATGCTCACCGCCACAAGCGTGGGCATTACGGCCCGCGTGCTTCAGGACCTCGGCCGCTCGAAGTCACCGGAAGCGCGCGTGATCCTGGGCGCGGCGGTGATTGACGACGTGCTGGGGCTCGTGATCCTCGCGCTGGTGTCCGCCGTCATCACGACCGCCGACGCCGGCGGCACGCTCTCCTACGGCGACATCGGGCTGCTCGTCGGGAAGTCCATCGGTTTCCTGTTCGGCTCGCTGGCGCTCGGCGTGTATCTGTCGCCACGACTGTTCCGCCTCGTCTCGCGGCTCCGCGGGCGCGGCGTGCTGCTGGCCGCGGCGCTGGTGTTTTGCTTCACGCTCGCCTACCTCGCCTCGGCCATCGGCCTCGCACCCATTGTGGGCGCCTACGCCGCCGGATTGATTCTCGAGGACGTGCACTTCACCGAATTCGGCCGCAGGGGCGAACAGGCCCTGGAGCACCTGGTCCACCCCATCTCCACGTTCCTCGTCCCGGTGTTCTTCGTGATCATGGGGATGCGCGTGGACCTCTCGGCGTTCCTCCATCTCGACGTGCTCGGGCTCGCGGCCGTGCTCACGCTCGCCGCCATCGCCGGAAAACAGCTCTGCTCACTCGGCGCCGTGGGCCGGCCGCTGGACCGGCTGTCCATCGGGATCGGCATGGTCCCGCGCGGCGAGGTCGGCTTGATTTTCGCCAGCATTGGCCTGGGGTTAACGATCGGCGGCGAGCCGATCGTGGACCAAGGCATCTTCTCGGCGGTGGTCATCATGGTGATCGTGACGACCATGGCCACGCCACCAGCCCTGAAATGGAGTCTGAAACGCGGGGAACGACGCGCCGGGCAAGGCGCCGGCCCCTAGCGCGGCAGCTTCCCTTCGCTCCTGAGCCGCTGCTCCAACTCGGTTCGACGGCGGCCGTACCTGCGCTCCTTGGAGTCCAGGCGATCGGCCTCGAAACCCATCCGCATGAGGAGGTCGCGCCGCTCCGCGCGGAACCGCTCCACACGAGCGCGCAGATCCTGCGACAGGAAGGACAGGAGGATGAGGCAATCCTCGAGCAATTCCTCGCCATAGGTGGTGCGCTCGCCGGGCCGGCTGCCGTCATCCGCCGACGCGATGGCGGCCGCCACCTGGAACGCCTCCTCCTCCGAGAGAATGAGCGACAGCGCTCGCCGGTACTCCTCAAGCGTGAACGCCCCCCTGGGCTCCGGAACCAGCGAGGACGTTTCGAAGTCGCCGTGTGAGGTGTCGTTCATGGCTCTCGCCACAGGCAACCTTGGCGAGAGCGGCCCATTAGCGCAACGGGCCTCGCCCCGGACGCTGCCGCTTCCATTGAAACCGGGCCAGCCGCAGCCGCCCGCGCTCATCGAACTCGACGCCCTCCGCCTCGAGCCGCAGGCGTTGCTCCAACTCGGCCCCCGGAAGCGCGCGACCGCTCACCATCCCCTTCGCATTCACCACGCGATGCCACGGGACCGGCGAGGCGTCCGGCAGCGCGTGCAGCGCGTATCCCACCTGCCGGGCGTGGCCGGGGATTCCCGCGAGTCGCGCGATCTGGCCGTAGGTCGCCACGCGCCCGCGCGGGATGCGGCGGATCACCGCGTAGATGTCAGCGTAAGAGATGGACGGCCCCCTGCGCGGGCTCACGCCGCCACCAGCGCGGGCGCGGATCGCACCTCTTGTGGCCGATCATGTGGCCGATCACTAGTGTCGATCAATGATGTCCAGACGCTAATTGTGGATCATTCCACGTGCGCCACAATCGTTGGCGCCGCGCACTTCAAGCAGCATTGCCTGGCGCTGCTGGATACCGTTGGGCCCGAGAGCATCGTGATCACCAAGCACGGCAACTCCCGGGCGGCGGGCGACCACCACGCTCCGCTTGCCCTGGTGGCAGCTCCGCACATCAGGCCGAGAGTCGCCATCAGTGTGCTCGACTTCGCGCGCCAGCATGCGCCGGCCGCGGCGGCCGGGGTGGTCGCCCGTGGTGGACGTGATCCGTAATACCGCTCGCATGCCGGCGGACCGCAGCCTGAAACCCCAGGGGATTCAACCGGCGTGCGCGTATGGCCGGGAGGTCGTCTGTTTGCCGCAGCGACGTGTCGGCGCGGCCGCCGTGCAGATGCATACGAACATGATATAGCGGCAACAGCTTGCCTGCAAACATCTTGCCATGTAACATCCATATACGGAGGTGGATATGGATCTAAGTAAGAAAACGACCATCCTGTTCTCGCCGGAGCTGCACCGGCGCCTCTCCCGACTCGCCGCCAGCCGCGGCTTGAGCCTGGGGGAACTCGTGCGAGAGGCGTGCGAGCTTCATTACGGCGTCGTGGGCTCGGCGCGTCGCCGGGAAGCCGTGAACAGGCTGGCGGCTCTGGCCCTCCCGGTGGGCGAGCCGGGCGCCATGAAGCGTGAGTCCGTGCCCACCCCGGACGATCTCTTGACGTGATCCTCGTCGACGCGAGCATCATCATGTACGCCGCCGGCGCTGAGCATCCTCACAAGCGACCGAGCGTGGCCTTGCTCGAGCGTATCGCCGATGGCGAACTGGAAGCGACCATCGACGCAGAAGTGCTCCAGGAAATCCTGCACCGCTACCGCGCCATCGGCCGGTGGGAGGACGGCCGCCAGGTGTACGACCTCACCCGGCAACTGTTCCCCAGCGTCGTGCCGGTGACGGCCGCCGTCCTCGACCGGGCGCGGCGCGTGCTCGACGATGACAGCCACATCATGGCACGCGACGCCCTGCACGCCGCCGTCGTCATGACCGAGGGTCTGGAGGCCGTGTGCAGCTACGATCACGATTTCGACCGCATCAAGGGCCTGGTGCGGCGCGAGCCGCACGAGCTATGACGCCCGTCTCCGCCCACCCGCGCGGCCACCCGTTGACCTGATCCAACCGCCCCGGGGCTCCGGCCGCAAGTCCAAGACCGCTTCCCATTCGCCACGCTGGCATCCACTCTTGCCGCCACGGCGGTTCGGCGGCATCGTGCAGGGGAGCCCCTCAGGGGGAACGCATATGGATGGGGCGCTCGGCAGGTACCGGCGCGGCTGGTCTGTCCGACGATGGCTGATCGTTATCACGGCGGCCGTCCTGCTCCCGATCATGGGCTTGCTCTGGCTTTCGGCCCGGGGACGCGCTCGTGAGGATGGCCGTCGTGCCGAGGAAGCGTCGCTGCAGCTGGCCAAGCTCGCGGCCGCCCAGGTGCCGCACGTTCGCCCCGGGGCTCTCCAGGAAGTTCTAGATTCAGCCGACGTCCCTCCCGGTATCACCATCACGGTGCTCGACGATCGAGGGACGATCGTCGCGCGCATTCCGGATCCACTCCGGTGGATTGGAGCGGACGCCCGCGGTGCTCCGATCGTTGACTCGGCCCTGTCCCGTCGGGAAGGGATCCTGCGAGAGCGCGGCGTGGACGGCGTTGAGTGGTTCTATGGGTTTGCCACCGTTCCGGGGTCCACGTGGAGGGTATACGCCGGCATACCGGCGGAAGTCGCGCTGATCGAGGCGCGCAGGAACGCGCGGTGGACGATGATGCTGGCAGGGGCCGTGACGCTGATTACCGTCTTTGGCGTAGCCGCCGCGAACCGAATCCTGGGCCGACCCATTGCCGCCCTTGCTCGCGTCACACAGTTGGCGCAGCCGGGTGGCCGCATCTCCCTGCCGGACATCGGGCCGGCCGAAGTCTCGGAGGTGGCGCAGCGGTTCAACGTCGTGCTCGAAGAATGGGACCGTGCCCAGGCGACGGTTCTGGACCAACTCGATCGCATGCGACTCATCGTCAGCGGCACCAACATCGGCATGTGGGATTGGGATCTGGCCAGCAATCGAGCGCATTTCTCGGACGAGTGGAAGCGACAGATCGGTTACGAGCCTTCCGAGATCCGTGATGACTTCGCCGAGTGGGAACAACGGGTGCATCCGGACGACCTGGGCCCCACCATGGCCGCGGTGCGGGCCTACCTCGGCAATCCGCTGGCGGGAGGCTACGAGGTGGAGTTCCGCTTCCGGCACAAGGACGGCTCGTACCGCTGGATTCACGCGCGTGGCCTCGCATTGCGGGACGACCAGGGCACGGCCTACCGGATGTTGGGCACGCACCTCGACATCACGGATCGCAAGAGAGTTGAAGAGGGGCTGAGGGAACGCGAAAATATCCTGCGACTGTTCGTGGAGCACAGCCCGGCGGCCATCGCGATGTTCGATCGCGATATGAAGTACCTCGTGGCCAGCCGGCGATGGCTGACCGACTACAACCTCGGTGACCGGCAGATCATCGGCCGCAGCCACTACGAGATCTTCCCCGAGATCCCCCAGCGCTGGAAGGACGTGCATCAGCGATGCCTGGCCGGGGCCGTGGAGCGATGCGAGGAAGACCCGTTCCCGCGCGCCGACGGAACGACCGATTGGGTGCGCTGGGAGGTGCACCCATGGCTCCGCACGGATGGCACGACCGGCGGGATCATCATCTTCTCGGAGGTCATCACCGAGCGCAAACAGGCCGAGCTGGAGCGCGCAAGGCTCTTGACGGCGGAGTCTCAGGCCCGCACCGAAGCGCACACCGCACAGGCCGAGCTGGAGCGCATTCTGGAGCGTGTGGCGGACGGCTTCGTGGCATTGGACCGCGACTGGCGCTACACCTACGTGAACGCCAAGGCCGGCGAGATGTTCGGCCGCCGTCCCGAAGACCTGATCGGCAAGCACATCTGGACGGAGTTCCCGGAAGGAGTCGGCCAGCCGTTTCACCTCAACTACGAACGGGCGATGGCCGAGCAGCGGCCGATCATGTTCGAGGAGTACTACGCGCCCTGGGGCCGCTGGTACGAGAACCGTGTGTACCCGTCACCCGACGGCGTGACGATCTTCTTCACGGATGTGACGGAGCGCCATCGAGCCGCGGAACTTGCGCGGAAGTCCGAGCAGGCCGTCCGGCGCAGCGAGAAGCATCTGCGCGACGTGATGGACAGCATGTTCACTCTCGTCGCCGTGATGACACCGGAAGGAATCGTGCGTGAGGTCAACCGGGCCGCCCTGGATTCGGCGTCCGCCAAGCCAGAAGACGTGCTCGACCAACCAGCCGAGGATACCTACTGGTGGTCCTACTCGCCGGAAGCGCGGCGGCAATTGCGAGACGGGATCGCACGAGCGGCCCGGGGGGAGCTCGTGCGGTTTGACGCCACGGCCCGCCTCGGGGAAAACCGCTTCACCATCGTTGATCTCGCGATCAGCCCAGTCCGGGACGAGGACGGTCGCGTGACGTTTTTGGTGGCTTCCGCCGTGGACATCACCGAGCGCGTCCGCGCCCAGAATGAGCTGCGACGCTTCGCCGGGGCGGCCGAGCGGGCCCGCGAAGCCGAGCGGGCCCGCCTGGCTCGAGAGGTGCATGACGAACTCGGTCAGGCGCTCACGGGGCTCAAGATTGACGCGACCTGGATCCAGAAGCACGTGGGCAGGGCGTCGCGACAGGTTCGGGAGCGACTTGCG
>DATMAW010000032.1:0-5111 GCA_035559715.1 Gemmatimonadales bacterium | reverse complement strand
GTCCTGCGCAAAGCCATCCGCCAGGTCGAGTTCGCTGCTGCCTCCGACGATACGCGCCCCGTCCTCACTGGCGTCCATGCCCTCATAGAGGGCGATCGCCTCACGTTTGCTGCGTCCGACGGTTTCCGTCTTTCTGTCAAGTATGTGCCGCTCTCAACGCCCATCAGCGAACGGCTGGAGATGGTCATTCCCGCCGCGGCGCTGCGCGAGCTCGCTCGTCTCGTCGCTGAGGAGGACGAGCCCATCGAGTTCATCGCCAACCCCGCGCGGGGCGAGGTGCGCTTCCATCTCAAGAACCTCCAGATGATGTCTAAGCTCATCCAGGGGACCTTCCCTGACTACTCGCGATTCATCCCCAAGAGCTATGCCACCCGTGTGGTCGTGAGTGCGACGGACTTGCGCCAGGCCATCCGCAGCACGGCAGTCTTCGCCCGCGACGGGGCGGGGATCGTCCGGTTACAAGTGACCCCTGGTGGCGAGCTCGGCCCCGGACGGCTCACGATCTCGGCCCGGGCGGAGGAGGCTGGTGAGAACGTGGTGGAGCTTGACGTCGCTGTGGAGGGGCAGGAGGCGAAGATCGCCTTCAACAACAAGTACCTTCAGGACGTGTTGAACGAGATAGACGCCGAGCAGGTCGCCATCCAAACGGAGACGCCCTCCAGCCCCGGCGTTTTCGTGCCCACCGGTCGGGACGACTACACGCACGTCGTCATGCCCATGTTCGTCCAATGGTAGCTAAATCCTGAGGGATGGCCCCGGTCAGCTTCGCCCCGTCACGACCTACGGTAACCTTGACCTGAAGGGCGCGCCGCGCGAGGCGCTTCCCTTGCCGGTGGAGATCGTGGCGAGTCTCCTCGAGCGCGAGCGGGAGATCCTAAGTATCGTGGAGGAGCTGGACCAGCTCCTTGGCAACAACAACGGGGAGGTGTCCGCCCATGACTGAGGGACCCTACGAGCTGCCTCCCGGCTGGCGATGGGTGAGGTTGGGGGAGGTGTGCATCCCCACCGAGAGGCGCGATCCAACGAGAGATGGCTCAACCCACTTCGTGTACGTTGACATCTCTGCTGTAGACAACGCGGTGGGCGCGATAATTTCACCTAGGCTTATCCTGGGGCAACACGCACCTAGCCGGGCACGCAAGGTAATACGAGCCGACGACGTGATTTTTGCCACAACCCGCCCCTACCTTAAGAACATAGCGTTAGTACCACCGGAACTGGACGGCCAGATCTGTTCGACCGGCTTCTGCGTTATCCGCGCAAACCGGGAGTTTGCCGAACCACGGTTTCTGTTCTACCTATGCCGGTCCGATCACATCACCAATCAACTCAGTACCTCCAAACTGCGTGGAGCCAGCTACCCGGCAGTAACTGACGACGACGTTTACCAGACACTTATGCCCCTCCCGCCCCTTGAAGAGCAACGCCGCATCGTGGCGTACCTGGGCGCGGTGCAAGAGAAGGTCAGGGCGCTCCAATCTTCCCAGGCGCAGACAAACGAGGCTCTAAAGCAGCTGGAACAATCGATCCTCGACAGGGCCTTTCGGGGAGAGCTATAGGCCGTGCAACGAAACCTGTGGGGTGAACCGGTTGAACGGACGGCCGAGTATTTCGTCTTCCATGACGAGAGCGAGCCGAACAAGCGCTGGCTCTTGATCGGCCTGTTGTTGGTTCGCAAACAGGATCTCGATGGCGTCCGCGCCGTGCTGCAAAACTGTCGGCGCAACGAGGGGTACGACGGCGAGCTTCACTTCTCCAGGTTGCCCAAGAGCTTCGGCGGGGCGTGGGGTGCGAAGGCGTGCGTGGCACGGGAGTGGCTCCGCGCTTTTCAGAATGGCCTGAGCGACCGTGTTTTCTTTTCTGCGCTCGCAGTAGACCGCCAGAGCCCCCGTTACGACCACAAGCGATTTACCAAGGAGTTCCACGCCTACAACCGCTTCACTGCGATGGCGCTCAAGGCGGCCATTGCCTGGCACCTAGGTCCCCAGAAGCTAGACGCCGTGACGGTGCACTTCATCTCCGACGCCAAAGATCGCGCAACTCGGCCAGATCGTGACTGGACTGATAACTTCGAATCGTATCTACCCTATCGTGCGGAGCTAGATTCGTTCTTGAGCGAATCGGCGACTTATCCTCTCGTAAAGATGGATCTCGAGCTTCGCGCCTCTGCCCAAGAAGATCTTTTGCAACTGTGCGACCTCTTGCTCGGTGCGACCCAAATGGCGCTGGTGGCCGGCTCCTCCCGGCCGACAAAACGGGAACTTGGCGAGATCGTCGTTCGCTGGTGCCGCGATCTCCAGCAACCACCGTGGAAGCAGCAATTTGGGCTCTACCGAAAGTTCAACCTTTGGGGCTTCCCCGACCAGAATGGCGGGCCATACAACAGGGTAGAGCTCTCCTTGCGCATCGAGGATGGACAGCTCGGCCTCTTCTAGAAAACCGCATCAGCGGATGCGTCTGTGTTGAGCTCTACGAGGAGCTCGCATGCAGGCACGAGGACGCCGACAAGAGCGTTAGACCCGCTGGAGGGAACCTCGAACAGGCCTGGGGCTTTGGCCTCGGCGAGCCGGAGGTCGACACGACCTCGATCGACAACGCTGCCTACGCGCTCGAGTCGAGGGCGTATTACATCCAGCGCGTGGGTTCCGACGGCTTCAAGGTCTACCACAAAGCCACGATCCGAAAGGCGGTGAACGACCGGCGAGCCTCGCTGGACGAAGAGACCGAGGTGAAGCCCGCCATCCGCAAGCTCGTCGAGGACGAGTTCCGCCGGGGCGCGACGATCCCCATCGTGGCATTCCCGAGCGATGGCGCCGAGATCCCGGACACGCCGCGTCTTTCCCTCGTGATCGGCGATCCTGACGCCCAGTGGACGGGCAGTGGGTCGCTTAGGAGCCAGATCGCCGAATGGACGCGGCAGCGCTGGGCGTCGCCGCGCCTCTACCCAGCGGCCCTCGTCTGGTGCCTGAAGAAACCGGGCAACGAGCTTCGGGAGAAGGTGGAATGGTGGCTCGCCTGGCAGCGGGTCGCCCAGGAGGTCGCCGCCGGCACCCTCGGGGGCGATTACGACCGGACCGACCGGGCGGAGCTCCAGTCGAGGGTCGCGGACGCCGAAGCGGCCGCCAAGGACGAGGTCTGGGGCGGCTACCGGTACGCCGTCGTCTTCGACCGCTCGGAGCCCGATGGCCTCAAGGTCATCGACCTTGGGGCTGGACACTCGTCTGGAGGCGAGACCCTCTGCGGCCGGGTTCTCGCCGCCCTCAAGTCGCAGGGGCTTCTGAATGAGTCTATCGGAGCGGGCTATCTCGACCGGAACTGGCCGCCGGCCCTGAGGGAGTCCGGGGCGTGGCCCCTCGCCAGCCTGCGGCAGAGCTTCCTCGACGGCTCACTCACGCGCCTCTTCGATCCGGACCGGGTGTTGAAGGCGAAGATCGTCGACTTCGTCAAGCAGGGAGAGTTCGGGCTCGCCTCAGGTAGGAGACCGGACGGCACCTACGAGCGGGTCTGGTTTCAGGAGCCAGTCACGGCGGATGAGGTCGCCTTCGAATCGGATGTGTTCCTCCTGAGGAAGGCACAGATGAAGGCGCTCAAGGCCGGCCCGTCAACGCCGGCGCTTGGTCCGGAACCTCCGGAGCCGGCCGCTAGTCCTCCTCCGGTAGAGGTCCCCGGGCCCGGTCCCGAACCCGGCCCAGGGCCGTTGCCGGGCCAGCAGACGAGGACCATCCGGCTCGCCGGTGACATTCCGCCCGAGCTGTGGAACCGGCTGGGGATGAAGATCCTCCCGAAGCTTCGCGCCACGGGCACGGACCTGCGGATCGGCGTCCACTTCTCAGTGACGGTCCCGGCCGAGACCGGCCTGACCCTCGAGCGCGAGTTGCGACAGCTTCTGCAGGAGCTGGGGCTCGACGAGGCTGTTCGGCTGGAGTGACGTTGCGGCTCACTTGCCGCATGCCTCCTTCATCGCCTTACCGGTGGCCGACGCGAGCACCCGGGCGGTGTTCGGCGACTACATCGGCGCCGCAAGAACATCGTCCAGGCTCGCTCCTTCGCCGAGATGCTGGAGCAGGTGATCCGGCGCTACGAAAATCGGGCCATCGAGGCGGCGCAGGTCATCGAGGAGCTAATACGGCTAGCGAAGGAGATGCGAGAAGCGGACCGGCGGGGCGAAGAGCTGGGCCTCTCTGACGAAGAGCTGGCATTCTATGATGCGCTGGAGACCAATGACAGCGCTGTGAAGGTTCTCGGCGACGAGACCCTGCGGACGATCGCCCAAGAACTCGTGCGAGCAGTGCGCAACAACGTGACCATTGACTGGACAATCCGTGAGAACGCCCGCGCGAAGCTCCGCGCGATGATGAAACGCACCTTACGAAAGCACGGTTACCCACTGGATAAGCAGGAGCGAGCCACCGAGACCGTGCTGGAGCAGGCGGAGGTGCTGTCGCAGGAGTGGGCCACGGCGTGACATTCGGTCACGGTTGCTCAGGCTGCCTCTGGAGGGAAGAGCGTCAGCCACGGGCGGTCGCGTGGCAGGGAGGCCGAATGTTCAGCCTCATAGAATTTGCTGACGCTCTGCTTGGCAGAAGGGCATAGGAAAGGGCGGAGCACCACGGCCGAAGCCCCGCCTGAGATAGACGATGGATCTAGGATGGACGTCGTGGAACCTGTTGGGAGGGCCTGCGTTCACATTCAAGATCCTCACGGGTCGACACAGCGCTTGCAGGTGAACTCATGACTGACCAGGGTCCCGAACCTCGCGGCAGAACAAGACCGAGCGGTGGTCGGCCAGTAAGTGCTTGTTGGACGCACATGCCCATGTTCGTGCGATGGTGACGACCTGACCCTTCGGGACAGCCAGGATGTCCCGGGGAAGCTGCCACCTCAGCGCCCATTACCGAGGGGTTCCGCGGAGGGCTAAGACGTTCCTCTTCAACGATTGAGGAAGCATGGCATCCTCTCACGGACTTCGTGTCTGCAGCGTCTCTCTGACGAAGAGCAGGAGCGTCCCCGCCGCAACGACACCGATACCGCTGAGGACGAAGGAAGCGGCCACGAGGCCAATAACATCGGCGACGGCGCCGACCACCACGGGGCCTCCCGCATTGCCGACG
>DATMAW010000031.1:0-3920 GCA_035559715.1 Gemmatimonadales bacterium | reverse complement strand
CCCGGTCCGAGATCCGCCGCCCGGGCTCCCAACTGGAGCTCATCCGGCAGGTGCTCCGGCTGAACCTGAGATGCTTCCTCCAGAATCACCGCGCGCTCGATCACGTTTCTCAGCTCGCGCACGTTCCCGGGCCACGCGTAGCGCTCCAGCACGGCTACGGCTTCCTTGCTGATGGTTCGAGCCGGGCGGCGCAGCCTGGTCGTCATCTGCTCCAGGAAAAACTGGGCCAGAGGCTCCACGTCTTCGGGACGCTCGCGAAGCGGGGGGATCACGATCGGTACCACGTTGAGACGGTAAAACAGGTCGCGCCGGAACGAGCCGTCCCGAACCGCGGCTTCGAGATCACGGTTCGTCGAAGCGATGATGCGGACGTTCACGGTGATGTCGCGCACCCCCCCCACGCGCTTGAAGGTCCTCGTCTCGAGGAACCGGAGGAGCTTGGCCTGTGCCCCCGGGGCCAGGTCGCCGATCTCGTCCAGCAGCACCGTCCCTCCGTCCGCCAGCTCGAGCAGCCCTTGTTTTCGCTCCTTGGCATCAGTGAACGCGCCGCGCTCGTGGCCGAACAACTCCGACTCGAGCAGCGTTTCCGGCAGTGCGGTACAGTTGACCTCGAGAAACGGGCCGTCAGCGCGGGGGCTGCGCGCGTGGATCGCTTGCGCCACGACCTCTTTCCCCACGCCGCTCTCTCCGCGCACCAGCACTGTGGTGCCCTCGCTCGCCGCCACCTTTCCCACGAGCTCCACGACCTGACGCATCGCCGCTGAACGGCCCACGACCTGGACACCGGCGAATTGCCAGCCTGTCTGCCGCCGCAGGGCGGTTACCGTGCGACGCAGCCGCCGCGTCTCGAGGCCCTTCTGCAACGTGATCAGGAGATCTTCGAGCTTCGGCGGCTTCTCCAGGAAATGATACGCGCCGAGTTTCACCGCCTGGACTGCGGTTCCGATGTCCCCGTGCGCCGTGAGAATGATTGCAACCAGTTCCCGATCCGTCTCGAGGAACTCTCGCAGCAGGTCCAGGCCGCTACCGTCGGGGAGCTTGAGGTCGAGCAAGGCGGCGTCGGGACCGATCTCCCCGAAGCTCCGGCGCGCGCTGGCCGCGTCCTCGGCGGCGATGACTCGGTAGCCGGCATCCCCCAGGTGCGCCGCGAGCCAGACGCGGATGAGGTTCTCGTCATCCACGACCAGCACCGTGCGTTGATCCTTGTTCACGATGACTCCTTATTCACGGCGCTCCGCTTTCGTGGCGATGGGCAGCGCGACGACAAACGTGGCGCCCCCTCCCGGCGCGTCCTCCAGGTGCAGTGAACCGCCATGCCGCTGTGCGATCTGCCGCGAGATCGAGAGCCCAAGACCGGTGCCCAGGTGCTTGGTGGTGAAGAACGGACGGAAGATCTCGGTGCGCAACTCGGGCGGGACGCCCGGCCCCTGATCCTCCACGCCGATGCGGACCTCCTCCCCTTGCCTGGTCACCCGCACCGTCACCCTGCCGTTGTCCGGGCTCGCGTCCACACCGTTCAGCAGGAGGTTGACCAGTACCTGCACCATCAACTCCGGGTCAGCGTTGACCGGGATCGCTTCGCTAACGGGCTCCCGGCGGAGCTGCACGCCCCTCGCCTTCGCCTGTGGCTCGACCAAGCGGAGCGCGCGATCAACCAGCAGATTCGCGTCCACCGGGACGGTTCGCAGCTCGGGTGGCCGCGCAAAGCGCAGCAGTTGGGTCGTTGCGGTCTCGATCCGCTTCAGTTGAAGCTCCGCCTCGTGAAGCAGCGGGCGGGCCGGATCGTCGGCGGGAAGCTTGCGGAGCGCGAGGTCCAGCGCCCCCAGGACTCCGGTAAGCGGATTCCGAATCTCGTGCGCAATGCCGCTTGCCAACTCACCCACAGTGGCAAGTTGTTGCGCGCGTTCGAGGTCCTGGGCGTGCAGCCGCCCGATCTCGGCCCGCGAGCGTTCAAGGTCCTCCGTCATGCGATTGAACGACCGAACCAAATCGCCGACTTCGTCGCGGGTCGGCTGCGGCAGGGGCTCGTGGCGGCCGCGCTCGCCGAACTGCCGGGCTGCGGCGGCGAGCGCCCGAAGCGGCGTAACCACCGTGGCGGCTGCCGGAAGACTGGTCAGAACGATCAGCACGACAAACAGCGCCGCGCCCGCCAACGCCGTGTTGCGTACGCGAGCCAGCGGCGCCAGCGCGATGTTCAGGGGCAGGGCAGTAATGAGTGCCCAGTCCGTGCCCGCAATGGGCGCCACGGCGACCAGCGCCGACATCCTGCCCACGCGATCCCGTTGCACCGTAGTGGTGGACTCGACACCCACGACTCGCAGCGCGTCACTCAAGTCCGCCCCAGAGTGCTCGTGCGCCAGCAGCACCGGCGCCCCGGTGCGCTCGAACAGCCCGGACTCCGCTCCACCCATCAAATGCTCCGGGATCCCGAGGATACGGCGGAAGTCCTCCGCACGCACGTGCCCCTCGAGCCAGGCCGCGACCGGCGGCTCGATCGCGGGGACGGCGAGCAGGTACGCCAGGACTCCGGCGCCACTGCGGTGGACTACAATCTGCCGGTCCACCCACGAGGTGGCCGGCGCGCGCGCCGGCCAGTGCGGCTCCGTATTGCGGAGCGCTACTGACGCGAGCACCCTCCCACCATCGGTGACGATGCGCAGGCCGTCGAACACGCCACCCTCGGGCAAGCTCTGTATCAACAGGCGCGACAAGGCCTCGGGCGGCGTGCGCAGCAGCTGCCCTGCGCCGGGAAGCTGGCCGGCGATTGTACGGAGCAGCAACCGCTCCCGGCTCAATTCGGTTGCGAGCTGCGCTGCCTGGCGCTCCGTGACCTCTCGAAGCGCCTCCTCGGCCTGCGTGGTTATGGTCGCGCGGCTCGCGACGTAGCCGAGCCCGATCGCCAGGATCAAAGGCGTGACGCCGAACGCCAACAACAACAGGAGGAGCTTGGCCCGAAGCCCGAGGTGGATGGCTTCGCGCCCGCCATCGCCTTCCCGCGCACCGTGACGGGTCATTTCACCCGCCACGCGGAGCCAACGGCCGCATGGCGCGTCCTCTGAAGGTCGGGACTGTTTCGATCAAGCCGATGTCCCTCACGAAGTTGCGGGACGGACGTGGAGCGGTTCGGAAGTTGCCGCCCTCAAACCTCACGCGGCAAGTGTCGCGCCCACCAGCGAATTGACTCGTGACGGAGGAACCAACAGTGAGAACCCTGCTGACAGGAATCGCGGCGCTGCTCAGCGTTGGCCTACGTCGCCGCCATCCGCGCCGCGGCCGAACGGGTCCTGGCGTCCGAGGTGGATCACGTGGCGATCGCCGCCGCCGTGCCGGGGGTTCTGAGTCCCGAACAGCGTGACCAGATGGGCAGAGCCGCGTGCGACATGAGGGTGGTGTCCGGCTCGCCTTCGAACGGGGCAGTGTCCTCTCCCTTCGCGTGCGAGATCCCGAGCTCGGCGAGACAATGATCAACTACGAGCCGGAGTCGCATTACCGGTCTACACCGCCTGGAAGCGGTGGGGGAAAAGCCCCACCACGATAGCTGGGTCGCCCGGCCAGTGCCAGAACGGGGATTGCGCTGGCCACGTAACCTGCTGTCACACAATCGGTTGCAATTCTTCATAATCTGGCCCGAGTCGTGCGAGACAGTGCCGCAGTGTCTCCCAAGGAACCATTGTGAGGCGATGTTGTGGTTGGGTGAAGGCGCGAGCCTTCACGACGTTGGTCGCCGCCCTCGTGATGCCGAGAGGGCTGTTTAGCCAGGATAACGCGAGCCCCCAGGTTGCGCTGCCGCTCGAGCAGGCTGTCGCTCAGGTGCGCGCGGCCAACCCAATGCTCCGCGCGGCGCGCCTTCGCGCCGAGGCCGCATGGGAGCGCGTGCCCCAGGCCGCGGCACTGCCGGATCCTGAAGTGTCCTTCGGGCT
>DATMAW010000030.1:0-7881 GCA_035559715.1 Gemmatimonadales bacterium | reverse complement strand
GCATTGCAGCAGGAATCCACGTCTGTCATGATCACCATTCAGCAACGAGCCAGTTGAGTGCGAGCGGCCCCGTCCCGTTATCCCTCGAGGCCGCGCGTCGCTCACCGTCAATCGCCCAACGCCGGGGGCCAACCATGAACCGACGACAGATGATCCAGGCGGCGCTCCTCGCGGGCGTCGCGCCCGAACTGGCCTTCGCCACGCCGCGCTCCCGCTTGCGCGCGGATGGCCGCCGCGTGAGCGAGTGGCTCCGCGCCTTGTCCCGATTCGGCGCCAACCCCGACGGCGGCGTGAGCCGCACAGGGTTCAGCGCCGCCGACGTCGAGGGGCGGGCGTGGCTGCGCGAGCTCATGGAGTCCGTGGGGCTCACGGTGCGAATCGATCCCGCGGGAAACATCCTCGGCGAGCTGCCGGGCACCGCACCCGGATTGAAGCCGCTCCTGTTCGGGTCCCACATTGACTCGGTGCCGCACGGGGGCAACTACGACGGCGACCTGGGCTCGCTGGCCTCGGTCGAGGTCATCGCCACCATGCGAGAGCGCGGCTACAAGAATCGCCATCCCCTGTGGGTAACCGTCTGGTGCGACGAGGAACGCGGGCTCACGGGGAGCCGCGGCTTCATCGGCCAGGTGACGCCCGAGCAGCTGGCGAGCCCGTATGTGGAGGGGCTCACGCTGGGCGAGTGCATCAAGAAGATCGGCGGCGATCCCGCCGCGATGGCCACGTACAAGAACGAGCCGGGCAGCATCGCGGGGTACGTCGAGCTGCACATCGAGCAGGGCGCCGTGCTCGACCGCTCGGGGATTGATGTCGGCGTGGTCGAAGGGATCGTCACGATTCGCTCAGCCGCCGTCACCATCACCGGATTCGCCAATCACGCCGGCACCACGCCCATGGCGGAACGGAAGAACGCGTTGCTCGCGGCGGCGGAACTGACGCTCGCGGTGGACCGGATCGTGAAGCAGCACCCGGGCCGTCAGGTGGGCACGGTCGGCCGCCTGCAGGTGTCTCCGGGGGCGTCGAACGTGATCCCGGGCCAGGTGGACCTCACCATCGAGCTCCGAGATCTCGATGCGGGCAAGCTGGAGACAATCTGGAACGAGATCCGCGCGGAGGGCGACGCCATCATGCAGCGCTGGGGCACGAGCTGGACGCCGCCCAACTGGCGCGCGCCGAATCCGGCAGCCTATGCCGACGCCGGAGTGCGGTCCGTCATCGCCGCCGCGGCCACCGACCTCGGTCTCTCGACGCACTCCATGCCGAGTGGCGCGGGCCACGACGCCCAGATGCTGGCGCGGATCGGGCCGATGGGGATGATCTTCGTTCCCTCGGTCGACGGGATCAGCCACTCGCCCAAGGAGTACACTCGGCCCGAGGACGTGGCCAATGGCGCCAACGTGCTGCTGCAAACGATCCTGCGTCTGGATCAACAGTGAGGGCGATCAATGACTCGTCGAACGAGTCGGCCGTGAACCGGTTGGCCGTACACGCCGCGATCGCCATCCTGTCATCCGCGGCCGTGGCCCCGCTCGCCGCGCAGTCACAGATCGAACGCGCTGCGCTGCACGACTACCGCGTGGTGACCGTCGTGGAAGGCCTGGAGCATCCGTGGTCCATGGCGTTTCTCCCCGGCGGAGACATGCTGGTGACCGAGCGCCCGGGACGCCTGCGCATCGTGCGAGGAGGAAAGCTGCTTCCCGACCCGGTCCCCGGCACGCCGGCCGTGTTCGCGAGAGGGCAGGGTGGGCTGCTCGACGTGGCGCTGCACCCCGCGTTCGAGTCCAATCGGACCGTGTACCTGAGCTACTCCAAGCCGTACCCGGACAGCGGCGCCACCACGGCGGTGGCGCGCGCCAGGTTCGAGAACGACCGTCTCGTGGACGTCGAGGACATCTTCGTGGCGGACTCGCGTGGCGCCGGCCACTACGGCTCTCGGCTCGCGTTCGATCGCGACGGGTTTCTCTTCATTACGGTGGGCGACCGACAGGCTCCGCCAGCAGGGGACCTCGAGCGACATCCGGCGCAGGACATCTCCAACCACCACGGTACCATCGTTCGATTGCACGACGACGGGCGCGTGCCGGCCGACAACCCGTTCGTGGGGCGGCCGAACGCGCGCCCGGAGATCTGGAGCTACGGCCACCGCAACCCGCAGGGACTCGCCGTTCATCCGGAGACCGGTGACGTGTGGGCCAACGAGCACGGCCCGCAGGGCGGTGACGAGCTGAACCTGATTCAGCCAGGCAAGAACTACGGATGGCCGGTGGTGGGGTATGGCGTGAACTACCGCAGCGGCCTCGCCATTCACTCGGGGACGCACCGCGAAGGCATGGAGCCCCCGGTGCACGTGTGGGTTCCCTCGATTGCCACGTCGGGGCTCCTGATCTACACGGGTGATCGTTTCCCCGGATGGCGTGGCAGCCTGTTCCTTGGTGGCATGGCGGGCCAGCAGCTCGCTCGGCTCACGCTGCGCGGGCAGCAGGTGGAGTACGAGGAGACACTGGTGCGCGGCAGGGGTCGGATCCGCGACGTGCGGCAGGGGCCGGATGGATACATCTATCTCGCGATTGACGATCGCGAGGGCGGGCTCACGCCGATCGTGCGGTTGGAGCCCGTGGAGCGGCGCTAGGGCGCAGCGAGGCGCGCCGGGCTACTGGCGGAACCAGAGCCCGATCACGGGGATCATCAGCGAGGCCCAGGCGGCGAACAGCCAGCGTGTCTGCTCGCCCAGCCGCCGTTCCAGCGTGGCATTGAGCTGCGCGGCCGTAGTGTCAATCTTGGCGCTCAACTCGGCGGCCACGCGGTCGATCCTGGCGTTCAGCTCTGCGGTTCGCTGGTCAATCTTGGCGTCCAGCGCTGCCGTTCGCTGCTCGATCTTCGCGTCCAGCTCCGCCGTTCGCTGCTCGATCTTCGCGTCCAGCTCCGCCGTCCGCTGCTCGATCTTCGCGTCCAGCTCCGCCGTTCGTTGCTCGATCTTCGCGTCGAGCGCTGCCGCGCGCTGATCGATCTTGGCTTCGAGCTCCGCCGCTCGCTGTTCCAACTTGGCGTCGAAGCGCGCGAAGTTCAGCTCGTTCAGGTCACGCAGGTCAGCGCGGTACGTAGCATCCACGGCGTTGAACCACTCCACGAGTTCGTTCGCGACGTCCTCGCCCAGACGATCGTAGAACTGTTTGGACAGCCTGGCAGTCACCGGCATGGGATTTCTCAGCTAGAGCCGGCGCCATCATACAACTTACGCTCGGCGGTGCCGGTACCGAAAGATCGCGCGCGTGTACAAATAAACGCGGGTGAACGGGACTTGCGGCCGGGGACACCGTGGTGCGCGGGCCGGGGGTAGTATCGTCAGACTTGGTCCCACACGCGTTAGAATGGGTAGGCGTGGCGACCGCGCCGGTGGTTACGATGTCCGACGATGCGTCAATCGAGCTCTGCGAACAAACGCGCCAGCTTCAGTGTGAAGCCGGGAATCACTTCGCCGCCATCCAGCGTGTCATTGGCCGAGAGCACAAGCGTCGGGACGCCCGGGCGGTACACGTGTACCTCCCGCGACTCCGGGTCCACCACCCAGACCAACAGCGTCCCGGCCTCGAGATATTCACCCGCCTGGACGGCGATTTCCGCCATGGTCTTGTCCATCGAGGCGATCTCGACGGCCAGATCGGGGATGCCGTGGATGAAACCCTTCCTCCGCGGCTGCGTTGCGGCCCGCTGCCGCGAGACGAAGCTCACGTCCGGGCCACGGACCGTGTCGGGGTTGGTGAACAGCCGGTAGCCCACTTCCACATACACACGCCCGAGCCCCCGGGAGCGAACGAACGCTCCCAGCTCCACCGTCAAGAACGCCGCCAGCGCTCCATGCTGCTCGCCCGCCGGCGTCATCACGGGGACCAGCACCCCGCGCACCAGCTCGAGGTCCTCCCGACCCATGCGTTCGAGCTCGTCGGCGGTGACCAGATGTCCTGCGGCCATGGTGGCAACATATGCTCGGCTCGGCGCCCTCCGCAACGCGACTCCGTCCGTCGCGCACATCATAGGGACCGCCGCCGGGCACGCCGTCATCGAATTCCTGCCTATCGTACCAGAATCCCGCGCGCCTCGAGCGGGTAGTTTCGCCCCTGTTCCTGTTGATTGTGATACCACGCGCCGATCCGGCTCTGTCCAGATTGCGGCGTGTCAGCTTGCGCCACTCCAACTGCCGAGCCGATCATATGGGCATGGTCGCAGCGACGTACTACACGGCCGACATGGTCCGCGCGCTCCCCGACGACGGATACCGCTACGAGACGGTGCATGGGGAACTGCTCGTGACCCCAACTCCCCGCGCCGATCACCAGTACGTCATTGCCGAGCTGATGGGCCGGCTCTATCCATACCTCAAACGCTTTCCCGTTGGTCGGGTGCTCACGTCCCCCGCGGACATTTCGTGGGCGCCGGACGTCTTGGTTCAGCCGGATCTCTTCGTCGCCGCGATCGACGAGGTTCAGACCTTCGAATGGAAGCACATCAAGACCCTGCTGCTCGTGATCGAGGTCTTGAGTCCCTCCACCACGCGGTACGATCGCTTTACCAAGCGCCGGGTGTATCAGGAATTCGGCGTGCCATTGTACTGGATGGTGGATATTCCGGGGCGGGCCTCGGAGATCTGGACGCCTGAGACCAGCCTGCCGGTGATCGAGCGCGAACGGCTGGTCTGGCAGCCGGTCGGCGCGTCCGAGCCTCTGGTGATCGCGCTGGAGGAGATCCTTCCGCCTCCCGGTGCAGGCTCTGCTCGAGGCTGAGCCACAGGTCCTTGGGGCTTTGCCGACGGGGCCGCGCTCCTGACCGCGGCAGTACGGAGAGCCCGGATGCGCATGGAATGGACCAGGGAAGTCTGTTCGACTCGGCGGAGGTGAGCGGGAGGATTCGCGCGGTGACGGACGACGCCAGGCGGTACCTCGAGGCGTTGGACAGCGTGGCGCGGATGCTCGAACCTCCGGGCAACACGTGAGCTGGGACGACGCCTTAGGCACGGTGCGGGCCGAGCAACTCCTTCGACTCCGTTACGAGCGGGCGGGCTCGATGTGACGGTAGAGCCGCAGAGACGGCTCGCCCTTACGGAGAACAGTAAGGTCGCAGGCGTAACGCCTACGACCTTGTTCTGCGTAGCGAAAAGCCGCCACGCAAGCGGTTCGCAACCACACTGAGGATAGGCTCGACCCGCCGCTGACTGAAAGGGCCCGCCCCTTGATTCGGCCGGCACACGCGCGGCCAGCCACCCAGGTGCGCCCGGAGTCGGCTGCCAGCAGCGAACCGGCCTGCGCCACTCCCTCGACGGTTCATTCAGCCAGCCGTACTTTGGCACGGTTTGCTCAGCCAGCCGTGCTTCGGAAGGACCATTTGACCCTCATGTTTCCCCAGCGCTGGCGCGTGGTTGCTCGCTGCACCGGCCTGGTTGCTCTCACGGCGCCGCTCTCGTTGGCGCCCGCGTCCCTGGCTTCGCAGGCTACTGCCGTCTCACTTCAGGGCCTGGTGCGGGCGTCCGAGGGCCGCGGCCTGAACGGCGCGCGGATCGAGGTCACGAGCCGAAGTTCGGGGGCCTCCCGCCGCGCGGTGGCCGACTTCACCGGCGGCTACCGCATCCTCGGGCTCGCTCCCGGCAGCTATGACGTCGCCGTGCGCGCCGTGGGCTACCGCCAGCAGCGCCACGAAGGCGTCGAGCTCATCATGGGGCAGCGCGCCACGCTCAACTTCACGCTGGAGCCGGGCGCGGTCGAGCTGGAGCCAGTCGTCGTCACCGGATTGCCGGCGTCGGACGCGCAGCGCACCGACGTATCAACGGCGGTTCGCCCGCAGGAGGTCGAGAAGCTTCCGCTCAACTCACGCAGCGTGCTCAACCTGGCCGCAATCGCCCCCGGCATTCGGACCTACGCGGCGGAGGCGGGTCGCTCGGTCCCCTTGTCCGGTGCGCTGCCGGGGCGGATTCCGAGCTCCAATAACTTCTACCTCGACGGCGTGGAGTGGAAAAACATGTATGCCGCGCAGGTCGCCGGCGTGCCGGAGACGGGCTCCCTGATCCCACAGGAAGCGGTGCGTGAGTTTCGCGTCTACCTCAACACGTACGACCCCGAGTACGCCCGCGGGGCGGCGAACGTCACGAGTGTCGTGACGCATCGGGGATCGAGAGCGCTCGAAGGCTCGGTCTTCGGTTTCGTCCAGAACCGTTCCCTGGTGGCGCGGGGCAGCTTCCAGGCGATCGAGCCCGACTATCGGCGGTACCAGGTCGGCGGCAACCTCCGTGGACCAGTGGTGCGGGACCGGCTGTTCTTCTCCCTCAGCTACGAGGGGCAGATCACGGACAATTACATCGACGTGGTGCCCGGGCGCCCGGCAGAGAGCCCGGCCATCTGGGATCGGTATGCCGGGACGTTCCAGGCGCCCCATCGGCTACACACGGGACTCTTGCGCCTCACGGCGCCGCTGGGAAGCCACGCGCTGGATGCGGTGTGGGCCACGCGACACCTCCGGACGCGATCCAACTTCGGCACCCGACTCGAGGGAAGGATGCTGGCGCGCGAAGCCGGTCTTAACGGCCTCACCACCGTCAACAGCGTGCTGATCCGCGACACCTACGCCTCCGCCTCCCTCGTCAACGAGATGTCGGTTCACATCCTCGATTTCACCAACGGCCAGACCTTGCTCGTGCCCGGCCCGGCGCTCCGGTACCCCGGCATCCAGCTCGGCCGCACCAACTTCCCCTTTAACATCCAGGAGCGGCAAGTCCGGGTGATCAACAAGGCGACCTACGCGGTGAGCGGCGTGGGAGGCCGGCACGTACTCGGAGTGGGGCTCGAAGCGTCCCGTGTGCGCTCCACCGTCTACCGGCCGCTCGCCAACGACGGGGTCTTCACCTTCCCCACAGACACCAGCACGATGCCGCAACGAGCGGCGATCGGGATCGGCCGCACCGACCCGTCTTCGACGCGGGAGGCGCGGGCGCAGGTCTCCGGATGGCTGGTCGGCGCGTACCTGCAGGACCAGTGGGAGCCGGTACCCGCGGTCACCGTTACGGCCGGGGTGCGGTACGACGCCGAGATCAACACCCTGAACCAGCGTCTGGTCACGCCCTGGGCGCGCGACACCACGCTGGAGCGTGCGCTGGGCGAGGAGTTCCTCAACACCGGAGATCGACAAAACGACATCAACAACGTCGCGCCCCGCCTGGCGGTCACGTGGGACCCTCTGGGGACCGGCCGCACGTTCATCCGGGCGGGATACGGGGTGATGTATGACCGGATCCCGCTCTTCGGCGCCATGACCGAAGCGATCGGCATCGGCTGGCGGGTGTACACATTCACGAATCCGGGCACGACCGACCCGGATTCGCTGCGGCGCCGGGTCGCCGCCGGCGACTCCACCACGCCTTCCAACATCACGCTTCTCAAGGATCGGCTTCAGGCGCCGGCCAACCGCCAATGGTCCGTCGGTATCGGGCACCGCTTCTCCGATCAACTCGCGCTCAACCTGGACTACGTCAACCAGCGCGTTCGGAACATGTATGTCACGGTGGTCGCCAACCTGGCCAACCCGATCACCCGACAGCGCCCGATCACCAGCCGCTACGGCGACATCACGATCTGGGATGACTTCGGCGACGCCCGGTTCGACGCGCTTCTCGCATCAATGACGTACGATCGGCGCCCGACGCGGCTGAGTATGGCGTACACGCTTGGCTGGGCGAAGTCGGAGTTCGGAGAATTCACCTTCAGCGGCTACCCTACCGCCGCCGCCTATGCAATGCAGAGCAGTGAAGGCGACGAACGACACCGCCTGGTGGTCTCCGGGTTCACGGCACTCCCGCTCGGTTTCGATCTGTCCGGGATTACGATCGTGGCCAGCCCTCGG
>DATMAW010000029.1:0-9561 GCA_035559715.1 Gemmatimonadales bacterium | reverse complement strand
CCCCCGCCGATCTCCTCCGCGTACGCCTTCTTCAGACCCTCGATGTACTGATCGAACAGCGCGGCCATGGTGCGATGTTCGTCTCTCACCGTCTGCCGGAACGCGGCGTCTGTCAGGAAGTGGTACAGCACTGCCGACATGATCTTGGCGTCGAGCAAGAAGCCCGTGTGCCCCACGGGCTTCATGGAGTCCATCCATCGCTCGAGCGAGTGGCCGGGAGCCGGCGAGCTGAACACGCTCACGCCCACGCCCGGGATCTCACGCGTGACGAAACCCGTCTCTTCATAGCCGGAGGGGTTTTCGGGCTCGGGGCTGATGTTCGGGGCATTCATGGCCTGCGCGTACGCAAAGACCAGTTCTTCCAGGGAGCCGAGCGTGATGCCATCGCGGTAGCGGCCGTAGTTTTCGATGCGCACCTCGGTGCCCGTGGCGAGCGCGGCCGCGCGCGCGGCATCGGCCACCATACGGTCAATGTGCTCGAGGTACACCTCGTCCGGGTACCGCAGGTAGTAGTCCACCACGGCCCGTTCCGGCACGACGTTCGGCGCCACGCCGCCCTCTGGAATGACGCCTTGAATCGAGGCTTCGGGACGGAAGGTGGGTCGCAGATGATCCACCGCGGTGTAGAACTGCACCGCCGCCGACAGCGCATTGCGGCCGAACCATGAGGCTCGCTGATGCGCGGAGCGACCCGAGAAGATGTACTTCACCTCGTTGATGTTGAGACAGCAAACGCCAAATCCCGCCTTGCTGCGCGCAGTGGATCCAGAGCCGTGGCTGCGAACGAGCACATCGGTGCCTCGGAACAAGCCGGCCTCCCACATCGTGACCTTCGACGGCGGCCCGACCTCTTCGGCCGGCGTTCCGAACACCTTGATCCGCCCCTTCACCATCTTCGCCTTCATATATTCGGCGATGGAAAAGGCCGCAGCGAAGCCCACGGGACTTTGTGCGTTGTGCTGGCAGCCATGGAACGGCTCGGTGGTGCTCCGCAGCGCATCGTACTCCACGATGACGCCGAGTGTGGGACCGTCGGCACCGGCGGGCGAGTCCCACGAGGCGACGAAGGCCGTCTCAAGACCGGCAACGCCGCGCTCCACGGCGAACCCGTTGGCGCGGAGAATCGCGGTCAGAGTGTCGACTGCTTTGTACTCCTTGAAACCGACTTCCGGGTTCCGGCCGATGTGGTCGCTCAGATCTTTCATGCCGGAGAGCCACAGCTCCTCCACGCGCTGGAAGATGCGGTCGCGCTCGGCGTCCTTCCTGGCGGCCATGCGCTGCGCCAGCTGCGCGGGGTTGATGCGCGCCTGAAGCGCGTCAATCTGCCGCACGACGTCGCGCGCCGCGGCGCGCTCGGTCTCGGTGGTCTGGGCGTGGGCGAGGGAGGCCGCCCCGAGCAGCACGGCGGCGGCCAGGATCGATTTCGCAACATGAGCCATCGTGGCGACTCCTCATTGGCGCCGGGCGCGCCCGGCGTGCCGGGACGAAACGCTGGAGGGCGAGGGTGATAGGTTGGCGACGCGCCAAGGGTGATGTCAACCTGGCCGACTCCGCGCCCCGCTCGTATCGTACCCGCTCGTGAACCTCGCCTGGCTGTCCGTCGCCGCCCTGGCGCTTGCCGTCGTCCTTGGCATCCTGCTCCGCGTCAACGTCGGTCTGCTGGCGTTCGCGCTGGCGTACAT
This sequence comes from Gemmatimonadales bacterium, assembly GCA_035559715.1. Lineage (GTDB taxonomy): Bacteria > Gemmatimonadota > Gemmatimonadetes > Gemmatimonadales > GWC2-71-9 > JACQHC01. The sequence continues at coordinate 7,879 of DATMAW010000029.1, read as the reverse complement.
CGTGGGCGTGGGACTGGGCGACATGCGTGTGGCAGACGTCACGTCCGGCTTCCCCACGCAGCTGTTTCTCGTGCTGGTGGCGATCATGCTGCTGTTCGGCCTGGCCCAGGTGAACGGAACGCTGACCAAGCTCGCGCGACACAGCGTGCGCCTGGCACGTGGCAACGTGGGCATGGTCCCCATCGTGTTCTTCGGTTTGTCGGCGGCCATCGCCACGGTTGGCGGCGGCAACATCGCCTCGACCGCGCTCATCGCACCGATCGCCATGGCCGCCGCGGGGCGCATGAGCATCAGCCCGTTTCTCATGATCATCATGGTGGGCAACGGCTGCAACGCAGGCGCTTACTCGCCCATCGCGCCTACCGGCATCATCGCCAGCCGGCTCATGACCGACGCCGGCCTGGTGGGCATGGAGTGGCGGACGTACTGGAACACATTTCTTGCCCAGGCATTCGTGGCCTTCGCCGGGTACTTCCTGCTGGGCGGACTCCAGCTGCTGCGCCGCTCGGATCGGGTTGACGTGGCGCAGCAGTTCCAGGCCGAGGATCTCACGCCCTTCACGCGGCAGCAGTGGCTCACGCTGGGGGTGATCGCCGCCCTGCTCGCGAGCCTCATCTTGTTCCGCATCGATCTGATCGTGGGCGCCTTCGTGGCAGTGGCCGTGTTGCTCCTCGCGCGGGTGGCGGATCAGGAGGCCGCGTTCAAGTCGGTCCCATGGAGCACCGTCTTGTTGATCTGCGGCGTCACCACGCTCGTCGGCGTGCTGGGGCAAACGGGCGGACTGGACGTGATTGTGGATGGCCTGGTCAAGATCTCCACCCCGCTCACGGCCACCGGCATCATCGCGTTCGTGACCGGGTTGGTTTCCGCTTACAGCAGCACCAGCGGTGTCGTGCTGCCCGCGTTTCTTCCCATGGTCCCCGGTCTCTCGGGGCGGCTGGGCGTGGACGCGATGGACATCGCGTCGTCCATCAACGTCGGGGGGCATCTGGTGGACGTGTCGCCCCTCTCCACCATCGGCGCCATCTGCCTCGCGGCCTACACCGGCGCCGAGGACCGTCAGAAGCTGTTCAATCAGATCCTGGCGTGGGGACTCGCGATGGCGGTGGTGGGCGCGGTGGTGTGTTGGGTGTTCTTCGGCTTGCTGTGAGTGGAGCGAGACGGCGCCACATCTTCACCGGCTCACGCGGCCGAGCTGCTCTCCGGCGTCAAACTGGCGATGGGCCGAATAATCTCGCCACTTGCTGTTTGGTCACCTTGCCCATGGCGTTCCTGGGCAGCTCTGCCACGACCACTACCCTGGATGGCACTTTGTAACTGGCCAGCCGCTCCCGTGCCCAGTCTCTGAGCGCGTCGGCGACGATCGCACACGACGGACGGGCCACCACGGCCGCGCACACCCGCTCTCCCCATTCGGGATCGGCCACGCCAACCACGGCGCACTCGGCCACGTCCGGATGCTCGCGCAGCGTCTCTTCGATCTCGAGCGCGGACACCTTGAAGCCACCGGTCTTGATGATGTCCACGCTCCTGCGGCCGAGAATGCGGTAGCTCCCATTCTCCAGCACGGCGACGTCGCCCGTGCGGAACCAGCCGTTGCGGAACGCTTCGCGCGTCTCGTTCGTTCGATTCCAGTACTCGCGAAACACGCCCGGCCCGCGCACCTCGATCTCTCCCGGCTCGCCGGGAGACACCTCTGCACCGGCCTCATCCACGAGGCGGACGATTACGCCGGGGAGCGGTACGCCCACGTGACCCGGGCATCGCTCGCCGTGCAAGGGGTTGGATAGCGCCATGCCAATTTCCGTCATGCCATAGCGCTCAAGGAGGGTGTGCCCACTGATCTCGCGCCAGCGCTCCAGCACGCTGACGGGCAGCGCCGCAGAGCCGGAGACGAACAGGCGCATCGCGCGGCAACCGGCCGACATCGCGGCGCGGCGGTGTGGCGCCGCCCCGTCCCACGCGGCGATGAGCTTCGCGTAGATGGTCGGGACCGCCATGAACAGCGTGACCCCACCCGCCGCGATTCGGTCCCAAGTCTCGGCCGCGTCGAACCGCGGCATCAACTCGCACGCCGCCCCGGACCACAGCGCACACGTGAGCACGTTCACGACCCCGTGCACATGGTGCAGCGGAAGAACACCGAGAATGCGATCGTCCGCCGTCCACTCCCACGCCTCCACCAGGCTTTCGACCTGCGCCTGGATACTCGCGTGCGTGTGCACCGCGCCTTTCGGCTTCCCCGTGGTACCGCTCGTGTAGAAGATGAGCGCGGCGCGGGACGGATCGATGTGGGGCAACGACCCCGGCGGTGCCTCAAGAGCCTGAGGCGTGAGCACGACCCGCACGCCGCGCCCCGCCGCGATCCGATCCACTCGATCAGCAAACTCCGGATGTACCACGACCGTGTCCACCTGAGCATCGGCGATCGTGTACTCCAGCTCGGCCGGCGGATGCGACACGGCGAGCGGCACCGCGATTCCGCCGGCTCGCCAAATGCCCCACTGCGCGGCGACGTAGTGCCACCCCGGGGGCGCGAGAAGCGCCACGCGCGCTTCCCGAAGGTCCGAAGCCGTCGCGAGCAAGGCCGAGGCGACGCGATGCGACGCCTCCAGGAGATCCGGATACGAGAAGGTCCCCTCACGCGCGATGATGGCCGTGCGGGGACCGTGCTGCCCGGCGCGGGCGACAAGGGGGGGAGTCTGGCCTACGGCCCCTGCTCCTGCGCGCCGGAGACCTTGCGGCCGAGGACCCACTGCTCGAACCACTCGAGGTTTCGCTTCATGGCATCGAGCTGGAGTCTGGGCTCCTGGATGCCGTGCGGCTGCCTCGGATAGACGACCATTCTCGTCGGTACACCCTGACGCTTGAGCGCATTGTACAGCTCGTAGCCCTGCGAGATCGGCACTCGCAGATCTTGCTCGCCGTGCTGGATCAACGTTGGGGTGCTTACGCCTTTGATGTTGAACATGGCCGAGTGCGCGCGCCAGCGGTCGAATACGTCCCAGAACTCACCGCCAAAGTAATCGGGAATGAATCCAGGGATGTCGGCGGTACCCGTGAACGACATGAGGTTCGTGACCCCTGCGCCCACGGACGCGGCCCGGAACCGCTTGGTTTGGGTGATGATCCACGACGTCATGAACCCGCCGTAGCTCCACCCCATCACGCCCAGTCGCTCGGCATCGGCGATGCCACGCTGAATCATCGCGTCCACGCCGGACATGATGTCCTGATAGTCCCCGCCCCCCCAGTCCTGGTAGTTGGCGTAGCGAAACTCACGCCCATACCCGCTCGATCCCCGCACGTTCGCGCGCAGTATGGCATAGCCCTCCGACGCGAAGGCGGCGATGGGATACGCACCGCGCGCGGCGATGAAGCTCTGCGTGAACACGCCCGCGGGGCCGCCGTGGACGATCACGAGCAGCGGGACACGCGTCCCCACCCGGTACCCGACGGGATAGGTCAGCAGGCCCTCGATGGTCTTGCCGTCGGGCGCCTGCCAGGTAACGACTTCCGTACGGCCGATGGGTACCGCGGGGAGGTCCTGCACCCGACTCACCACCGACGGCCTGAAGCCCCTGAGGGGGCTGATTGCCGCCTCCGGCGGACGGTCGGCGGCCTGCGCCACGAAGCCGACGTGCGTGGCACCCGCGTTCAACGCGGCGCCACTCACCATTACATCCGGCAACGACACGTCAATGGGCGGCCGTCCATCCGCGGGCAAGGCGCTCAGGTGATCCACCGTGCGGCGCGTTTCGGTGACGTACACCAGCTTCCCGTCGCCCGACCACCCAATGACGTTCGGTTGTCGATCGTCGCTCTCCGCGAGCGGGCGGGGTTCGCCGCCGGAGGCCGGCACCACGTGCACGCGCGACGTGAATCCCCACGTTGGCGGGTTGTCGCTCACCGTCAGCGCGATCCACTTCCCGTCGGGAGAAAACCAGGGGTCCGCCTCCGCCGCCGGCGTGGCGGCGATCACCCGGACCGCACCGCTTACCAGGTCCACGACCGACACGTCCGCACTCGTCCAGTCATTCGGGCTCGGCGAGCGTGTGTGGGAAAACGCGATGGCGGAGCCGTCCGGCGCCCAGGAGAGATCACCGCCCCCAAAGGGCGCGCCCACGTTGCGATCACCATCGGTGAGTCGCCGGGCAACCCGTTTCCCGCTGGAGTCGCGCGCGAGCGGAATGATGTAGAGACGCGAGAGCTTCACGTTTTCGTCCACCACGCGAGCATCCCGTTTCTCCTTCGCCGCCAGCTCTTCCTCGTCGGTGGGCGGATCCGGCATCAAGAACGCGAGGTGCTTCCCATCGGGAGACCACTGGAAGGCGGTGACACCGCCTTGTTCCTCGGTGACCTGCTCCGCCTCTCCCCCGTCCACGCGGATACGCCAGATGTTCGATTTCCCGGAGCGAGAAGTGAGGAATGCGATCCACCGACCGTCCGGCGACCAGGCAGGGCTGGTTGCGGACTTGTCGCCGTGCGTGAGCTGGAAGGCACCAGAGCCGTCGGCGTTCGCGACGTGGATGTGGGTGAGCCATTCGCTCTTCTCGCCCTCCATCACCGCAACACCCACCTGGAACGCCACACGCTGCGCGTCCGGCGACACCGCCACGGCGCCGACGGCCTTGACCTTGAGGGCCAGTTCCGGGGTCCACTTCTCTTGTGCCGCTGCCCTCTCACCCACCACCAGCAACAGGACCGCGAGCGCGGCACGCGACGCGATGGTCATCGGACTCCCTCGCGATTCCCCCCCCGGCATGCGATCGCGCTATGCCCGCGCCACAGCGGCCGGCTGCGGCACGCGAGTGAGCCAGCGGTACTTGTCCGGCGCGCGTCCGTGCACGATGTCCATGAAGCGTGTCTGGATCCGGCGAGTGATCGGGCCTACCCGGCCGTCCGCCACGGGGATCTTGTCCACGCTCCGGACGGGCGTGACCTCGGCCGCCGTGCCGCACACGAACAGTTCGTCCGCGGCATAGAGCATCTCCCGCGGCACGGCCTGTTCCCGCACCGGAATCTCCAGTTCGCGCGCCAGCGTGAGGACCGTGTCACGCGTGATCCCGAAGAGCCAGGTGCCGTCCACGGCCGGCGTGATCAGCGTGCCCCGATAGACGACGAACACGTTCTCGCCACTGCCTTCACTCAGCAGACCCCCGGGGCCCAGCACGAGCGCCTCGGCATATCCGTTCACCACCGCCTCCATCTTCACCAGCTGGCTGGCGTTGTAGTGGCCCGCCGCCTTGGCCATGGCCGGGAACGTGTTTGGCTCGGCGCGTTGCCAGCTCGATACACACGCGTCAATGCCGTTCTTCAGGCCCTCTTCGCCAAGGTAAGCGCCCCACGGGAAGCACGGGATGTAGGTCTCCACCGGTCCGCCGAGCGCATTCATTCCCGCCGTGCCATAGCCCCGCAGCACGCAGGGACGGATGTAGCACGACTCGAGACCGTTGCGAGCGATGGTGGAAACGGTGGCGTCGACGAGTTCGTCAATGCCGTACTTGAGAGGAATGCGATAAATGCGGCAGGAATCCTGCAGCCGTCGCAGGTGATCGCGCAGTCGAAACACCGCAGGCCCGTCCGGTGTCTCGTAGCAGCGAATCCCCTCGAAAACCGAAGAACCGAACGCGACCGCTGCGCTCAGGATGTGGATCTTTGCGTCGTGCCAGGGAACGAACTCACCGTCACGCCAGATCCATTCGGCTTCTTGGATTTGATGAGCCACGAGTGCTCCTCGAGTTGGAGGCGACCTGTCAACGCGCGGGGCGGGGCAAGCGATGATGAATCTAAGGGCGAGGTTGGAAGCGGCGGAAGGGATTGACCCCGCTATCGTCTCAGGTACGCGTCGGTTTTGTTCAGCCAGTCCGTTCGCGGCGGACAGAACACGTCCACGTCCAGCGTGTCTTCCAACGCCTCGGCCTTGTGTGGGACGTTGGACGGGATGTGCAACACTTCGCCGGACCGGATCACCGGACCGTCCTTCTCGTCCTCGCCGATCCAGAACTTCAACGCTCCGTCCAAGACGTACGTGAGCTGCTCGTTCTCGTGCGCGTGTCGCGGCACGACACACCCCTTCTTCAGGTAGACGTGCGCCAGCATCACCCGTTCGCCCGTGATCAGCCTGCGATCGAGCAGGTCGTTCACCCGCTCCTTGGGCATGTCGTTCCAGCGATAGAACGTCACTATGTCGCTCATCGCTCCCGTTTCCTTTCGTGATGAGTTCCACCCCGGATGCTGGCGCAGAGCCCGCCAGCGGGACTAGCGTTCGCGCGACCGAAGTTATGACCTTGGTCCGCTCACCGCACCTCGATCGCCGCCAGTTCCTCGCGGCAGCTGCCGGTGCAGCCTGTGGCCTCGCCGTGCAGCCCGGCCGACCGTGGCGGAAGCACGGCCCGCTGCCGCAGGCGGCCGCGTGGCTGCTCCGCGGCGCCGCCGTCTATGACGGCACCGGATCTCCGCCGCGTGACGTTGACGTCGTTGTCGCGGGCGAGCGGATCGAGGCAGTGGGCCCACGGCTCTCTCGTCCCGGCTCCCAGATCGTAGACCTCCGGGGACTCGCACTCGCGCCCGGGTTCGTGGATATCCACTCGCACTCCGACCTCTCCGTGGTGGTGGACCCCGGAGCCCAGAGCAAGATCCGCCAGGGCGTGACCACTGAGGTCGTGGGTCAGGACGGCAGCTCGGTCGGCCCGTGGAGCGAGGAACGCGCACGAGAGACCGCGGCCAGCTATCGGGCCAGGTATGGGACCGAGATTGACGTCCGCACCGTGGCTGGCCTTCTGGCCCATTTCGACCGACGTCCGGCATCGGTGAACCTCGCGACTATGATCGGCCACGGGACCGTGCGGGGGTTCGTGATCGGCGAGGCGAGCCGCGCCGCCACGGCAGACGAACGGCGACGCATGGCGGCCCTTGTCGCCGAAGCGCTCCGGGCCGGCGCGTGTGGCGTTTCCACCGGCCTCGAGTATCTCCCGGGCGCGTACGCCGACCTGGCGGAGCTGGCCGACGTCGCCGCGCCGCTCGCCGGCACCGGCCTCCCCTATGCGACCCACCTGCGAAACGAAGATGATCGCTTACTGGGAGCGATTGAAGAAGCGCTCAACGTGGGACGGCGCTCAGGCTCGGCCGTGCACCTGTCCCACCTCAAGGCCCAGGGCGCGCGGAATTGGTGGAAGGCCACGGTGGCGCTGGACATGGTAGACGCGGCGCGCGCCGCAGGACAGGACGTGACATTCGATGTGTACCCGTACGTGGCCTACAGCACGGGCCTTTCCAACATGTTCCCGGTGTGGGCACGCGAGGGCGGGACCGAGGCGCTGCTGGCGCGCCTGAACGACGCCTCCACGGCACCGCGCATCGAGGCGGAGGTGCGCGACAAGGTGAACCAGCTGGGGTCGTGGGACGCCGTGCAGATCAGCAGCACCGCTGCCGACAGCCTTGCGTGGGCTCGCGGGAAGCGGCTCGGCCAGCTCGCGAGCGCGCGGGGCGTGGAACCGTACGCGCTATTCCTGCAGATCGTGCAGGGCGATCGCAATCGCGCGGGGATGATCGGCTTCGGCATGAGCGAGGAGAACGTCGGGCTGTTCCTCGCGCATCCCGCGAGCATCGTGTGTTCCGACGGTTCCGCACTGGCGGTTGAGGGACCGCTGTCGGGCGGCGCACCGCATCCGCGCAATTTCGGGACGTTCCCGCGCGTGCTCGGCGTGTTCTGCCGCGAGCGACGCGCGCTGCCATTGGAGGCGGCCATTCACAAGATGACGCTGGCCCCGGCTCGCCGGGTCCAACTCGCCGGCCGCGGCGTCATCGCGGCGGGCGCCTTTGCCGATCTCGTGGTGTTCGATCCGGACCGCGTGGCCGATCGAGCCACGTTCGAGGA
>DATMAW010000028.1:0-16352 GCA_035559715.1 Gemmatimonadales bacterium | reverse complement strand
CGGCCATGGCCAAGGCGCCATGCGTCCATCCGCGCCGGAACGTGAGGGCACTGAGCGGCCCCCACGCGTACGACAAAACGTCCACGTCCGGCAGGTTGGCGCCGATCAGCAGCGTCACCGTCCCGCCAGGCGCGCGCCGCTTCAGGCCGGATTCCGCGAGCGCCGCGCCGACCAGGGTGTGACAGACCGGGTCCAGTTCCCTACCCCCTACCCGACAAGGCGATCCGAGGCGATGACGTGCGATCGCAGGCGACGGGCGCATCCCGGAGCAGGCCGACGCTGGCGCGGGGGCCGCGATCGTCTGTCATCGTCTGCGATCGCCTGACGTCGCCATGGTCACCCTGGTGAGACGCTAGTGCTTCCCACACGGACATAGCTGCCACAGGTACTCGTACGTGTAGATCCCGGTGTCATGCCCATCGGACCACCGGATCTTGATCCCGTAACTACCCACCAGCTCGATCGCATTGGCTTCCACGTCGGAGGGCACCGCGGACTCATCGAGGAGCCGTTGACCGGACACTTCATCACGACACACCGCGCAGTGACAGGCCAACCGCAGGACGCGCGCGTCGAAGGCGCCGACGTGATCGGAATCCCACGTGACAATGACCTCCCGGCCCCCGCGATGGATTCGCTGCGGAATTGGGGCCGGGTTCATGCGTGGGCCGTGAGCAGGTGGCTCGATAGGAACGCGGCGACCCGTCGCTCAGCCCAGAACACGGGCGACCAGGGTTGCCCGGCCACGAATCCCACGTGACCGCCGCGCTCGGTGAACACCGGTGTGATGTGAGGATTGCGTCGGGCCGCCTCCCACGGCACGGCGGAGGCCGGAAGAAACGGGTCGTCCAGCGCATGGACCAGCAGCGTCGGGACGCCGATGTGTTCGAGCATGGGGCCGCTGGAGGACCGGCGATAGTAATCTTCGGCGTTGCGAAAGCCGTGGAGCGGCGCCGTGGCCGCATCATCAAATTCACGGAACGTCCTGGCCCTGAGCACACGAGCCACCTCAATGTGGCCGGCCAGGACGGCCGCCTTCCGCGCCACCTTGCGCTTGAGCTTGCTAACGAGATAGCGACGGTACACTCGCGCGAAGCCCCGCTCCAGCACGTCGGCCCCGGCGGAGAGATCGAACGGCACCGACACGGCGGCCGCGGCAACGATGGCCCGAGACGCGGACTCAGCAAGGTATTTCAGCAGCACGTTGCCCCCGAGTGAGAAGCCCGCCGCGCCAAGCGGGCAGCCCGGGAGCCGCCGCGAGAGCAGATCCACGACGTACGCCAGGTCTCCGGTCTCACCCGAGTGATACAACCGCGGGCCACGATTCAATTCCCCGCTGCAGGAGCGGAAGTTGAGCCCCACGGCCGGGAGTCCGACTGCAGCGAGCTGACGGTATAGTTCCAGCGCGTACTTCGAGCGGGCTGACCCCTCGAGCCCATGGAGCACCAGGACGAGCGCCCGCTCCTTGTCCCGCACATCGTTTGTGTCAACCCAGTCGAGGTCGACAAAATCTCCATCCGCCAGGTCCACTCGCTCTCGGCGAAGCGTGACGCCGCGACCATCTCGCAGGAGCCGCGCGGCAAGGGTCTGGGCGTGCGGACCTGGCAGCCACCAGGCCGGAACAAACGCGGAACGTTGCACGAGAGCCAAACATAATCAGGGACAGGCTGTCTATCTTGAGGGACACCCCGCGGCGTCCGCGACTGTGGGGGGGACGGGCGAGGATGCGCAACTGCATTGACAAGGCCATGTTATCGGCCGGTCATGAATGGCACGTGCGTTGCGGAACTCGATGTGGGAGAATGCGTACAACCCTCTAGGGCGAGGTCTCTCACGGAAGTCCAAGGAGCATCATGAACACGAGAATCATTGGCATGCTGGTGCTTGGAGTGCTTACGGCGCTCAGCGGGACGGCCTCAGCCCAGTACTTCGGGCGCAACAAGGTGCAGTACGAGAACTTCCGGTTCCGGGTGCTCGAGACCGAGCACTTCGACATCTACTACTACCCCGAAGAGCAGGACGCCGTCGAGCTTGCCGGACGGATGGCCGAGCGGTGGTATGCCAGGCTGTCGCGGCTCCTGGATCATGAGCTGAATCGGCGCCAGCCTATCATTCTCTACGCCAGCCACCCGCACTTCCAGCAGACCAACGCCATCCTGGGTGACATCGGCGAGGGCACGGGCGGCGTCACGGAACTATTCAAGCGTCGCGTGGTGTTGCCGTTTGCGGGTCCACTCGCCGAGACGGACCACGTGCTTGGTCACGAGTTGGCCCATGCGTTCCAGTTCGACATGACCGGTGATCCAGGGCGGGTGAGCGAAAGCACAGCCCCGGTGGCGTTGCGGATGCCGCTGTGGTTCATCGAGGGCATGGCGGAATACCTGTCGGTGGGACCGGTGGACGCACATACGGCCATGTGGATGCGGGACGCTCTCAAAGACGAAGAGGGAAAGGAAGACCTTCCCAGCATCACGAAGCTCAACAGCGCGCGCTACTTCCCCTACCGCTGGGGCCAGGCGGTCTGGTCCTACATCGCCGGCACGTACGGTGACGATGCGGTCGGCAGAATCCTGAAGGCGTCCCGGCGCACGCGCGATGCCATTCTCGCCATCGAGCGCGTCACCGGTGTTCCGATCGACTCTCTATCGAAGACCTGGCACGCCGCCATGCGCGGCGCGTTTGAGCCGTTGCGAGCCGCAACCGACTCGGCCGCAGCCTATGGCAAGGTGATTCTCGACGAAAGCATCACCGGCGGCCGCCTGAACATCGCCCCGGCCGTGAACCCTGACGGCCGGCGAATCGTGTTCATGTCCGAGAAGGACCAGCTTTCGGTGGACGTGTACGTGGCGGACGCGGAAGCCGGACGAGTTCAGCGCAAGCTCATTGGCACCGCCGTGGACCCGCACTTCGAGAGCCTCCAGTTCATCAACTCGGCCGGAGCCTGGGATCCGTCGGGCCGCCGGTTCGTGGTGGGCGGAGTCAGCAGCGGGAAGCCGACCCTGTCCATTTTCGACGCGGAAACGGGGGCGCTCGAGCGAGAGGAGCGATTGGTCGCGCTGGACGAGGTATTCAACCCCGCGTGGTCTCCCGACGGGCGGCACATCGCGTTTTCGGCCGTCGTGGGCGGGCTGTCTGACCTGTTCATGTACGATCTCCAGGCCGACACGCTGCTGCGGCTCACTCAGGATCCGTACGCCGATTTGCAGCCTGCCTGGCGTCCCGACGGCTCGAGCATCGCCTTCGTAACGGACCGGTACTCCACGGACCTCGCCACCCTCAAGTTCGGTGAGTACGGGCTTGCGGTGATCAACCCGGCAAACCGTCAGATCGAGTCCCTGTGGTCGTTCGAGGGCGCCAAGGCCATCAACCCGCAGTGGCGTCCCGACGGGCGGAGCCTGTACTTCCTCTCGGATCGGACGGGCGTCACCAACGTGTACCGGCTCGACCTCGCCGCGCGAGAGGTGTACCAGGTCACCAACCTGTTCACCGGCGTGTCCGGCATCACGGCGCTGTCGCCGGCGCTGTCCATCGCCTCCGAGTCGGGGCAGGTCTTCTTCAGCGCGTACGAGCGGGGCGCGCACAACGTCTACCGGATTGACGAGCGCGAACTCCTGGCCGGGAAGCGGGTGGACGCCACGACCACCAGCAACGCGGCCCGCCTTCCCCCGGCACAGCGTGAGCGGTCGCAGGTCGTGGGCATGCTGGAGAACCCGCTCTTCGGCCTGCCGGACGCCGCGGGGTTCAAGACACGTCCCTACCGGTCCGGCCTGTCGCTGGACTACGTGAGCGATCCATCTCTCACCTTCGGCTCGGATCGTTTCGGAACGTTCATCGCCGGTGGAGCCTCGCTTTACTGGTCGGACATGCTTGGCACCCACAACGTCGTGACGATGCTCCAGGTGCAGGGCGGGTTTCGAGACGTCGCGGCACTCGTGGGCTACCAGAACCTGGAGCGGCGGCTCAACTGGGGCGTGGCGGTTCAGCAGATTCCATACATCTCGGGCTCGTATGCCTACGGGTATGACCAGAACGGCAACCTGATCGAACAGACGTACATCTACCGTCAAAACAACCGCGACGTCGTAGGGTTTGCCGCCTACCCGTTCAGCCGCATCCGGCGCGTGGAGTTCAGCGGCGGTTATCGCAACGTCACGTTCAGCCAAGAGCTCAAGACGATCGTGACGTCGCCGACGGGTGAAAGCCAGCGTAATGTGGATAATCCACCGAGCCCGGCGGGCCTCCATCTCGGGTCCGCCAGCGCCGCCCTGGTGTACGACAACGCCGCGTTCGGCTGGACCGGGCCCATCTTGGGACAGCGCTACCGCGTCGAGGCTTCCCCGATGTTCGGGTCAATCAACTTCGTGAACGGACTCGCGGACTACCGCCGCTACGTCATGCCCGTGCGGCCGTTCACGCTTGCCGGTCGCCTGATGCACTATGGCCGCTATGGGACCGGCGCGGATGACAATCGCCTCTCCCCACTGTTCCTTGGCTACCCCGGCATTGTGCGCGGCTACGATCTCAACTCGTTCTCCGGCTACGAGTGCGTCGGCGCCACGCTCGCGAACCGCTGCCCGGTGTTCAACCAGCTCATCGGCAGCAAGATCCTCGTGGGCAACGCCGAACTGCGGTTTCCACCGCTTGGCGCGCTAGGCATTGGGCCCGGGTTGTTCGGCGTGCTGCCCGTGGACCTCGTTGGCTTCTTCGACGCCGGCGTCGCCTGGACCGGCAGCGAGAAGCCCAGGTTCCTGAACGGAGTGCTCAACTCCGGCGGGACGCGAGACATCGTGACCAGCGCCGGCGTGGGCCTGCGCGTCAACCTGCTGGGCTTCGCCATCGCCGAGATTGACTACGTCAAACCGTTCGACCGACCCATCAAAGGCAGCCACTGGCAGTTCGCCTTTACGCAGGCGTTCTAGGATCAAGCGGAGGGGCCAGGGGCCCCCTGACACCTGACCCCTGACACCTGATCCCTGGCCCCTGGCCCCTCACCCCCCTCTGTCTCTACGTTTTCCCCGGCCACCTCCACCGGTCCACATGCCGTTTCTCGACACCAATCGCCAGCGCGCCGCGATGCTCATCGCGCTACTCGGCGCCGGGATCGCGATCGCGCTGGCTCCATTTGCCACCGGGCTCATCGGCGGCGTCGTGCTGTACGTGACGTTGGCCCCGGTCAACGACGCGCTACGCCGCCGAGTGGGTGCCGGCGTCGCGGCCGGGCTGTTGACGGCGCTGGCCGTTTTCCTGGTTCTCGTGCCCGGGCTCTCGTTCGCGGGCATCATCGTGGGTCAGGCCCAACAGATCGCAAGCGGAGTGATCCAGAGCCCGATCCTCCGCCGGCTCTCCGAGCTGCAGATCGGCGAGTACCACGTGGGGCCCCGGCTGGCCGAGTTGGGCGAAAACGTGATTCAATGGCTGGGATCCAGCGCGTTCGGTCTGATCGGCACGGCAACCCGTCTCGCGCTCAACCTCACGATCGCATTCTTCGGATTGTACTTCCTGCTGCTTCGGCCGCAGGAGACGTGGGAGCTTGCCCGCCCATACATCCCCTTCTCGGCCGAAAACGCCGAGAAGCTGCGGCGGCGATTCCGCGACGTCACCGCCTCCACCATGCTCGGCACCTTGCTGATCGCGCTGGTTCAGGGCCTGTTGATCGCCCTTGCGTTCTGGTTCTTGGGGCTGCCCAGCGCGCTGTTCTGGGGGTTTGTGACGATGCTGTTTGCGATCCTGCCGCTCGTCGGCAGCGGGCTCGTCTGGGGACCCGGTGCCATTGCGCTCGCTCTGGACGGGCGCCTGCCCGCCACCATCGGGCTCGTCGCGTGGGGCGTCGCGGTCGTCGGCATGGTGGACAACGTTCTGCGGCCGGTGATTTATCGTCGTTGGGCAAGCATTCACCCGCTGGTGACGCTCGTGGGGGCGATTGCCGGCGTACGATACTTCGGCGTTCTGGGCATCCTGATCGGTCCGCTCAGCCTGTCGTACTTCTTCGAGCTGATTCGGATGTACCGCGAAGAGTACGTGGAACGGAGTGAACCGGCCACGGGACCCGAGGAGGGACGACGAGGAGGGATGAGCGAGGAGGGCCGAGAGGAGGCGAGGAGGGGCGACCCGGGGCAGCCCGCAGTTCCATCGTCATGAAACCATTGCCGCGTTCCGAGCGTCTATTTCACGTGATTCCACCGTGTTGGAGGTTTTCCGTGTCTCGCATGATGCGTTTGCTGAGAGGGGCGGCCGCGCTCACGGTCGCCGTGTCACCGTCGCTCTACGCCCAGGCGACGACCGGCGCCGCCGCGATCGACATTCCGTTCCAGAAATTCGTGCTCGACAACGGCCTGACGCTGATCGTGCACGAAGACCGCAAGGCGCCCATCGTGGCGGTCAACATCTGGTACCACGTGGGCTCCAAGAACGAGAAGCCGGGCAAGACCGGGTTCGCCCACCTGTTCGAGCACTTGATGTTCAACGGCTCGGAGCATTTCAACAACGACTACTTCCAGGCCCTCGAGCGGTTCGGCGCCACGGACCTGAACGGCACGACCAACGAGGATCGCACCAACTACTTCCAGAACGTACCCACGTCGGCGCTGGACGCGGTGTTGTGGCTCGAATCGGACCGGATGGGCCACCTGCTGGGCGTGATCGACCAGGCACGGCTCGACGAGCAGCGCGGCGTGGTGCAGAACGAGAAGCGGCAGGGTGAGGATCAGCCGTACGGGAAGGTCTGGAACATCATCACGGAAAACACGTATCCGCGCGGCCATCCCTATTCCTGGAGCGTGATTGGCTCCATGGAAGACCTGAATGCGGCGTCGCTGGACGATGTGAAGGAGTGGTTCCAGACGTACTACGGCGCGGCCAACGCCGTCATCGTGCTGGCCGGGGATATTGACGCGGAGACCGCGAAACAGAAGGTGGAGCGGTACTTCGGGCACATTCCGTCCGGCCCGCCCATCGCGAAGCAGCAGATCTGGGTGGCCCGCCGCAGCGGCACGCATCGCCACGTCATGCAGGACCGCGTGCCTCAGGCCCGCATCTACAAGGTCTGGAACGTGCCGGAATGGAAATCCGCCGAGTCCGACTATCTGGATCTGGTGACGGACCTCCTGGCGGCGGGAAAGACGTCGAGATTGTACAAGCGGCTCGTGTACGACGACCGCATCGCGACGGACGTCGCCGCGTTCATTGACGCGCGCGAAATCGGCGGACAGGTGCTGATCTGGGCCACCGCTCAGCCCGGCGGTGATCTCGCCGCGGTGGAGCGGGCGATGGACGAGGAGCTTGCGCGGTTCCTGCGGGACGGCCCCACGGCTGAAGAACTGCAGCGCGTGAAGACGCAGTTCCGCGCCACCTTCCTGCGCGGCATCGAGCGCATCGGCGGCTTCGGCGGGAAGTCAGACGTGCTCGCGCAAGGTCAGGTGTACGCCGGCCGCCCCGATCACTTCAAGGTTCGCCTCGAGCGCGTGGCGGCCATGACCGCGGCCGACGTGCAGCGCGCCGCCCGCGAGTACCTGGCCGACGGCGCGTTCGTGCTCGAGGTACACCCGTTCCCGCAGTACAAGACCGCCGAGAGCACCGTGGATCGGACGCGCGTGCCGGAGCCGGGTACGCCACCCGTGGCCGCCTTCCCTCGCCTCGAGCGGGCGACGCTCACGAACGGCCTGACGCTGGTGCTGGCGCAGCGGCATTCCATTCCGCAGGTGAACATGCGTCTCGTGGTGGATGCGGGGTTCGCGGCCGACCAGTTCGCCACCCCCGGCACCGCGAGCCTTGCCATGGCGATGCTGGACGAAGGAACCAGAACGCGATCGGCGCTCGAGATCAGCGAGCAGTTGGCACTGCTCGGCGCCACGCTTACCACGGGCTCCAATCTCGACGTGTCCACGGTGTCGCTGTCGGCGCTGAAGGAGAACCTGGACCCCTCCCTGGACATCTTCGCCGACGTGGCGCTGAACCCGTCGTTCCCCCAGAGCGACTTCGAGCGCCTCAAGCAGGAGACGATCGCCCGCATCCGGCGCGAGAAGGTAAACCCCACACAGATGGCGCTGCGCGTGTTCCCGCCGCTTATCTACGGCGAACGGCACGCCTATGGCATGCCCCTCACCGGCTCCGGCACGGAACAGTCCGTGAGCGCCATGACCCGCGAAGACCTCGTCAAGTTCCAT
The DNA here is from genome assembly GCA_035559715.1 of Gemmatimonadales bacterium. Taxonomy (GTDB): domain Bacteria; phylum Gemmatimonadota; class Gemmatimonadetes; order Gemmatimonadales; family GWC2-71-9; genus JACQHC01. The sequence goes on along the minus strand of DATMAW010000028.1, from coordinate 8,190 downwards.
CAGACCTGGTTCAAGCCGAACAAGGCGACGCTCGTGGTGGTGGGCGACATCACGCTGGATGAGTTGCGCCCTAGGGTGGAACGGCTGTTCCGCGGCTGGCAGCGCGGCGAGACCCCGCAGAAAAACATCGCGGCCGTGTCGCGCCCGGCGAACACCGGCGTGTACCTGCTGGACCGACCGGGTTCACAGCAGTCCGTGATCATTGCGGGGCATCTCGCTCCTCCCAAGGCGAACCCGGACGAAATCGCCATTGAGGCGTTCAATTCGCTGCTGGGCGGCCAGTTCACGTCGCGCATCAACATGAATCTGCGGGAGGACAAGCACTGGTCGTACGGCGCCTCCACGCTCGTGTGGGACGCACGCGGCCAGCGGCCGTTCATCACGATCGCGCCGGTGCAGACGGACAAGACCAAGGAGTCCGTGCAGGAAGTGCTGAACGAGCTGCGCAGCGTGCGGCGTGACAGGCCCGTCACGCAGGACGAGCTCCAGATGGCACAGGCGAATCTCACGCTCACGTTGCCGGGCCAGTGGGAAACCATGAGCGCCGTTCTCAGCTCAGTGCACGAGATCGTACAGTTCGGCCTGCCGGACAACCATTTCGAGACCTACGCCCAGCGGGTCCGCTCCCTCACGCCGACCAGCGTCAACGCGCTGGCCCAGCGATTCGTTCAGCCCGACCAGCTCGTCTGGGTCATCGTGGGTGACCGATCCAAGATCGAGGCGGGGATCCGGGAACTGGGGCTCGGAGAGATCCGGATCATTGACGCGGATGGCAAGATCGTACGGCAGACGTCGGCGAGCGACGGGCGATGATGGGGGATGATGAGCGATGACGGGCGATGACGGGCGATGACGGCGCACCGAACCGTACATTGCTCGCTGTTGCCTGTCATCGCTTGCCATCGCCGTCACCCCCTGCCCAATAGCCTCCGGTGGTCCGAAGTTTCTCGCGATGCTCCTCATCGCACTCAACACGGTCCTCCTGCTCCACAGCTTGGCCGGCCTGCCGGACTCCACCGCGATCCTCGCAGCCGCCCGAGCCGCGCAGGCCGCCTTCGAGCGCCTGCGGCTCGACTACCTGCCACGGTCCGCGGGGGGATCGGGCGGTCGGTGCGACGAGGTCGTGGGCCGCTTCTGTTACTGGCACGACGATGACGATGATTGGGTGCCGCCGCCCGAGCACCCGCGCATTCGGCAAGCACGTGAGCGCCTGCTCGACCAACTGGACAGTCTCGCCCGCATGGCCCCGAGTGATGATTGGATTGCGGGCCAACGGGTCCGTTACCTCGTCGAAGCGGATCGCGGAGCCGAGGCGCTGAATGCCGCGCTTCAGTGTCGCGGCACTCTCTGGTGGTGTTACTCCCTCCGTGCTTTCGCCCAGCACGCGGCGCGGCAGTTCGCGGCCGCCGACTCGAGCTATACCGAGGCTCTCCTGAGTATGCCCACCCACGAGCGCTGCCGCTGGACCGACCTGTCGGAGGTCCTCGCGCAACGGCCCCGGGATTACGGGAGAGCGTCGTGCGAGCAGCGCGAGCGTCTTAACACGACGATCTGGTGGCTCGCCGACCCCCTGTACCTCACGCCCGGGAACGAGCGCCGCACCGAGCATTACAGCCGGCGCGTGCTGAACGCGCTGCAGCCCGACTCGCGATCCCCCTATGCCATGACGTGGGGTAACGACCTGGAGCGGTTACTCCTGCGATACGGCTGGCCCGTGGGATGGGAGCGCGACGACCCGTGGCGTACCGCCGACCGAGCCACGGTCCATGTGATCGCCCGTCACGCTCCCCGCGCCCGAGAGTTCCTCCCGCCACGGAGATTCGTGGAGGATCCAGCGACCCTGCAACCGGGGGCATGGAACATCGATCCTGACCGCCCCAGGTCGGGCTACGCGGCGCCGTACGCGCGTGACTTCGTGGCCCTCGATCCCCAGGTTACAGTCTTCTGGCGTGGTGACTCGGCGATCGTCATGGCGGCGTTCGAACGGCCGATACTCGCTAGGGGCGAGGGGGGGCGAGGGGCGACGAAGAGAGGCCAGGAGCGAGGAGTCGCGGAACAGCCAATCGGGGCTGCGCTGGTGATCACCGCGGGCCCTGACGCCACGCCCGTGATGGCGCGTGACAGCGCCCAGGGGCCCTACCGCCTGGCCGCCACGGTTCCGGCGCGCGGCGCCCTGGTGAGCGTGGAAGCGTTGCCGCATGGCGACAGCGGCGTTGCGGGCCGCGAGCGATTCTGGCTCTCGCTTCGCCGACCCGACGGGGTTGCGATGTCTCAGCCTCTTCTGTTCGCGGCTCACGATCCGGACTCGGTGCCGGCCGTACTCGAGCTACTGTTCGACTCGATGCTCACGCACGCGGCCGTCGCACCGGGCACGCCCGTCGGTCTCTACTGGGAGACCTACCTCGGCGACACCAGCCCCGGCACGGCCCGCGTGACGCTCACCGCCACACGAGCGGGTGCAAGCTGGCTTCGACGCGCGGCGGAGCGGCTGAGTCCGACAGGTCGGCGGCAGCCGGTGGTGCGCCTGAGTTGGAGCGTGGCAGTCCCGGGTGTGGGCATATACCCTCAGTCGGTCGCCGTGACGCTTCCCCAGGGCGCGCGTGGCCGGTTCGCGCTCGAGATCACAATGGATATCGCCGGTCGCACGCTGCGGTCTGAGCGCGTGGTCGAGGTCAGGCAGTAGGTCAAGCGGTGCGCGCAGTTTGCGGCGGCTCAATCGAGTGAATAGCCTTCGGCGCAGGACCAACAGGGGCACGGAAGTGAGCCGACTGGCCGGCGTTTGCGTTTGGACTCTTGCCTGGCTTGCGACCGCCGGCTGCGCGGAGCGGGGCGCGGATCGGCTGCCCGCCGGCGTTGAAGCGATCTCCCTGCTCGGCGACACGCTGCGCGCACCACCGCTCTCCGACAGCGTCCGGCAGGCCCGCGAAGCAGAGTTGGCCGATGCGCGCGCCGTGCTCGAGCGCGAGCCCAACAGCGCCGACGCCCTGATCTGGGTCGGCCGTCGCCTCGCCTATCTCGGGCGGTATCGCGACGCCGTGGCAGTCTTCAGCGACGGTATCGAGCGGTTCGCCAACGACGCGCGGTTCTATCGGCATCGAGGTCATCGGTACATCACCCTGCGGCAGTTCGACCGGGCCATTCACGACTTCGAGCGTGCCGCCGATCTCGTGGCCGGTACGCCCGACGAAGTCGAGCCCGACGGTCAGCCGAACGCCCGTGGCATCCCCACGAGCACGCTGCAATTCAACATCTGGTATCACCTGGGGCTGGCGTACTATCTCAAGGGCGATTTCGAGAACGCCCTGCGCTCCTACCGCCAATGTCTCGCGGTATCGAACAACCCGGACGCGGTGGTCGCCACCTCGCATTGGTTGTATATGACGCTGCGGCGGCTCGGCCGGTCTGCCGAGGCCGCGCAGTTGTTGGAACCGATCGCCCCGGACATGGACATCATCGAGAACGACGCCTATCACCGATTGCTGCTGATGTACAAGGGTATCTTCCCGCCCGACTCGCTGTACCGCCCGACGGGGTCGGGGGAGGTTTCGTTGCAGGACGTCACGACAGCCTACGGAGTAGGGAACTGGCATCTGTACAACGAGCACCCGGCCGAAGCCGACCTGGTGTTCCGGGCAATCGTGGCGGGCCGCAACCAGTGGGCGGCGTTCGGCTACATCGCAGCGGAGGCGGAACTCGCGAGGTCTGCCGTTGAACGGTGACGCCGCAAGACGGTTCCGCGTGGCCGTCGCCATCCTGCTCATGGCAACGCTATCCGCGTGCGAGAGCGTGACGTTCACCAGTACGCGGTGGGAAGCCGTTCAGAAGGAGTTGAACCGCCGGTACGAGCTCTGGAGGGCCGCCCGACCGGCGAACTACCAGTACAAGTTCGACCGCGTGTGCGAGTGTCGCGAAGATCTGTTACGGGAGGTGATCGTCGAGGTCAGGGATACGACGGTCGTGGCCGCCACGTACACGGACAGTTCCACGGCCGTGCCGGATTCGTCGCTGAAGTACTATTTCTCGGTGGAAGGGCTATTCACGCAGATCCAGATCGCGATCAACTCTCTCGCCGACTCGCTGTACGTGGAGTACGACCCCACCCTGCACTATCCGCGCGTGATCGTGGGCGATCTCAACATTTTCCTGGCGGACGACGAACTCTCCCTGTACGCGAGCGAGCTGGTGGCGAAGCAGGACTAGGGCGTTCGCCGGTGACCGCCCGTCATCGCCGTTCTCCCACCAGTCTCGCCATGCGCGCCTTCACCCCGCTCACCACCGGCTGCAACTCGGCCTCTGCGTCCTTCCACAGGTCCACGAACTGGCCGTGGTAGTCCAACGCCTTCTCGCGGTGGCCCTGCGCCTCGGACAGCTCCCCGAGCCGACGAAGGATCACCGCACGAAGCCCTGCATCCCAGCCCAGGCGCTCGATGTCCGGAGTGGTCAAGAAGCGCTCGTAGTACGCGATCGCCGAGTCCGGCCGGCCCGCGCGGTCGTGGGCCTCGCCGATGTCGAACAGCTCGCACAGCGCGCAGTCGGGAATCTCCTCCCGCACACGAACACGATTGTCGATCGCCTCCTGGTAGCGCCCCTCCGCCAGAGCGATGGCTGCCAGGGCCCGGTACCAGGCAGCATCAGGGTCCGCACGCTCTCGTTCGTCCATCTGGGCGCGATGGCGTTCCATCAGCGACCTCGCGCGCTCGACGCGACCTGCCCGGGCATAGAAATCGGCATATCCCAGAGTATTCCGCTGGCCTTCGGGGCGTCGTTCCAATGGATGACGCCGCAGCGCTTCGTCCATCAGGGACGCGGCCCGCGGACCATCCCCGTGGTACCAGAGCGCCACATTCGCCCGGCTCTCCAGCTCCAGGACCTCCGCCGGCGGCGCGCCGTCCGCCCAGGAAAAGCCGGCCTGGCGCGCCAGGCGCAACGCGTCCGCCCTGAGCCGCTGGGCGGCCGCCGGGCGTCCGCGCAACTGCTCCAGGCCCGCCAGGTTGAAGAGCGCTCCCGCCTCCAGTTCGGGAGTCCCGCGATGCTGCTCGCGATGCGCGCGGAATCCCGCGGCGGCGGAATCGTACCGGCCCTCGGCGGCTGCGATACCCGCTCGGATTGACCGAACCGCCACATTCGCCGGGTACGCGGCTTCAAACGCCGCCAGGGTCGCGAGCGCAGTGTCCCGCCGCCCCAGCTCGTAGGAGGATTCGATGGCATTGGTGTACGCCGTTGCCGGAGCGCCACCGATGGCGATCAATCGGCGGTACAGATCCAAAGCCTCCGCTCGCCGTCCGACCTGCGAATACGCCACTCCCAGGTTGTTCAGCGCCACACGGTCGTTGGGATACTTGTCAAGCAATGTCCGATAACTCGCCATGGTCGCTTCACGATTCTCCTCCACATAACTGTGGTAGCCCGCCTCGGCGAGATAGCGCTCGCGCTCGGTGAGGCGGTGGCGCAGCTCGTACGCCCTCGTGAAGGCCCATTTGTACCGCTCCTCTCCCAAACTCCAGTTCGCGACGATGATCCCGAGCTTCCGATACGCCATGGCGAAGTTCGAGTCCGCGGCGATGGCTCGCTCCAGAATTGCAATCGCCCCGCGGCCGTCCCCCAGGTTGTTGGCGCGATCAGCTTGCGCGAAGAGTCGCAGCGCCTCCGTAGACCGCGTCGTCACCTGCTCGAGCGGCGGATCCGCCCGTATGGTGCGGAGAGACTCACCGACCTTTGCCCGCAGGTTGCCGGACAGGCGATCGATCGCCCCGGCCAGGTCGTCGGGTCCGGCCGAGTTCTCCCGACCAGCCCAAAGCACCTCACCGGTCGCCGCGATCAACTGGGCGGAAAGCACAAATCCGCTTCCCAACGAGCGTAACTCTCCCGTGAGAATGGCCTTGAGACCCTCACGTTCGGCGATATCACGTGCCACCTCCGCCGTGATGCTGGCGCCCGCCGGCTGATCCATCCGCTGAAGAACGTTTCGGACCTGGACATCTTCCAGCACGGTCACGCTCGGAGATTGCGCCAGATCGATCCGGAACAACTCGGTAACCGTTTCGCCTAGAACCGAGTCACTGGTTTGATTCTCGAACTCAGCGAGCACAATTCGTTCACGCTCCGCCAGGACGCCGGAGGCCACCAGGGAGCCGACCGGGCCGATCCCCAGGACGCGCATCGTCATGTACGCGCTCGCCAGCACCGCCAGGCCACCGAAGGCGATCCCGCCGCCGGCGAACGCTCGCCGCCAGGTGAGGTGCCGTTGCACTCCGGTGGGCGTCGCCAACGGCGTGCCCGCCATCGTGGCAACCGCGCGTTGACGCTCGTGCCTGCCGGTGAGCACAATGATCGGCATGCCGACGGCCAACAGCGCAATTGCTCCGTAGAACACCCAATCGGGCAAACCCAGCAATTGGACCACGGCATAGACGACGAGCAGAACGACGACCGACGCCGTTACGAACAGCCCCGCCACCCGGCCCGGATGCGCTTGCGCGTACGCGCGCGCGGCATCGGAGGCGGTAAATGCAGGGTGGGGTTTCGTACCCGTCGGGGTGATCCCACCCGTCGCCGGGGTGAGGACCACATCCAGCTGGGGGAGCAACTCCTCCGCTCGCTGCCATCGATCGGCTGCCTTCTTGGCAAGACACCGCATGATCAGCGCGTTCAGCCCCTCGGGGACCGTGGCGCGGTGTCGCGTGGCAGGCTCGGGCGCTTCGGTTACATGGGCGGCGAGCAACCCTTGCGGCGTGCTGGCGGCGAACGGCAGTCGCCCACACAACATCTCGTAGGCGAGCACGCCGACGGCGTAGATGTCCGCGCGATGATCCACGTGCGGATCCGCCACGGCCTGCTCCGGCGCCATGTACGCCGGCGTTCCCAGGGCCACGCCGAGCGACGTCAGGGACGAGCCGGCCCCGGTAGATTCGCTCACCGCCTTGGCCACGCCGAAATCCGTGACCACCGCATGGCCCTCGGAAAGCAGCACGTTGTCCGGCTTGATGTCGCGATGTACGACGCCGTGCCGGTGCGCGTATGCCAGGGCGTCCACCACCTCCCGCAGAATCCGCGCGGCCTCAGAGATGGGCAGCTCGCCCTCCCGCGCGAGCTTGGCCCTGAGGCTCTCGCCCTGGATGAACGGCATGACGTAGTACAGCAGGTCACCCGACGCACCGGCGGTGAGTAGCTGCACGACATGCGGATGCTGGAGCTTCGCGGCGAGCTGAATCTCGCGGCGGAACCGGTCCACGTTCACGCCGGCCGACATCTCAGGGGGAAGGACCTTGATCACCACCCTCCTGGCAAGCTCGACTTCTTCGGCCAAGAAGACCCGCGACATCCCACCGCCACCGAGTTCTTTCTCGATGCGGTAGCCGGAGCCCAGCGCGGCGGCAAGGCGGTCTTGTAGCTCAGCCATCTCGTCCGGTCTGCCGGTCTAAGCCACTGGGAATCAGGTGCTTGGCCAACCAGCGCCGCCCTGAGGACGGCGTATCCGGAGCGTCGGCGACCCCTTCCCCGGCTTCGGCGGCCCTCTCCGAGCCTTCGGCGGGTGTATCCCGAGCTTCGGCCAGCCCATCCGGAGGTTCGGCGAGCCCATCCGAAGCCTCGGCGAGCCCATCCGAAGCTCCGGCGAGCCTGTCCGAAGCTCCGGCGAGCCCATCCGAGCCTTCGGCGACCCTCTCCGAGGCTTCGGAGCCGCTCCCCTCGGCTTTGAATCCTGCGTTCGCGGTCCGGACCGCGCCCGCCCAAGCTTGCGAATCCTCGCCCACCCTTCCGGACGACCGTCTCATCTCTCTCCCACCAGTCTCGCCATTCGCTGCTTCACCTGATTCACGACCGGCTGCAACTCCGGATCCGCGTTTTTCCACAGGTCCACGAGCCGGCCATAGTACTCGATCGCCTTCTCGCGATCGCCCCGCTGCTCGTACAGCTCGCCCAGCCGCTTGAGCGCCGGACCGTTGTCCGGATAGAATCGCGGCGTGTCAGCCACGCGTCCGTACAACGCCAGCGCGGAATCCGCGTTACCGGCCGCGTCGTGCGCCTGGGCCAATTCGAACAGCCCGTTGACCGGCCCACCGCCGATGGGCGACTCGTGGAAGGTGCGGAACGCCGTGACCGCGTCCTGCCATCGACTCTGGGCCATGGCGACCCGTCCCCGCGCCATGTGCCTGCCGAAGTCGACGTTCCGGATAGCCTCCTCCACTTGCG
>DATMAW010000027.1:0-28834 GCA_035559715.1 Gemmatimonadales bacterium | reverse complement strand
CACCGCCATTTCCGCGACGCTTGGGCTGCTGCTCGTGAACGCGATCGCCCCGGGGGCGGGAATGGACCCGGCCGTGCGGGAGCAGTTGCTCGAAACGTACCGTTCGCAGGCGGCCGGACTCCAGGCGGGTGGCGAGACCCGGTTCGGCATCAACACGTTCGTAAACATCGTGCCGCGCAATCCCGTTCAGGCTGCGGCCAACATGGATATGCTGGCGGTGATCTTCTTCGCGCTGATGGTCGGCGCGGCGCTCACACTGATTCCCTCCGAGCGGTCCAGGCCGATGATTGCGCTGCTCGAGTCAGTGGGCGACATCGTGATCAAGATCATTGACTTCGCCATGAAGCTGGCGCCGTACGGCGTCTTCGGTCTCATCTTCTTCACGACGTCTCGATTCGGATGGGACCTGCTGCGCCAACTGGGCGTGTACGTCATCGTGGTGCTGCTGGGGTTGTTCATTCACGCGAGCGTGACCTTGTCCGCGCTGGTGCGAATCGTCGGCGGTCTGAGCCCGGTGGTGTTCTGGCGCAACGCCTGGACGAGCGTGATCACCGCCTTCTCCACCAGCTCGAGCAACGCCACGTTGCCGACGAACATCGCCGTGGCCGAGCGGGATCTGAAGATTCCTCCCAAGATCGCGGGCTTCGTGCTCCCGCTCGGCGCCACGATGAACATGAACGGCACGGCGTTGTACGAGGGCGTCACCGTACTGTTCCTGGCTCAGGTGTTCGGGATCGACCTCAGCCTGGGTTCGCAGCTCATCGTGATCCTGCTTTCCGTACTGATGGCCATCGGCGCGGCGGGCGTGCCCGGTGGCTCGCTCCCGCTCATCATGGTGGTGCTCGCCACCGTGGGCGTGCCGCCGGAGTCCATCGCCATCATCCTGGGCGTTGACCGCATTCTCGACATGTGCCGCACAACGCTCAACGTGACCGGCGACCTCACGGCCGCGGTCTACATCGCCCGGAGCGAGGGCCAATGGAAGCCGGAAATGGTAGGGGCGGACGCCGGGCGGGCGTAGTGGTCGGGTGTCGGGTGCCAGGCGCCAGGGGTCGGGTGTCAGGTGTCAGGTGCCGGGTGTCAGGGAACTCCCTCACCCGCACTCGGTTTACCCGACCCCTGACCCCTGACCCCTGACCCCTGACCCCCGACCCCTGACCCCCGACACCTGACACCTGTGCTCTGGCTCATCTTCGGTCTTGCCGTCGTCGCCATGCTGGCGCTCGACCTCGGCGTGTTTCATCGCCGGGCGCACGCCATCGGATTTCGCGAAGCGCTGGCCTGGTCCGCCGCGTGGTTCACGCTCGCCTTCGCCTTCATGTGGGTGGTGTACTTCTGGCGCGGGCCGGACGACGCTTTTGCGTTCCTCGCCGGCTACCTGATCGAATGGTCCCTCTCCGCCGACAACGTCTTTGTGTTCTTGATGGTGTTCTCGTACTTCCGCGTGCCGACGGAGTACCAGCACCGGGTGTTGTTCTGGGGGATCGTGGGCGCGGTGGTGATGCGGGCGATCCTCGTCACCGCCGGTGTCGTGCTGATCCACAAGGTCCACGCCATCGTGTACGTCTTCGGCGCGTTCCTGATCGTGACGGGCCTTCGCATGGCGTTCGCCGGGGAGCTGGAGATCCACCCCGAGAAGAATCCGGTCCTGAAGCTGATGCGGCGGCTGTTCCCGGTGACCAAGCGGTACCACGGCGGGCGGTTCCTGATCCGGCGCATGGGCAAGACCGTGGCCACGCCGCTTCTCGTGGTGCTCACCGTCGTCGAATCCACCGACGTGGTGTTCGCCGTGGACTCCGTGCCGGCCGTGCTCGCGATCTCGACGGATCCATTCATCGTCTATACGTCCAATGTGTTTGCCATCCTGGGCCTGCGCGCGCTCTACTTCGTGCTCGCGGGCTTCATGCAGATGTTCCACTACCTCAAGTACGGGTTGTCGCTGATCCTGGTGTTCGTCGGCCTGAAGATGACCTTCTCGGATATCATCGAGGTGCCCACGGCCGTGGCGTTGGGCGTTGTGGCAACGCTGCTCCTGGTTTCGGTTGTGGTCTCCTTGTTTGCGCCCCCGCCAGGGGGCGCCACGCCGGGCGCCGGTGCCGGCGGCCAGAAGGGTGCGCGCGGCTAGGCGGTGGGCCGCCGTGGCGATCCCCGGGGCCTTCGTCGCGGCCTCGGCCTACTGGTGGCTCACGTGGCCCGACGTGGAAGCGCTCGCCGACCGAAACCCCGAGACCACGGCGTTCATCGAGCGCTATCGCGAAAGCCGCCGGGCCGCCGGGCAGCCGGACAGGGTCGCGTGGCGACCGGTGCCCTACGAGCGGATCTCTCTGCATCTCAAGCGCGCCGTGGTGGCCGCGGAAGACCTGGAGTTCTTCTCGCACCGAGGCTTCTCGAGCAGCGAGTTGAAAGCCGCGATCACGAAAGCGCTGCGGGAGATGGAAGCTCCACGTGGCGCGTCCACGATCACCCAGCAACTCGCCAAGAACCTGTGGCTCTCGCCGTCGCGCAATCCGCTGCGCAAGCTGAAGGAAGCGGTGCTCACGAGGCAGCTCGAGCGCCATCTCTCCAAACGGCGCATCCTGGAGCTGTACCTCAACGTGGTCGAGTTCGGGCGCGGCGTGTACGGCGCCGAAGCGGCCGCGCAAGCATACTTCGGCAAGGCCGCCGACGCGCTGACCGAGGAAGAGGCGGCGCAGCTCGCGGCGAGCCTTCCCCGGCCGGCGACCTGGCATCCGGGTGTGACGTCCGCGGGCTACCGCCGCTACGTCAGCGAAATCAGGCGTCGCATGGACGTCGCCACGTTCCTGTGGCGGGCCGTGGGTGGTGGGAGGAGGGGGTCGGCCGATACCATTCCGATTGCCCTGCCGGATCTCGACTCTCTGCTTCGGGCCGTTCAGGATTCGATCAGGATCCCCGACACGCCCCTCGTGGATACCGGTGCGGGCCAGATCGCCGACACCCCGCAGACTCGCCGGGAGACGCCGCTCGTCCGGACCGACTCGATACGTTGAACGCGGCTGCGCGATGGACGCGGGCGCCGGGCGCGCTGTACTTTGGCGGCCGCCACGGATGAGCCTGACGCCCGCGAATGGAGCTTCCCGTTAACCCGACCGCCCAGGAGCCTGTGCTCGCCGCGACGTCCGACCCGTCTCCCAAGGCGCTAGATCGGCGTGCTCGGGCCGTGCGCTGGGCGATCGTGCTGGGCGTGGGTCTCGCCATCGCGCTGGCGCCGCGGCCCGACGGGATCACGGCGGACTCGTGGCGCTTGCTCGCCATCTTCGTGGCGACGGTCCTGGGGCTCACGGTCGGGCCGCTGCCGGGTGGGGCGATGGTGCTCTTGGGGGTGGGCGCCACGGCGATGCTCGGAATCCTCCCCGTGGCGGAGGCGCTCGCCGGCTACGGCGATCCCATCGTCTGGCTCGTGCTCGCGGCGTTTTTCATGTCGCGCGGCATGATCAAGACGGGATTGGGCCGTCGGATCGCCTTCGTGTTCATTCGCGCGATCGGCAAGCGTTCGCTGGGACTGGGCTACGCCCTCGCCCTCACCGATTGTCTGCTCGCGAGCTTCATTCCGTCGAACGGGGCGCGATCCGGGGGGATCGTGTTTCCCATCGCCAAGAGCCTGGCCGAGGCGTACGACTCGCGGCCCGGTCCCTCAGCGGCCCGACTGGGCACGTTCTTGATGAACGTGATCTATCAGTGCGGCGTGGTGAGCTGCGCCATGTACCTCACGGGGCAGGCCTCCAACGCGTTGATCGCGTCGTTCGCGATGCAGACGGCGCGGTTCGAGCTCACCTATGGGCGCTGGCTCCTGGGTGCCATCGTACCGGGGTTGATCGGCCTATTCGTAGCCGGGCTCATCGTGTATCGGCTCTCCCCGCCCGAAGTGAAGCACACGCCGCGAGCGGCGGCGCTGGCGCGCGAGGAGCTGGAGCGGATGGGGCCGATGTCGCACTCCGAGAAACTGATGATGTTGGTGTTCGGCCTCGTGGCCGTGCTGTGGATGACGACCGCGCTGCACAAGATCCATTACGCCGCCATCGCGCTGCTCGGGATCTGCGTGCTCTTGCTCTCAGGCGTGCTCGACTGGGAGGACGTGAAATCCGAGCGCGGCGGGTGGGACGTGTTCATCTGGTACGGTGGACTGGTCCGGCTCGCGGGCGCACTCGCCGAAACAGGCATCACGGACCGATTCGCGCAGGCGACCGCGGGCTACACCCAGGGTTGGGCCTGGGGGAGCGCGCTGCTCGGTCTGTTGCTGGTCTATTTCTACGCGCACTACGGGTTCGCGAGCATCACGGCGCACGCCACGGCCATGTACACGCCGTTCCTCGCGGTCATGCTGGCGGCGGGTGCGCCAGCCGGGATCGCCGTCCTGTCGCTCGCGTACTGTTCCAACTTGATGGCCGGGCTCACCCACTACGGCACGACACCGGGCCCGATCTACTTCGGGGCGGGCTACGTTTCCCAGGCCACCTGGTGGCGCATCGGGCTCGTGGGATCCTTCGCCAGCCTGGCGATCTGGCTGACGGTGGGCGTGGCGTGGTGGAAGGTGCTGGGGTACTGGTAAGCGCCGTTCGGGTCAGTTCCTCGCGGTCTCGAACACGATGTACGGCACGTCGTCGGCGGCGATCGCCTTGAGCCAACCGATCAACTCACCGATGGCCTCCGGCGGCTCAATGCCCCGCCGGCCGGTCACACGCCGTTCCACGCGCAGCATGCGACCCTCCACGGCGTACGTAGAGCGGTAGGTTCCGAACCGGCTGGTGGCCTCCACGTTCGAGGGAAGCCGGGGCCGCCAGCCCTCGGGCAACGTGATGTCGAGCGCCCACTCCATCGTGGTGGGGCCGAACAGCTCCTCGACGTCGATCGGATAGCGGCGGGAGGGGCGCGCCTCCAACTCCGCCACGAGTTGCGACAACGGGTAGCTCGGAATCGGGAGCTTGAAGATGTAGTCCGGCCCCGAGCGAGCGGCCGCTCGGGGCGCGGTGATCGCGAGCGAGATCCGCGGCAGGGCCTCGAGGTCACGGCCGTCGAACACCGACAGGCTGTCGCCGCTCGCGCCCTCGAATACCGAGCCGGCGAGTGCCCGCGTCATGCGGTCTCGCTCGCTCGCCGTCATCATGGCGGAGCTGGACAGCGATTCCCGTAGGCCATACTGTGCCGAGCCGCTGGCGGTCTGTGAGTAGCGTCCGGCGAACGACCCGTCGGGCTTCAGTTCGCCGCGCAGCACGGTGACGGTTCCGTTCGCGCTGGGCGGCGTGTCGGGCAACGTGACCAACTCCCCGCGGCCATCGTGGTGCACCAGCAGCCCGACCTCACCCTGCAACTGCGGTGACAACTCGCCGAACGGCGAGAGTTCGGCCGTGGGATCGGCGAACACGCGCGTTCCGCCGTCCTCCACGGCCACGATCACGTGATCGAACGCGCCGGGCGTGGGCATGGCGCTGTCGGGACGGCCGCTCAGGCTCACAATGACGGGAAACGCCCTCACGTTCATCCGAGCTGCGAGCGCGATGAGCAGGGTCGCCTTGTCCTTGCAGTCCCCCAGTTTGGTCCGGATCACTTCGGTGGCCGGCCGCGGCTGATACCCGCCGCGCCCGAGCGAGAGCGACACGTAACGGATCTCCTGAGCGACCCAGCGATACACAGCTCGTAACGAGTCGGATCGCGTCCTGGCCCCGACGGTCGCGAGCCGGAAGACCTGCTCCACGTCCGGTGTCATGGTGTATCGATCGCGCGCCAAGTCCCAGTACCAGCGCGCCATGTCGTCCCACGTGACCGGAGCGCCGACCGTGACCGAGACGTCCACCTCGTTGGGCCACGCCGCGAACGGTTCGGGCTGGCCGGCGGGAACGTCCTTCGTGGCCCACACGTACACGCGGCGGCCGCGCTCGTTTCGCGTCTCCCGCTGGAAGCGGACGTTCCACTCCTGGATGCGCGGCGTGAGCGAGGCGGGCACATCCACGATGAGTCGGGATCTCAGTACCGGACTGCCGGTGGTGACGCTCCACGAGTTCGTGAAGCTTCGGGGCATCACGGGCTCGATGATCTCGGTGGTGTAGCTGAAATCCACGATGGTGCCCGGTTCCACGCCACCCAGTGTCAGGCGGCGGATTCTCGTGTCGGTGTACACGGGGTACTGCATCGGGACGGGTGCCGCGGTCTCCTGCTCGTGCGTCGGGCGATCGCTGATCACCCGGCCGTCGAGGCCGAGCACGCGCACCCAGTTCACGGTGAGCCGCTCGCGCTTGTCCACGTATGAGAACGTCTGCTCTCCCCATCGCTCGGCGGCTTCGCGGGTGAGAATTTGCACCACCTGGCGATACGTGCTTCGGCCGCGGCCGTCGGCCTCGTGAACGACCACGCCATCGTCCAGCAGGAAGACGAACGGTTCGTCGGGGTAGTCGGCCGGATTGACGGCGAGACGGTAGATGGTGTCCGAGCGGACGGAGGGATCGCCGGCCGGCGTGATGACGGGGGCCTGAGCCACCAGCGGCGCCGCGATCCACGGCGCCGCGAGCAAGAGTCGAAGGCGCATGACCGTGAAGTTAGTCTTGCGGGAACGGCTCAGAAAGCGAGAACCTGAGGCCCGGAGCACGTCGGTCGAGTCGCCCCTACTCGTACCTCAACGATTCCACCGGATCGACCGCGGCCGCGCGCCGCGCAGGCAGGATTCCCGCGGCGAGCCCGATGCCGATGAGCGTTGCCACGCATGCCAGCACGATCGGCCAGGAGAGCTTGGGGGTGCGTGTCCACCAGCGCGATCTCCACGGGAAAGGCCGTGGCGTTGTCCTGCTTGCGTGCCTTGAGCGAGATCTTGGCCACGCGGCCGTCCACCCGAGCGTCCGGCAGCGCCCCGATTTTGATCACCACCGGCATCCCTTCCTTCAGCTTCCCCACGTCTATCTCGTCTACCGTGCCGCGGAACAACAAATCGCTCATCTCGGCCATGGTGAGGAGCACGGTGCCTTCCTGATAGGTGCCGAGCGGCGCCACCGGATCACCGATTTCGACCATCTTCTCGAGAGCCGCTTCATCGACTCACTCGTCGCGTCGAGGCTGGCAGGAGTGTCTCGGTTTGCTACGGGCCCTACGAGGAGGTACTGAGCGAGGGTTCAGGACTCACAACGGGCCTGCCGGGTCGGGAGCCGAGGCCGCTAGCCCTTGATGACGCCCTCCATCCATGCGCGGCTCTCGACGAGTTCCCGGCAAATGTCGTCCGCGGACCGTCCGGCTGCCTCGGCGGCGAAGTTTGCCACAATCCGATGGCGCAGGACCGGGAGGGCGACGGCCTTGAGGTCGTCCAAGTCGGCCATCGGTCGGCCGTCCAGCGCCGCCCGGGCCTTGGCGCCCAGCACGAGGTACTGCGAGGCCCGAGGTCCGGCCCCCCAACTCACGTACTCTCGAATGAAGGCCGGGGCGGAGGGATCTGGCGGGCGGGTCATGCGCGCCAGTGACACTGCTGCCCGGACCATGACCTTGGGGGCCGGGATCCGGCGGACGAGATGCTGCATCTCGATCAGGTCTTCGGCCCTGAGGACCGCGCGTACGACGTGCTCCTCGTCGCCGGTCGTCTCTTCCACGATGCGCTCTTCCTGCTCGCGGTCGGGGTAGGGAACCTGAAGCTCGAGCATGAAGCGATCAAGCTGGGCCTCGGGCAGGGGGTAGGTCCCCTCCTGCTCGATGGGGTTCTGGGTGGCGAGCACGAAGAACGGTTGGGGTAGGCGGTAGGTGGCGCCTGCCACCGTCACCTCGTGCTCCTGCATCGCCTGGAGCAGGGCGGCCTGGGTCTTCGGCGGCGTGCGGTTGATCTCGTCGCCCAGCACGATGTTGGCGAACACGGGGCCCTGCACGAACCGGAAGCTCCGCTTGCCGGTCGTGAGATCTTCCTCGATGATTTCGGTCCCGGTGATGTCGCCGGGCATGAGATCGGGCGTGAATTGAATGCGGTGAAACTTGAGCGCCAGCGACTCCGCAATGGTCTGCACCATTAGGGTCTTGGCGAGGCCGGGGACGCCCACCAGAAGCGCGTGGCCGCCGGAGACGACCGCGGTGAGGATTCCCTCGAGCACCTCGTGCTGGCCGATGATTCGGTGGCGGACCTGATCGAGCAGTTCGCGCCGCGCCCCGGCCAGGCGGTCGAGCAGCTCAACGTCGCGGTCTTCGACGCGAATGGGCTGGGCCATGAGAAAATCGTACCTTCTTCCCCCGCTTTTGGCCACCATCACTTCGCTTGCGAAACTTTTCACAAGCGAAGACATTTCGCGCGGCCATGGAGCCGTCGGGCCCGGCAGGTCGAGAGCTTGGCCTGGGCTATAAGTACGTTGGCCTGGGTTGCACGTTTGCCGGTGGTGTGGTGCTGTTCGCGGCGGCGGGTTTTGGCCTGGACCGCTGGCTGGGGACGACGCCGCTCTTCACGGTGGCGGGCACGCTTGCGGGAGCAATCCTCAGTTTCCTGAACGTCTATTGGAAGCTCAAAGCCGAGGCGGATCGGGAGGCGGCGGGTCGGCGGGCCGGTGGGTCGGCGGATCGTTGAGGGTCGCCATGCTCGGGGTCGGGTTGACGGCCACATTGACCGTGGCGGCGGCGTTTGTTTGGGGCGGAGCGGCGAGTGCTGGCGTGCTCGCCTTCGGACTGTTGGCGACGGCGCTCCAGGCGGCTGCAGGCGCGGTGGTGCGGCCCGCACTCGACAAGCCGTTTCCGGAGTTGATGAAGCGTTGGGGGCTCGGGATCGCTCTGAGGTTGGCCGGCGTCGTGGTGCTCGCGGTGGCAATCTCGTTTGATCGCGAGCTGTTTCGCCCGCTGCCCTCGGCGCTCGGCTATATCGGTGTACTGTTCCCCGTGATGCTCGTGGAGACGCGGCGACTCAGATGACGCAAGCGCCGAACATCGGTGAAGTGGTGATGCACCACACGGCCGACGCCTATTCGATCGGCATCGAGCCGTTTTTCGCGATTTCGTGGCACCGCTGGCCGGATTTCCACCTCGGACCCTTGGTCGTCAACCTGACGCCCACCAAGCACGTGATCTTCCTGATCATCGCGGCCGGCCTGGTGTTCCTGACGATGTGGCTCGCGGGACGGCAGCTCGAGCGGCAGCGGGCGGGCGAGCGGGCGCCGCGAGGCTTCGCCAATGCCATCGAGGCGATGGTGCTGTTCGTTAGAGACGACATCGCGATCGCAAACATCGGCCACAACGGTGAGAAGTTCGCGCCGTACATCATGGCGCTGTTCTTTTTCATCCTCTATTCGAACCTGCTGGGTCTCATCCCCCATGGGTCCACGCCCACCGGCAACCTGGCCGTCACGGGGGCACTCGCCATCACGGCGTTTCTGACCATCGAGATCAGCGGTTTCCTGACGCTCGGGCCCAAGGGGTACCTGCGCACGATCTTCCCCAGGGCTCCGGGGCTCAGCGGCGCGGGCGCGCTGGCGATGTCCATCGCCATGGGGCCGATCGAGATTCTGGGCAAGTTCGTCAAGCCGTTCGCCCTGGCCGTGCGACTCTTCGGCAATATGACGGCGGGGCATTTCGTGATCCTGTCGTTGTTCGGGCTGATCTTTCTGTTCGGACACCTCGAGGTGTGGAATTGGGGCATTGGGTTTGTGACGTCCGGCCTGGTGCTCGGCATCATGCTGCTCGAGCTGTTCGTGGCATTCCTGCAGGCATACGTGTTCGCGCTGCTGACGAGCGTGTTCATCGGGTTGATGCAGCATGAGCACTAGCCGCCGGCGGGACCGGCGCTAGTGGAAGGACGGGGGCTCCCCGGCGCCTCGCGGAGCCCCATACCGTAGCCGGTCGAGCGACCGGCGATGCCCGCTGACCGCACGGTCGAGGGCGGGCGATCGTGGAGGCGGCTGCACGGGGGAGGCGGCCGCGCTCGCGAGAGGCGCGGCACGTCCATCCTCCCTCCGAACCATGACGAGGGAACATGTTTCAACTCCTAGCGTTGTTGCAGGAAGCAGCCCAGATGACCGATACGCAGGCCATGGTCGAGGCGGCCAAGAACACGAACTCACTGCTTGGCGCCGGCATCGGCATCGGGTTGGCCATCATCGGGGCGGGGCTGGGCCTGGGCCGCATTGGCGGGCAGACGGCCGAGGCCATTGCGCGCCAGCCGGAGGCCGGGGCGGAAATCCGCGGCGCGGCGCTGATCATCGCCGTGCTGCTCGAAGGGGCCACGATCATCGCCCTCGTGTTCGCCCTGCTGTTCAAGTTCGTATAAGCGCGCGCCGATGACGTCCCTCGCGTTGCACCTCGTCGCCCTGGTTCAGGAAGAGCATGCCGTCGGGCCCGCCTCGCCGTTCGAGGTGAACTTCGGGCTGTTCTTCTGGACGTGGGTGGTCTTCGTCGGCTTGTTCTTCGCGCTCAAGCGGTTTGCGTGGCCCGCGATCCTGCGGGCCACGGAGGAACGGGAGCGGAAGATTCGCGCCCAGATCGAAGACGCCGAGCGCATGAACGCGGAAGCACGGGCGGCGCTCGAGGAGCACAAGAAGCTGCTAGCTGGAGCGAAGGGCGAGGCGCATGCGCTGCTCAATGAAGCAAAGGCCGTGGCACAGAAGGAACGTGAGGCGCTGCTCGCCAAGGCGCGGCAGGAGCAGGAACAGATCCTCGAGCGCGCCAGGCGGGAAATTGCGGCCGAGCGGGAGCGAGCCGTCAGGGAGCTGAGGCGTGAGGCGGTGGACCTTTCGCTGGCCGCCGCCGCGAAGCTGATCGAGCGGCGGCTGGATGACGAGGCGAACCGGCGGCTGGTCAGCGAGTTCCTCGAGTCGGTGGGGAAGGGCCGTTGAGAGATCCAACGATCGCGCGCAACTACGCCGAGGCGTTGTTTGCCGCAGGGGAGCGGAGCGGCCATACGCTGTTGTTCGGCGACTTGATGGAGGCCGTGGCGGGAGCCGTGGCCGTGGATGACCGCATTCGGACGGTGCTGGAAACGCCTCGCGTGCCGAAGGCCGTGAAGCAAGTCGTCTTACAGAAAGCCCTCGCGGGCCGCGCGCCGGAGCCGTTCATCAGATTCCTGGCCGCGGTCGTCAGGCGCGGCAGGCAGGGACTGCTGGGCCTGATCAGCTCGCAGTATTTGGCGCTGGTGGACGTCAAGCTGAACCGCGTGCACGCCGGCGTGACGCTGGCCCGCACGCCTGACGACGCGCTGGTGGCGGAGATCCAGCGCCGCCTCAGCGCGGTCACCGGCAAGGACGTGGTGGCGCACGTCCGCACGGACCCGCGGATCCTTGGCGGGGTCATCGTGAAGATCGGCGACCGCATCATGGACGGATCGGTGCGGCGGAAGCTCGCGGCGCTCCGGCGGCAGATGCTCGGAGGGTAGGCAACACTCAGAAGCGTGAGACGGAAGAGGTGAGAAGTAAGCGGTGAGGGCATCCGTGGGTCTCCGGTGCCTTCCCTCTCGCTTCTCACCTCTTACCTCTTCCGCCTTCCAGGAGGAGCACGTCGTGACTCGAGTGGGGTTTATCGGCCTCGGTGCCATCGGGCGGCCCATGGCGCGACACGCGGTGCGGAAGCTCGGTGCCGTGGTGTGGAACCGAACCGTGGAGCGCTCCCGCGCGTTTGCGGCGGAAACCGGAGCAGCGGTGGCGCCGTCGGCGGTCGAGCTCGTGCGAGGCGCCGACGTCGTGATGACCTGCCTGCCCACGTCTCGCGAGGTGCGAGAGGTCGTTGATTCGACTGCCGAAGCCTGGCGCGATGGGCAACTGTTGATCGATCTCACGTCCGGCGATCCTGCTACCTCCCGCGAGATCGCGGCCGAGCTGGCCCGGCGCGGCGTCGGGTTCGTGGATGCGCCGGTGAGTGGCGGAACAGCGGGAGCGGAGGCCGGGAGACTCACGGTGATGCTGGGCGGCGAGCCGCGATGGGCCGGGCACGCCCGGCAACTCGTCGCGGCGTTTGCGACGACGATCGTGCACGTGGGTCCCGTCGGCACGGGTCACGCCCTGAAGGCGATCAACAACGCGCTGCTTGCCGTCGGGATTCAGGCCGCGGGGGAAGGGCTCGCGGCGTTAGTGAAGCTCGGCGTCCCTGCTTCCAAGGCGCTGGAGGTGATCAACGCCTCGAGTGGCCGGTCGAACGTCACCGAGAACCTCTTTCCCCAGCGAGTGGTGAGCCGGGCATGGCCACGGACGTTCCGCCTCGCGCTGCTCGACAAGGACCTCGGCATCGCCGTGGACGTACTGCGGGAGACCGGCGTGCCCAGCGAGGCGATCGTCATGGCGAAGCGCGTGTTTGCCGAGGGCCGGAAGGAACTCGGCGAGGACGCCGATCACGTCGAGCTGGTCAAAGTGATCGAGCGTCGGGCGGGCGTGGAGATTCGGTAAATCCGCCTGCCAAGTGGGGTGAGGCGTCAGGGAAGGGCCGCCCCCTCACGCCTCGCCCCTCGCGCTCTCACCGGTTGAAATCCACCCTTGGCACCTCTCCCGCCTCGGGTCTTGTCAGCTCGAAGTACTGCCGCTCGCCCGCGCCGATCACCTTCGCGGTCAAGACCTGCGGAAATTGCCGGATGTACGCATTGTATTCCCGCACGGCGGCGTTGTAGTCCTGGCGGGCGGTCGCAATGCGGTTCTCGGTACCCTCCAGCTGATCTTGCAGGGCCCGGAAATTCTCGTTCGACTTGAGCTGCGGGTACGCTTCAGCAATGGCGATGAGTCGTCCCAGCGCAGACGTGAGGCCCTGGTTCGCTTGTGCCATCTGGTCCAGATCCCCCGTTGCGATGGCGCCACCCAGCTTGGCGCGCGCCTCCGCCACCGCGGTGAAGATCTCCTGTTCCTGTTGGGCGTACCCCTTCACCGTCTCCACCAGATTCGGGACGAGGTCCGCTCGCCGCTGGAGCTGCACCTCGATCTGGCTCCTGAACGCGTTCACCTGCTCGTCCAGCGTCTGGATGCGGTTGTAGCCGCACGCGGGGAGCGACAGGAGCGCGAGCAGGGCGATGGGGCGGGTGTTCATCACGTTCTCCTTGCTGTTGTTTGTCCGAATCCGTTCTGCGACGTTTCCTGTTCGGTGTCCCGGGCTCCGTTCCATCTTGGCCTGACGCACGGGTGCCGGCGCGATCAGTGCATTTCGTCAATGAACCGCACCACGCGCTCGATTGCTTCGACGTATCGTACGCCGGTCGGGTCGCGAGGTTTCAGGTCCGGGACTCTGTGTCCCTCCATCCTCGCCAGCACCCAGCCAAGGCTCTGAGGATCGAACTCGACGATCGCGGCGGTCGCGCGCACGAGCTCGCCGAGCGGGCGCGGCGGCACGGTGCCCTTGAGCCGCAAGAGCGTGCGGAACAATACGAAGAACGTCTTGGCCGAACTCAGCAGTAGCTCGCCGAGCGCCCGGCCGTCCGACTCGCAGGCCGCGTAGTGGGCGCGCAGGTGGACGAGCTTGCCGCGCGCTTCGCGCTCCAGCTCGTCACGGATGTCCGCGGGAGAGGTCTCGAGTCCGGCGAAGGGATCCTCTCCCCTGAGAACGCGATGCGCCTGCCGCATGTCCTCGATTTCCATGGCAAACACGTCGGTGGAGGCACGCCACTCCCGGGCGGAGAAGATGAGCGGTGGCGGCTGGCCCTCGCGTGTCCATCGTGCAAACACTGATCCCGCGGGGGTGAGGCCCGAGGGGGAGGCGTCGTGCAGAATCAGCAGGAGGTTCACGTCAGACCTCTTGGGATCGTAATCGCCGCGCACGACTGACCCATACAAGACGAGCGAGACCAGGTTCGAGCCGAGCGATGAGGCGAGCGCGCCGGCAAACTCCTCGATCCTAGCGTTGATATCCTTGGCCATCAGAACCTCCCAGATGCTCCGCCGCCGCTGAATCCGCCCCCGCCCCCAAAGCCTCCGAAGCCGCCACCGCCGAAGCCGCCGCCGCCGAACCCACCGCCGCTCCACCAGCCGCGAGAACGGTTGTGCCCGCGTCCGCTGAGCAGGATGTTCAACAGCAGCCACTCGAGTCCTCCCGCCCGATGCAATCTCCGGCGTGCGCCGCGACTGCCGGCGAGCAGCGACGTCACTCCGGAGAGCAGAACGAAGAGGACCAAGAGCGAAATAACGAAGCCGACGGTTCCGGGGGAGAGAGAGGGAGCTCCACGCGGCACGGGCACCTGCCGCGCTGCGCCCGTCAGCTCGAACCCGAACTCTTCGGCGTAGGCTTGAGCCAGCATGACCACGCCGACCACGAGGCCAGCGGCGTAGCTGCCGCGCTCAACTGCCACCCGGCCGATTGCGTCTCGGATGCGTCCCGCTCGCGCGTCCGTGACAAAGCCCTCGGCTCCCGATCCGGTTGCGATGGCGATTTCCGCGAGGCCGTCACCGGGCCGCAGGCCGGGCTTGAGCAACAGCACCACGCCGGCGTTGCGCGCGCGATCGCCCACCCCGCCCATGGCGCCCACACGCCACTGCCGGCCGATGTCGCGCGCCACGTCAATGGAGGCCCGGCCGCCAAGATCCGGCAAGGTGACCACGACGATCTCTCCGCCGGACTTGGTCCGTACCTCGTCAATCACGGCGAGCATCCGGCGCTGCGACTCGGCGTCAATCACGCGCGCGAAGTCGTTCACGTACCCCACGGGTGCCGGGATCTGGACCTGGGCCGCGAAGGCCAGCAGAATGAAACCGATCATTGCGATGTATCGTACGTCCGAGCGAGTGTGCGGTTTCAATGTGCGACGATAAACATGCTCCAGCTACCTCCTGAGCTGCTGAACAGCCTCGCGGACCGCTACACGATCGAGGACGTGATCGGGCGCGGAGGCATGGCGACTGTCTATCGCGCGCACGATGAGCGACACGGGCGCCGCGTGGCGATTAAGGTACTTCGTCCGGACCTCGCGGCGTCCATCGGCCCTGAGCGGTTCCTCAAGGAAATCGAGATCGCGGCCAGGCTGACGCATCCGCACATCCTCCCGCTGTACGACTCCGGCGACGCGGATGGGGTGCTGTACTACGTCATGCCGCTCGTCGAAGGCGAGTCCCTGCGCGGCCTCCTGAACCGGCTTGGCCTCGTGGACTTCCCGGGCGCGCTGGAGCTGGTTCGACAGATGGCCGATGCCCTGGACTATGCGCACCGGCGCAGCGTGCTGCACCGCGACATCAAGCCGGAAAATATCCTGTTGCCAGAGGGTCAGGCGGTCGTGGCCGACTTCGGGATTGCCAAGGCCGTCAGCACGGCGGCCGGGGCGGAACTCACCCGCACCGGCGTTGCTCTGGGAACGCCGGGATACATGAGCCCCGAGCAAGCCGCTGGCTCGACCGATCTCGATGCGCGCACCGACGTGTACAGCCTGGGGGTCGTGACGTACGAGATGCTGGTGGGCGGGATCCCGGGTTTGTGGGTTTCCGACGAGGCGCGTCGCGCTGGCCGGTTCCTCGACGCGTCTGGCGAGCATCGTGCCAAACTGGACCGGCTCCCTCCCGGCGTGGAGCTGGCGCTGGTGCGGGCGATGGCCGTGGGTCGGCAACATCGGTTCCCGTCACCGGGGGAGTTCGCCTCTGCTCTGGAGAACCCCGCGGATCTCGCGAGATACACCGTCGCGGTCGGAGCGCCGGGGGCCCCACCCCCGGCGGGCCCATCAGCGTGGTCTGAGTCTGAGCCAACGGCGCTGGACGTTAGTCCGCAGGCGCTGCCAACGGGCGGGTTCTTGGGCGCTCCGACCGTGGTCCTGGCCGAGCGGGTGGCCGACGGTGAAGTGCCGGAGTCAGAGCACGAGGCGCTGGTGGAGGAGGCACGGGCAACGTTCGGCGTGGTGGGCTACACGTCGCGCAAAGGTCGAACCCTGATATGGACGGCAAGGCGGCCCAAGAAGCCCACCAAGCTCACGGATCTGGGGGAGATGTTCGGCGAGGGCTGGGAGGGCGACCCGCCGGACGCAATGGTGCGTGTCGTCTCGCGCAATGGCCAGACGCGTATCTCGGTGGAACAGCGGCTTGACGGAACGGCCGGGGGAATCTTCGGCGGCGTCATGGGCGGCGGTGGTGGCGGTGTTGCCGCCACCATCCTCGCGGTCGGCATCGCCGCGCTCGACTTTCCCCTCGAGATCGCCGTCCTGGGCGCACTGATGTCACTCGGTGGAGCCTACAGCCTGTCCCGGACGATCTACCGGGCCGTTGTTCGGTCGCGGGCTTCGCGCGTGGAGAGCCTGGCCGACCGACTCGCCGAGCACTGCGAGGAGAGCGCCGGGTAGGGCCGCGGGCGCTAGGCGACCACGAGGCGCCGCACGAGGCGTGGGTGCGGCTGCCGTTCGTCGAGCCGCCGGAGCCCCACGTCCCGCGCGATCTGCCGCGCTTCGGCAAACTCGCGTGTCGAGAGGCGACGATGGATCTCCGGATACGTCGTCTCCGTCACCGTGCCGGCGGGGTAGTACTGGTCCATCAAGTTCACATAGGTGTCCGGCCCCAACTCCGCAGCGATCCACTCCAGAATCTGGCGGGTCTCGTCGAGACGTCCGGGCATGACCAGGTGCCGAATCAGAAGACCACGCTTCGCCAGTCCGTCGCCGTCTATCACCAACGGTCCAACCTGACGGTGCATTTCCCTGATCGCCGCGCGCGCAGCATCCGCGTAGTCGGCGGCCTTCAGGTATTTCGCACAGGCCTCTGCCGACCAGTACTTGAAGTCCGGCATGTAGATGTCCACCAGGCCGTCCATCAAAGCGAGGCTCTCGAGGGAGTCGTACGCGCTCGTGTTGTACACGAGGGGAAGGCCGAGTCCGCCGTCAATGGCTGGAACCAACGCTTCAACGATCTGCGGGACGACGTGCTCGGGCGTTACGAAGTTGATGTTGTGACAGCCCCGCGCCTGGAGTTCGAGCATCATGGCGGCAATCTCCTGGGGCCGGCGCCCCGGTTGGGTTCCCGGGCGGATTGCCTGGCTGATGTCGAAGTTCTGGCAGAAGACGCAGCGCAGGTTGCAGTGGCCAAAGAAGATCGTCCCGGAGCCGTTCCAGCCTCGCAGGCAATCTTCCTCGCCAAAGTGTGGGAAGTAACTCGAGACCACCGCGTAGCGGCCGGTCTTGCAGGCTGCCCATTTGTCGTCGAGTCGGTTGACGCGACAATCGCGTGGACACGCGCGGCAGTCCGCGAGCGTTGCCAGTGCCCGCTCGACGCGCTCAGCAAGTTGCGAGTGTGACAGGTAGCCGTATGCGGGTCGCATGGTCCTGCTACTTCCCGGCACCTTCAATGCGCAGCGGTGTTCCGGCGCGCACGACGATCGCTGCCATGGTACGCCGTCGGGCGTTCTCCGCGCGAGTCCGAGCCACGGACTGCTCCCACTCCTCAGTGGCCCCCCGCATGGCACGCGGGCGGAGCGCCAGGGCCACGCCGACGCCGGCCACGGCTCCTCCGAGTCCTACGCGTGCCCCCTCGGCGCTCATGTCTCCAACCAGTGGCGGGAGCGCGAGTGCCAGGCCTGCAGCGAGGCCCGGGAGCAAGAACCGGAGATCGATTCCGCTCGAGCTCGAGCGAGGCGGCCGCAGCGGCCAGGCCGACGTGTCAGGGCGAGTTACGCGGACTTCCAGCGGGACCCGGACCAGGCGCAGCACGGCACCAGGGTTGATCATGGATGCCACCTCGATCTGATAATGCCCGGCCGCGACCGACCGGCCGGCCTCGTCGCTGCCGTCCCATTGGAGCACGATGCGCCCGTCAATGCGGCCCTCATAGAATCTACGAACGGCGGCGCCCTCGGCGGTCTGCAACGTCGTCTCAATCAGGTGAGGGGATGTCGCATTGATCGTAATGGCCAGCCCAGGTCCCCGGGACGTGAGGCTCTGCTCGGGCGGGAGCGAGACCGCCACGCCCTTCGTCGTCTGCAGCACTTCCTCGAACAGCAACGTCACCCGCGGCGGGAATATCAGCGAGTCCGGCCGAAAGGTCGGGTCGTCGAGCGCGAGCTCGCGGAAGGCGCTGACCGCATGCTCGCGCTGGTCGAGGAACAGCTCGGCGGCGCCCAGGTACACGAGGGCGCGTTTGCGCTCCGAGCCGACCACAGGCCGCGTGCTTCCTTCGACGGCGCGTCGAAGCAAGCGGGCGGCCGCGGCAAACTCGAGATCGTGGTATGCCGCGACGCCTTCCGCCACCAGGACGGCGGCAAGGTCCTGGCTGGCGGGCATCGGTCCCGGTGACACGAGCGCCAAGGCGGCAGACAACAGAATCGTGCGCGTCATCGCGCCGATGGGCGTAACTCGATCTGTGTGAGGCGGATCTCTTCGCCGGGTCCGATCTCGACGTCCTGCTCGTAGGGCTCAAAGCCCTCACGCGAGATGCGAATGCGATGCCGCCCAGGGGCGACCTCGACTCGGATGGCGGGCGTGGTCCCAAGCGGCCGGTTGCCCACGGAGAGATAGCCCCATGGATTGGAGGAGATCCAGAGGTGCGCCGGCGTGGCAGCGGGTGGGGCGGACTCAGCCGCTGGCACATCCGGGGAGGCTGCCCGATCCGGCGACGTGGGCAGCAGGAGCGCCAGCACGGCGGCGAGCGCTATGACCGCCGCGACGGTAGCGGCGGCCCACGGCAAGCGTGGTCGCCAGCCGGGGGCCGTGGGAGTTGGCGTCGGGAGAACGTCTGGCACAGGTACCAGCCCGACGTTCAACGGTGACGGCCGTGCCGCCATGGTTCCACCCAGGGCGCGAACGAAGTCCAGTGTGGTATCGAAGCGGTCGCTCGGGTTCTTACTCAGGGCGCGCAACAGGGCATCGGCCACCTCGCCGGGCACATCCGGTCGCGTGTCGGTCACGCGCGGGGGCGGCTCCATGCAGTGTTTTCGCACGATCTCGCCGAGCGAGTCCGCGGTGAATGGCAAGCTCCCGGTGAGGCATTCGTACGTCATGATCGCGAGCGAGTACTGGTCCGCCCGGCCATCCACGGGGCGACCGTAGCACTGTTCCGGAGAGATGTACCCGGGAGTTCCCACCGTTGCGCCGGTCTGTGTGAGCGGAATGGCGCCGAACAGCTTGGCGATCCCGAAATCGCACAACGAGACCCAGCCGGCTTCGTCTACCAGCACATTGGGGGGCTTGATGTCGCGGTGAATGACCCCACGCTGATGCGCGTAGTGCAGGGCGCTCGCCACCGGCTGGATCACGCTCAGCATATCGGTGAGGCTCATCGGCCCAGAACGATTCAGCACCTCGCGCAGCGATCCGCCCCTGGCCCAGCGCATGGAGTACCACAGGAACGTCGGGGTTGCGCCGACGCGCAGCACCGGGACGATGTGCGGGTGGTCGAGCGCGGCCCCGACTTTCGCTTCCCGCTTGAACCGGTCGCCCGCATCCGGACCGAGCACGAGCTGGAGCGGAAGGACTTTCAGCGCGACGTAACGGTTGAGCTCGAGCTCGCGGGCGAGATACACGAGGGACATCCCACCGCGTCCCAGCAGTCGATCGATGCGGAACTGCGTCCCCAGCTCGCGGCGAACCGCCTCCTCGATTGCGGGCGGAACGTGGTCTTCCGCGAACTCACCCGTGGCGACCGAGTAGCCACACAGCCCACAGACGGCGTGCTCGAACGTCACCTCGCCAACGCGGCAGCGCGGGCAGATGAGGCGGGCGGGCTCCGATGGCAGCCCGGGAGGGGAGAGACCCGGGTCCGGAATCATGTCGAAGTTCCGCTATGATGTACGGCTTTTCTCTCGCCCCCGCTAGAACTCGAATCCGGCGGCCACGTTGAGGTGGTTCACCCACAAGCGGCCGGTGCCGGCGCCATACGTAGTTTCCAGGCGCCGAAACTCGAGTCCAAACACGAGCGGCGCAGGTCGCCAATGGACGTGCCCTTCCCAGGACGTGTTCTTGAGCCGCGCCGTCAATGGATTGAGATCGAGATCCTCGGGGTCGTCGAGACCATAGCCGCCGCCGAGCTCCCAGCCGGCAGCGGGCTTCACGTTCAGTTGCGCCCAACCGCCTTTGGAGCGCACGGGCTGGTTCGCCGGGCCCAGGCTTTGACCAATGCCGCCGCCGCCCAGTCCCCCCAGCGCCTCGCCGACGAACGCCTCTCCGCGCAACTCGATGAACCTGGCGGAGAGCGTGGCGCTCAACGCGGCGGCCTTCGTCACGACCAGCGTGTCCAGGCTGACGGCGAGCCAGCCGTAGTGACCGCCGATGCTGATCTCACCGCCGGTTTGCGCCTCGTCCCACAGCAGCCGCACTCGACCCTGGGCAAATGGACGTCGGCTTCGCTCGGCACGGTCCGGCTGGGTGGCGAAGCCGCCCTGGGGATCGCCCGACGTAGGTGCCAGGGCCGCCGCCTCCAGTCCGAGCCTTACCGACGTTCCAGCGCTTATCCCGGCGCGGATCTGCGGGATCCAGAGCCACAAATTGCCGGAGCCCGCGAAACCGGTGAACCCGACCTGCGCGAGACTCGACGGATTGACCTCGGCAATCGGCGGGGCCTCCTGGCCGATCAGCAGCCAGGCGTGAGGCCAGCTCAGCTCGGCCCGCATGCGCCGCAGCCGCATCAGGGGGAAAGTGCGTCCGCCGGATGATGGTTGTTGCCCGCCAAAGAAGTCCACGTCCAGCTCGCCAGCGAACGCCGCGCCTCCCACGTTCGATGCAAAGGCTGTAAGGGCGACCTGTGACTGCCGCACGGTGGCTCCCGCCGCACTCGCCGGAAGGGCTGGTGGGTCGGGGGGCATCACGAACTGAGGCACGTCGCTGTTGTTCACCTTCCCGTTGTTGAAGAAGGCGTTCACCAGCACGCGGCCGGAGAGTTCGATGCGCTGGCGCGAGCGCGATTCGACGCGCTGCGCGGTTGCTTCCGCGACCTGAGTGCGGAGGATCTCGATCGCCCGCTCCGCGCGCTCGAGGCGCGCGGCGAGCGACGTGTCAGCCGCTTGCTCCTGGGCCTCGACGGAGGCTACGGGAAGGGCCAGCGAAACGAGTAGTAAGTTCCTTGTCCGCATGGAGTTAGCTCCGCTGCGAGAGTCTCGTTGACGGGTTCTCCGAAAACGGGTAACCTGAGTGCGGCATGTTGATCTCACCTACTAGCCTAACACGCCCAGGCCCTTCCCGCCGGGTCGCGTTGATCGTCGCCGTTCTCGCCACGGTTCGGGTTGTGCTCGCAGAGGGGCAGACAGCCGTGTCCGGAAGGGTGGTGGTGCTCGAGCGCGGCGACAAACCCGCGCAGGACGTGGGGAACGCCGCCGTGTGGCTCCAGCCGGCAGCCGCCTCCCCTCCTGTCAGGCCCGTGCAGGCACAGGTCGTTACGGCGAACAAGGAGTTCAGGCCCAGAGTGACCGTGGTTCCGGTGGGCAGCACCGTGTCGTTCCCCAACAGCGATGCCTTCGATCACAATGTCTTCTCGCTCTCGGAAGAGGCGCAGTTCGACCTGGGACTGTACGGGCGGGGGCAGGTGAAGTCCCACACGTTCGCGCGGCCGGGTGTCGCGCGCGTGTACTGCAACGTGCATGCGCAAATGAGCGCCTTCGTGATCGTGCGAGACGCTCCGTGGTACACGCAGCCCGCGGCCGATGGCTCGTTCGCGATTCCGGCGGTTCCACCCGGCGACTACGTGCTCCATGCGTGGCACGAACGGGCGGCGCCGTTTGCGCCGCAGCCCCTGCGCGTCGGTCCCGGGGGCGCGCAGCGGCTCGAAGTCAGGCTCGATGCCCGCGGCTACAAGTTCGTCCAGCACCTGAACAAGTTCGGACAGCCGTACGCGCGGGGCGGGAGGCGCTATTAGGGGCATCCCGATCTCGGGGCTTGGCGCCAAGATCTTCCTGTCCGCTGCGACCGTCGTCGTGGCGGTGCTCGGGGGATCGCTGCTCATCACCAAGCAGCGGGCTGACCGCGTGGCCGACGAGTCCATTGCCCGAGGGCTCGCCGCCACCCGGTCGGCGATCAACGACGCACTGGCGGGGCGGAGCCAGGCACTGCTCCAGAGCGCTCGTGTCGTGGCCCAGGTGCCCGATTACGTTGCGCGCATCAGCGAGGCCCTGAGGCAGGACAATCGGGCCAACCTCCTCGATCAGGCGGACGAATTCAGGGCCCAGGTGGGGGCGGAGTGGGCCCTGATCACCGATGACGCCGGCATTCTGCGGGCGCACACCGAGTTTCGGGACCAGTCAGGGGACGCGCTCGGGGAGGGGGCCCTGGTGGGCCTGCCGCTGCAACAAGGGCAACCCGCGGCGGGTGCGTGGATCGAGCCCGGGGCCGATGGCGCGGTGGAAGACGATCGCCTGTTTCAGGCGGTCGGCGTGCCGATCGTGAGCCCCGGTGGGACGACCGTCTACGGCGTCCTCGTGGCGGCTGTACCGATTGACAGCGCGTTTGTGGCCCACCTGGAGCAGAATACCGCATCCGAGGTCCTCTTCTTCGTGCTCGACACGTTGGGGCAGCCCGTGCCCACCGTGTCAACGCTGCCGATCAGCGATCTCCGAGGTGCCATGGGCGAGGCGGGAGATTGGGGCGCGGCGTTGACGGACACGACAGAAGTGGGTGTCCGATGGCGCATCGGGAACGAGACGCTGGTGGGAACGGTGGGACCGCTCACAACGGCGGCGGGGTATCCCGTTGCCGGGTACGTTGGGTTGCGGTCGAGGGACATGGAACTGGCGGCCTTCGAGCAACTGCGCACCACGATTATCCGCGCATTCGCCGTGGGTCTCGCGCTGGCGGTGTTGTCGTCGCTCGTTGTGGCCGGAGGGATTTCACGGCCCGTTCGCCGTCTGGTGCAGGCCACGCGAGAAGTGGCCGAAGGACGCTACGACGTCCCCATTGAGGTACGCTCGAACGACGAGATCGGCGAGCTGGCGGGTGCGTTTCGGCGCATGATGCGGGAGTTGAGGGAGAAACAGGAGCTGGTCGAGTTCCTCAGCGCCGGTGGTGGCCAGACCGTGGCACTGACGCCGGACCAGGTGGCCCAGGTCACGCGTGGGGCGCCGCAGGCGGGGGCCACGGCCCGCGTTGCCGTGCGGGGAGCGGAAATGCTGGAGGTCGGCAGCGTGCTCGCCGGCCGCTACGAGATCAAGAAAGTGCTGGGTGCCGGGGGCATGGGCGTGGTGTACCGCGCGCACGATCGGGAGCTGGACGACGTGGTGGCCATCAAGACGCTCAAGCCGGAAGCGATCGCGGCAGACGCGAGCAGCCTGGAGCGGTTCAAGCAAGAGATCCGTCTGGCGCGTCGGATCACCCACCGCAACGTCGTGCGGACCCACGACCTGGGTGAAGTGAACGGCGTGTACTACATCACCATGGAGTACGTGGAAGGCGCCAGTCTCAAGGACCTCATTCGCAAACGTGGTCGTCTGCCCACGAGCGTGACACTCACGGTCGGCAAGCAGCTGTGCCGCGCGCTCGAAGTGGCGCACGAGCAGGGCGTGGTGCACCGCGATATCAAGCCGCAGAACGTCGTCGTGGATCCGACCGGCTTTCTCAAGGTCATGGACTTCGGGATCGCGCGCCACACCGAAGGCACTAAGCTGGGCGAGGGGCTGACGCAGGCCGGCACCGCAATCGGCACACCGGAGTACATGGCTCCGGAGCAGCTCATGGGCGAAGCCGTGGATCCCCGCGCGGACCTCTATTCGGCCGGCGCAGTGCTCTACGAATGCGTCACGGGTCGAAATGTCTTCGAGGCCCCCACCCTGATGGCACTGATGGCGAAGCACCTCGGAGAACAGCCCGAGGATCCGCGCCGTCTGAATCCCGAGGTTCCGGAGGCTCTGTCCCGCGTGATCCTCAAGGCGCTGGCGAAGAAGCGAGAGGAACGGTGGCAGTCGGCCTCGGACCTGCACCGCGCGCTGGAAGAGGTTCGAGTCGAGGAACCGGCCGCCGCGTCGGCGGCGTGACGGTTCTGTCGTTAGGTTTGCTCCCACTTTACTCGTCGCCCGATGCCTGAACATCCAGCAGCCGCCAGCGCCACCGTCCCGTACCGCGTGTCCAAGCCCTGGGGCTACGAGCTCGTCTGGGCCCGAACCGACCGATACGTGGGGAAGATCCTGCATATCGAGCCGGGCCACGTGCTGAGCCTCCAGTATCACCGCAAGAAGGACGAGACGATTCACGTGCTGCGCGGCGAGATCATCTTCCGTGTACAGGAGGGTGGCAGGCTCATCGAACGGCGGATGCGCGAGGGGGAGAGCTATCACATCGCGCCGCCCACCATCCACCAGATGGAAGCCGTGACGGCGGCGGACCTGCTGGAGGCCTCGACGCCCGAAGTGGAGGACGTGGTGCGGGTGGAGGATCGGTATGGCCGGGCGTGAGGTGGGGCGGCAGAAGTGACGGCGCCCATGAAGGTCATCATCCCGCTTGCCGGGAAGGGGACGCGCCTGCTTCCACTCACGAAGCACGTGCCCAAGCCGCTGATCCGCGTGGCCGGGCGGCCGGTCATGGACTACGTGATGGACCAGCTCTCCGGGCTCGACGTGGAGGAGCTGATCTTCATCACGGGGCACCTGAAGGACAAGGTCGAGGGCTACGTTCGCGCGAACTACAAGTACCCGGCGCGGTTCATCGAGCAGAAGGTGCAGGACGGCACGGCGGGCGCGGTGGGGCTCGCGCGGGAGCACGTGCAGGGCCCGGTCCTCATCATCTTCGTGGACACGCTGTTCGACGCCGACCTGTCGCTGGTCAACCGCGTGCGGGCGGACGGGATCATCTGGGCCAAGGAAGTGGAGGACTACCAGCGCTTCGGCGTGGTGGTGACCGACCGAGACGGGTACATGACGCGTATCGTCGAGAAGCCCCGCGAGCCCGTCTCTCGGCTGGCCAACATCGGCCTGTACTACATCGCTGATTGGCGCGCGCTGTTCGAGGGGATCGAGTGGACCCTCGCCCGACCCCAGCACATGGGCGAGTGGTTTCTCACCGATGCCTTTCAGTACATGATTGACCGCGGGCGGAAGATCCTGACGGCGGAAGTGGGCGGGTGGTATGACTGCGGCAAGGTCGAAACCGTGCTGCAGACGAACCTGCACCTGCTCCAGCACGGTCGGGCGCAGGCACCTGCGGCGCGGGCAGGCGTGACGATCGTGGACCCGGTACGGGTGGAGCCCGGTGCCACGCTCGAGCGCTGCGCAATCGGACCCAACGTGACGATCGAGCCGGGCGCATCCATTGCCGGCGGGGCCGTGCGAGATGCGATCGTCGGGAGGGGTGCCAGGCTCGTGAATTGCGACGTGCGGCACTCGCTCATCGGGGACGGTGTGACGCTGGAGGGACTGACGCTCCACAACATGGTGGCGACGGCGGACGAAGTGGCGCCGGCGCCATGAACGGAGGCGGTGCTGCCACCTCGCACGTCATCGCCCGCCAACCCCGATCATCGCCTCACTCGGCTTGACTCTCTGCCGGACTCCCGTCCAGTTTCGGCTATGGACGACGCCTCGCTGATCCACGATTGGAACGCCCAGGATGGGTTCGACTGGTCTCGGGTGCAGGTGGATCTCAACGACGAGACGTTGCGCGATGGACTCCAATCGCCCTCGGCCATTGATCCCGCGATAGACGTCAAGACCCGCCTCCTACATCTGATGGCTGATCTCGGTATTGCCGCGGCGGACATCGGCCTGCCCGGCGCCGGGGCCCGCGTCCAGGAGTCGGTCCGCGCGCTCGCGCGGGAGATCGTCCAGTCGCGACTGCCCATCCAGCCTAACTGCGCGGCGCGCACGGTGATCGCGGACGTAGAGCCGGTTGTGCGAATCTCTCAGGAAGTCGGTATTCCGATCGAGGCTGCCACGTTCATCGGCTCCTCGCCGATTCGCCAGTACGCCGAGGACTGGACCCTCGATCGCATGCTGCGGGCCAGCGAGGAAGCGGTCACGTTTGCCGTGCGGGAGGGCCTGCCGGTGATGTATGTGACCGAAGACACGACCCGCGCCCGGCCGGAGACGTTGAAGGCGCTGTACGGCAATGCGATCCGCTGGGGTGCGCGCCGCATCTGCCTGGCGGACACGGTCGGCCACGCGACGCCCGTGGGCGTGAAAAATCTGGTACGGTTCGTCAAAGAAGAGATTGTGATCCCTTCCGGTGAGGCCGTTAAGATCGACTGGCATGGACATCGGGACCGCGGCATGGGGCTGATCAATTGTCTGGCGGCGATCGAGGCCGGCGTGGACCGCGTGCACGCCACGGCGCTGGGGATCGGCGAGCGCGTGGGGAACGCGGAGATGGACCTGTTGATCGTGAATCTGTACCTGCTGGGCGCCCACCGGCACGACGTGTCCCGCCTGCGAGACTATTGCCGGCTCGCCGCGGAGACGATCGGGGTGCCGCTCCCTCCCAACTATCCGGTCATGGGGGACGACGCGTTCCGCACCGGTACGGGCGTCCACGCGGCTGCGATCATCAAGGCGCGGAAGAAGGGCGACGCCTGGCTTGCGGACCGGGTGTACTCCAGCGTACCCGCCGGCGTGTTCGGCTTGAAGCAGCGGATCGAGATCAGCCCCGTGTCGGGATTGTCGAACGTACGCTGCTGGCTTGAGGAACATGGCTACGACGCCTCGAACAGCGCGTTGTGCGATCATCTCTTCGCGGCCGCCAAGCGCGCGGATCGCGTGTTGAATGACGCGGAGTGCCACCGTTTGGCGGCCGAGGTCCTCGGCCACACCCCTGGGGCCCCGGTTGACGCCGCCCGCTAGTCTCGCGGACCTGTCGGCGTCGTATTTCGACGTCCGCTGGCACCTGGACCCCGTGGATGCCACGGCGTCGGGTGTCAGGGACCATGACCACCGGCTCGGTCGCTATACGCTGGAGGACGTGCGGCAACACCTGGCCGCCCTGCGAGCCCTGGCCGGGGCCGTGGAGGGGGCGGAAGTGGCATCGGTGGAGGATGAGATCGACCGCACGGCATTGCTCAATGAGATCCGCGTGTCCATTCACCGATTCTCCGTTGAGCGAGTCCACGTCACCAATCCGGCGTTCTGGCTCAACCACGCCCTCGAGGGGTTGTACTTCCTGCTCGAGCGACGAGACCGTCCGCTGGAGCATCGCGCGCGAGCGGCGGCTGGCCGGCTGGCGGAGTTCCCGGCCTTTTTCGAAGGGGCGCGAGCGACGCTGCGCGAATGTCCACGTGTGTTCGTCGAGACGGCGCTGCGGGTGGCCGCGGGGGCTCAACAGGTGCTCGAGGAAGTCGGGCGACACCTGCGGCCGGCAGACGATCCCAGGTTCGACCAGACGCTGGTGAGCGCGGGCGAGGCGCTGGCCGATTTCCGCCGATACCTGGACGGCGACCTGTTTCCGAACGCCAACGGGGCGTTCGCCATCGGGGAAGAGGCGTTCAATTTCCGCCTGCACTACGAGCACGCCTTGGGCAGCACGGCGCCCGAGCTGTGGCGCTATGGCATGGCACTCACCGAGGAATTGGACGCGGAGTTGCGAGACTTCGCCAGGCGGCTCAATGGCTCGAGCGCGTGGCCGGCCCTTGTGGACCGACTGCGCAACGAGCATCCGCCTGCCGACCAGCTCGTGGCGTCATACGCCGCCGAAATGGACCGGGCCCGGGTTTTCGTGGCGGAGCGGGGATTGGCGGCGATTCCCACAGGGCCGCGCGATGTGATCGAGACGCCGCCGTTCCTCAAACCGCTCATGCCGTACGCCGCGTATCAGCCGCCCGGGGCGATGTCCGCAGACCGGACCGGGTGGTTTTATGTCACGCCGCCCGACCCGAGTCTCCCGCCCGAAGCGGCCGAGCAGATGCTCCGCGATCACTGCGTCCACGAGATCGCGTCCACGGCGTTGCATGAAGGCTTCCCCGGCCATCATCTCCATTTCCTTACGGCGCAGGCGCTGGAGCGGCCGCTGCGGCGCATCCTGGGTACGGCGCTCACCATCGAAGGATGGGCGCTCTACTGCGAGGAGATGATGGAGGAGGAGGGGTTCTACCGCACGCCGGAGGAGTGCTTCTTCCGCCGCGTGCACCTCTTGTGGCGGGCGCTGCGCATCGTGCTGGACGTGGGACTGCACACGCGCGGCATGTCGTTCGACGACGCCGTGAATTTGCTGGTGGACCGCGTGCATTTCGATCGCACGAACGCCGAGGCCGAGGTACGGCGCTACTGCGCGTATCCCGCGTATCAGCTGTGTTACGCGGTGGGGCGGCGCGAGTTGCGGTTGCTGCGCGAAGCCTATCGGGCGGCGATGGGTTCCGAGTACACGTTGCGAAAGTTCCACGATGCCGTCATGCAGTACGGCACCCTGCCGGTGAGCCTGATGCGCTGGGGGATGGGATTGGAGGCATGAGGGACGGCGTCACCGATGGGACGATCTCCATGCCCCACCGCCTCCCTCCCGTCGTAAAATCCCTCGGCGCCGTCTCATTCCTCAACGATCTGGCAAGTGAGATGGTGTACCCGCTGCTGCCGGCGTTCGTGACCGGCGGGCTAGGTGGCGGTGCGGTGACGCTGGGCGCGCTGGACGGACTTTCGGATGCTGCGGCGGCGGGAGCCCGGTTGTACGCGGGATGGCTGTCGGATCGGCGGGGCTGGCGCCGGCCGCTCGTGGTTCTCGGGTATGCCGTGGCGGCGATCGCGCGTCCGCTGATCGCGGTTGCCACGGCTGGCTGGCACGTGGTGGCGTTTCGCACGGCGGATCGGTTGGGGAAGGGAATGCGCTCGCCGCCGCGAGACGCCGTGATTGCGGACGCCGCGGCGCCGGAGATCCGCGGCCGGGCGTTCGGGTTTCACCGCGCGATGGATCACGCAGGCGCTACCGTCGGTCCGCTGATTGCAGCGCTGCTGCTCGCGCAGGCAGGGATGGGCCCCGGCGCGGTGATTGCGTGGGCAGCCCTTCCGGGTGCCGTGGCCGTTGCTGTCGTCTGGCTCGCCATGCGGCGCATTCCTGCCACGGCGTCGGAAGCAAGTGAGCTGCACGGGCCGCCCGCGGCCCCGCTCGCCCCTTCTCGTCTTTCCT
>DATMAW010000026.1:0-14540 GCA_035559715.1 Gemmatimonadales bacterium | reverse complement strand
GCGCTTGACAGGTACCGCGATCCCATCGTGGCCGTTCACGACGGGTACCTCTCGACGCTGGGCTGCATTGAGTACCCCACCGGCAGCAGTGAGGGCACGATGAAGTACCCCGCCGGCGGCATGGGCGTCCACTTCCTCAACCTCTCATTCATCAGTCCCACCCTGGATCCCGCCAAGCCGCAGGTGCTGATCTACGAGCCGGACGGCGATCGGCTCCGTCTCGTGGCGGCGGAATGGTTCCTCCCGGTTCAGGCTGCTGGCGGGACCCCACCCGCGATTTTTGGCAAACAGCTCGAGGGTCCAATGGAGGGACACAAGCCCGTCATGCCTGAGGGCTTGCACCACTACGACCTCCACGTCTGGCTGTGGAAAGAGAACTCGGCCGGCGTGTTCTCGCCGACGAACCCGGCGGTTCGCTGCCCGAAGGGCGCCTACTCCTTTGCGGACGCTCCCCCGAAGATGGTGCCGCACGCCCACCCGCGCCCCTGACGGCTCGGGGCGCCGCTGCGGAGCGCGGCATGCAGTCCCGCACGTTCTCGATCGGCACCCGGAAACGGATCGAACGCGCTGCCGCTGGGCTGATTGTCACGCTCTGCAGCGTCGCCTCGGCCACTCGCGCGCAATCCGGCCCGGACGCGCGATTCGAGGCCTTGGTCTCGCTCACCGAGACGAAGATGAAACAGTTCGGCGTGCCGGGCGTGGCGCTCGGCATCGTCCACAGCGGGGCGACGACGATCCGCGGCTTCGGCATCACCAACGTCGAAGACCCGTTACCCGTTACCGCGCACACCGTTTTCCCCATCGCGTCCATTTCCAAGACATTCGCCGCCACGGCAATCATGCGGCTCGTCGAGCAGGGGAAGGTGGACCTCAGAGCACCGGTGCGCAGCTACATCCCCCACTTCCGCGTCCGCGACGAAGCCGCGAGCCGCGACGCGACGGTGTGGCATCTCCTCACGCACCTCGGCGGCTGGGAAGGACAGGTCTCGGGTCCCGACCGCGGCACCGAGACCCTCGCCAACTTCGTCTCGTCCATCACGGACCTGATGCAGATCGCGCCGCCGGGAGCGGCGTGGAGCTACAACAACGCCGGGTTCAGCATCGCGGGGCGAGTGATCGAGGTGGTCACCGGCATGCCCATCAACCGCGCCATCCGCGAACTGGTCTTCGAGCCACTCGGGCTCGAACATGCCGGGACGACTACCGGCGATTTCATCGTGAACCGGTTCGCGGCGGGGCACACCACCCGAGACGGCGTGGCAACGCTCAACCGACCGTTTGCCCCTTCGACCAGCGTGAGCGCGGGCGGCGTGGGCCTCTGCATGACCGACCTCCTGGCGTACGCGCGCTTCCACATGGGCGACGGGACCGGGGCGAACGGTACGCGAATCCTGAAGCGCGAGTCGCTCGAGCAGCTGCGCACCGCTCAGATTCGCAAGCAGGCCACCGATGACGACATGGGGATCGGCTGGCACCTGCGCACGGTCGGCGGGATCCGCACTGCGTCGCACGGCGGCACGCTCGCGGGACACATCGTGCTGCTCGAGCTCGTGCCCGAGCGCAGCTTCGCCATCGCGATTCTCACCAACTCGAACGCGGGCTGGCGTTTGATCCAGGACGTTGAGCGCGAGGCGCTGAAGTCGTACCTCGGTGCCGTGTACTCGGTCAACCAGGCCATCGCCCATCGCGGCTTGGTCGAGTCGCTTCCGTCGGTACAGCCTCTGCCCCAACAGCCGGATCCAACGCCGTACGCCGGCACGTACAGGAGGCCCACCAACACGGTGGTCGTGCGCGCCGAGGGAGACAGGCTCTTTGTGCACGATCGTCCGAATAGCGGGAGCCCCGGCAGGGACCTGCCGATCCTGTTCTACGGGCCCGATCGCGCGGTGATCACCGACGGCGCTGAGCGCGGCCAATCCATCGAGTTCGTGCGCAGCGCGAGCGGCGAGGTAAAGTGGGTGAGGGTCGTAGGGCGCGCCGCCGTGCGGGAGCCGTAACGCCGGGGCGTCGGGACAGACGCGTCGCGGGCCGGCTCTCGTCCCGTTCGAGACCAAGTCCTTGGACGTCCTCGCGCGGCCCGACGGCGGCAAGTGGAAAGTTGCCTATCGTACGTGGAGTGACAGCCGGTGACGCAACGAACGCAGTACTACACGGCCGCAACCCTCGATGGCTTCATCGCAGACCAGAACCACTCGCTCGACTGGTTGTTCCAGTTCGGCGATGCTGGTACCGACGACTTCCACGACTTCATCAGCAACGTGGGAGCCGTGGCGATGGGCTCCTCGACGTATGAGTGGGTGTTGAACCATCTCCTGGCGCAGGGCGCCGATCAGCCACAGGCCTGGCCGTACACCCAGCCGGCCTGGGTATTCACCACGCGATCGTTGCGACCGATGCCGGGCGCCGACATCCGTTTCGTGCGCGGTGACGTGACCCCGGTGCACCGGGACATGCGGACCGCCGCGGCCGGGAAGAACGTTTGGCTGATCGGCGGCGGCGACCTCGTGGGCCAGTTCCACGATCGCGGCCTGCTGGACGAAATCATCGTCACGATCGCGCCGGTGACGCTGGGAGCCGGGAAGCCGCTGTTGCCACGCGCGATCACGACGCCGCCGCTGCAGTTGCGGGGCACCCAGGTCTACGGACCGTTCGTGCAGCTGCGCTACTGGGTCGGCACGTCGCGCGCGTCGTAGCCGATGGCACCCGCGGGACCGATGACGCTGGGCGCGATCGGCAACCGACTGTTCGTCGAGCTGCATCCCCTCGTGCCGTGACCGCTGCCGCACCCGAGCCCTGGCTTCGCGGACCCCTTCCGGGGATCCCTGCAATGCTCCAGCCCGTGGGGCACGCATTCATTCTGGCGCGCGAAGACATTGACGTGGCCCTGGCCGGCATGACCGATGCGCAGTGCTGGCTCCAGATCAACGGCATCGCCACCGTCGGGTACCACCTTGCGCACCTGGCCGGCAGCACGGATCGGCTCATGACCTACGCCCGGGGCGAGCCGCTGACCGACGCGCAGCAGGCGATTCTCGCCCGGGAACGAGCCATCGCCGAGGTCCGGCCATCGCTGGAGACGTTGCTCGGCAATTGGCATCAGGTCGTCACCGCGGCGCTGCGGCAACTCGCCACCACGCCCGAGTCCGCGCTGTTCGAACGGCGCGCCGTCGGTCGGGAGCGGCTACCCTCGAACGTGCACGGCCTCCTGTTTCACGCCGCCGAGCATGCCGCGCGACATACGGGACAGATCGTCACGACCGCCAAACTGGTGCGGACAACGCGTTGACCCGACTGATGACCCGGCGAATTGTGCTGGCCATCCCCGTCATTCTCAACGCGCTCACGCTGACGCACGGGCTCCGGGGCCCGCGCGTTCTCGCCGCTTGCGGCGTTGGGTCAACGCGGCAGCCGGATTCCATCGCTCTTCCTGGTACGGGCCGGGCTCGATCGCCCGGAGATCAATGCGTCACAGGATCGCTTCGTTCTGCGCTCCCGTGAATTGCACGCGCCCGTTGAATTCGTGACGTCCGAGGATGGACACCACGGTTTCGACATTGTGGACGATTCGGATCGTCCTCGCGAGATTTTCCGTCGCACTATCCAGTTCGTTCACGGCGCAACCCGGCAGTAGGGCAACCGCGCGTCCAGGCGTCCGTGAACTCCGGCGCGGACTGACATCCATCAGGAGCACGCGATGAGCGGCAAGAAGATCCTCGTCCTCGGTGCAACCGGAGGAACGGGCCAGCAGGTCGTCTTACAAGGTCTGGAGCAGGGCCACGAGGTTACTGCGTTCGTTCGTAGCCCGGAACGGCTCACCGCCAAGTCCGACCGCCTCCGAGTGCTGCGGGGAGACGTCACTCAGGACGCCGACGCTCTCACGGCAGCCGTTCGCGGCCAGGACACCGTGATCAGCGCACTCGGCGTGGGCACGTCCTTCAAACCCGGCGCCCTGATCGCCCGCAGCGTGCCGCTCATCGTGCGCACAATGGAGAGCGCCGGCGTTCGTCGCCTGATCTTCACATCGGCGTATGGAGTGGGGGAAACATGGCAGGACCTTCCACTGCTGCCGAGGATCTTCGGACGCACGCTGCTGCGTCACGTTTACGCCGACAAGGAAGCCGGCGAGCGAGAGCTGCGTCGGAGCGGCCTCGACTGGACGCTGGTGCATCCGGTGACGCTGACCGACGGCCCGCGGACGGGCCGTTATCGGGTGGGCGAGCGCCTGAAGCTCAGCGGAGTTCCGCGGATTTCCCGCGCTGACGTGGCCGACTTCCTGCTCAAGCAGATCGATGATCGGACATATGTAAGGAAAAGCGTGCTGGTCAGTGGGTGACACGCATCGTGGAGGCGGAGAGTGATGACGACGCGGCTGGCGCTGGCCGCGCTGGCGCTGAGCTGCAGGCACGCGGCGGCACAGTCCGTTGGCGGAGGTAGGCGAGTGGGCGAGCATCCCCGGCCTCATGAACACCGCGCGCCACGTGCTGTTGCTCGCGGCGAGCGTGGCAGGACCCCGGCAGCGAACGGCGCGCCGGTCAGTTCTGATCCGCCGCCGTCACCATCTTCCGCGCCGCCCGGCCCGGCGGCAACGCTTTGATCACCTGTGCCACGAGATCCCACGTCGGGAACCCGGGCGCGCCGCTATCCAGCCCGCGCCGCACAATGACGAGATCGTGCGACGGCACCACAATCGCATACTGACCCTGCGCGCCGGCCATCGTGTAGGCATCCTGCGGCACATCCGTCCGCGCATCCTGCACCAGCCACCACTGCCCGCCGTAGAAGTTGCCGAACTGCGCCGTGGAAGGCGCCGCCGTCCTGGAGAAATCCACCCAGCTCTCCGGCAGGAGCCGCTCGCCGTTCCACACGCCGCGGTTCAAGTACAGGAGGGCGAGCCGCGCCATGTCGCGCGCGTTGGTGTAGACCTGACTGCTCAAGACGAAGTTGCCGAACCGGTCCACGCCGGGCACGGTGTTCCGCATGCCGATCTTGTCGAACAGTTCGCGCCGCGGGAACTCGAGGTACGCGGCGTCGTCGCCGATCGCCGTCTTGAGCGCCAGCATCCCGAGTAGCGTATCGTAGTTCTCGTAGTCCCAAACGGTGCCGGGCTCGCGCACCAGGCCCCGGTCCGCCGCCTGGTACGCGGAGTTCCACCCGCCGAAGTACGACAGCCCCGACCCGATCGAGCCACCATACTCGTTATCCACCGGGTAGAGGCCGCTCGACATGTTGAGCACGTGACGCAGCGTGATTCGGCGACGGGGATCGGGCGCCGGACTCCGATTCGCCGGCGGCCAGGGCTCCAGCGTCACCATCGGCATGCGCGAGCGGTGACGGTAGTGCAACTCGTTCAGCTCGTCCGGCGGCCACGAGATGGGAAGCGGTTCGTCGAGCCTCAGCATTCCCCGCCCCACGGCGATCCCGATCAGGGTACCGGCGATGGACTTGGCCGCGGACCACGTGCGCGTCCGTGTCGTGAAGTCCACACCGTCCGCGTAGCGCTCGAACACGATGTCGCCCCTGTGGACCACCAGCAGGCTCAGTGTGACCTGACCCGCATGGCCGCCGTGCGACGCGCGGTCGAAGGCCCATCGGCCGGCCGCTTCGAGGCCCTGGCGGCTCACGCCGGTGGCCAGCGGCTTGGATGGAACGAGGTCGCCGTCCGGCCAAGGAATGGTGGCCGGGTCACCCGGCAGCGGCGGCGTGCGAAGAATCGGCAGTTTGTCCACGTCGGCCAACGTTTGATCCGGCGCCATCACCACACAGCCGAGCCCCTGACGCAGGGCGGCCCGCATGACCGGGACACCGTCGTTCGCGCCGACACCCACGGAGACGACCTGCCGGGCGCGATCGATCTCGACTCGCTCCGGCGGCAGCGGCCGGCCACCGGCGGCACGCAACTCACCCCCATAGATCTGCTCCAGGGTGCGGTGCGACACGAACAAACCGTTGCACGTGTGGAGCGCCTGAGCGCCGCGATCCACCAGTGCGTTGGTGTAGGCGTGGTACTCGAAGCGTTCCTGGGCACGAAGCGCGGCTGCCGACATAAGGGACAGCAGCCCGGCCACGAAACTGCGAGCGGTTAACGACATCATGTTCTCCGAACAAGCGCGAGTTCTCAATTCTACGACCGGGGGTCGGCGCGTCCATCCCTGCCACCGCTCTTGACATCAGCGTCCCGGAGGGTAGTCTTTGGCCCCTTCGCGCCCGTGCTCGCCCCTCCCGCTCGCCCCGAGCGAGACCGCGCGCATCAATGGCGCTCCTTCCCAGCACCAGCCCATGAGGTGGGCAATTCATGATCACCCGTCTGTCCAGCATCAGCGCAGTGGCGTTTCTGGCCGCGGGCGCCGGCGCCGCGTTCGCGCAGGGCATGCCAGCGTCGCAACCCGCTCTACTCACGATCGTCCGCGAAGACGTGAAACTCGGCCGTGGGGCCGATCATGCCCGCTTCGAGGCCGGTTGGCCGGCGGCCTTCGAGAAGGCCAAGTCGCCGGACTACTACCTGGCGCTCGTCTCCATGACCGGACCGAGTGAGGCGTGGTACGTCGGACCCTATGCCTCGCACGCTGCACTTGGCGAGAGCATGAAGCGGGACGCCGCGGACCCCGTG
This sequence comes from Gemmatimonadales bacterium, assembly GCA_035559715.1. Taxonomy (GTDB): domain Bacteria; phylum Gemmatimonadota; class Gemmatimonadetes; order Gemmatimonadales; family GWC2-71-9; genus JACQHC01. The sequence continues at coordinate 7,933 of DATMAW010000026.1, read as the reverse complement.
CTTACCGCCGAGCTGGAGCGCCTCTCGCGCGGGGACGCCGAGTTCTTGAACAATGTTCGCGTGATGCATGCTGCCGGTCGTCCCGACCTCAGCATGGGCGCGTTCCCTGATCTCGCCAAGGTGCGGTTCACGGAAATCACGTGGTACCGCGTTCGTCCGGGCCACGAACAGGAGTTCGAAGCCGCGGCGAAGGCCTATCGCGCGGCGGCCGAGCGTTCAGCGCCCACGACCAGTTTCCGCGTGTACCAGATCCTCGCGGGCGTGCCCGGCCCCACGTACCTGATCTTCAGCTCCGTCACGTCGTTTGCGGGATTCGACCAGATGACGGCCGCTGGCCAGGCCACCATGGCGGGCGTGAGGCCGCAGGAGATGGACGCGTTCCAGAAGCTCTTCACGGATGGACTGGTCAACTCGGAGACCCAGCGCTTCCGCGTGGATCCCGGTCAGAGTTACGTCACGGCGGAAACCAGGGCGGCGGACCCAGATTTCTGGATGCCGAAGAAGCCCGCGGGCCGGCCGTAGACCGCACGATGCATGGGGTGCGCCCGAGTGGGCGCACCCCGTGTTGATTGTATAATTTTTCCGGGTGCGCGGCTGGCTCTCCTCCCGGGCAGCCTCGCACACGATGACCGCGCGGCGATCGCGGCGGCGGTCCGACGAGCCCACCGGAAACGCACCCAACTCGAGGAGGAAGCTCCGTATGAGCGGCGTACGTGTGCTCGTGGGCACCAGGAAGGGCGCATTCATCCTGACGTCCGACGGCAAGCGGAAGCAGTGGCGCGTGAGCGGTCCCCACTTCGGCGGATGGGAGATCTATCACGTGAAAGGATCTCCCGCCGACCCGAATCGCCTGTATGCCTCCCAGACCAGCAGCTGGTTCGGCCAGGTGATGCAGCGTTCCAGCGACGGCGGAAAGACGTGGGAAACCGTCGGGAACCAGTTCGCGTACGAGGGCGTCCCGGGTACGCACCAATGGTACGACGGCACACCGCACCCCTGGGAGTTCAAGCGGGTGTGGCACCTCGAGCCCTCGCTGAACGATCCTGATACCGTGTACGCCGGAGTCGAGGACGCAGCGCTGTTTCACACCACCGACGGTGGCCAGACGTGGCACGAGCTGCCGGGCCTGCGCGGTCACGGCTCCGGTCCGAACTGGCAACCCGGAGCGGGTGGCCTGTGCCTCCACACGATCCTGCTCGATCCCAAGAACGCCGGCCGCCTGTTCATTGCGATCTCGGCCGCCGGCGCGTTTCGGACGGATGACGGCGCCAGGACGTGGAAGCCCATCAACCGCGGCCTGAAGTCGGAGTACCTGCCGGACGGGACGGCCGAGGTGGGCCACTGCGTGCATCGCATCGCCATGCATCCATCACGGCCCAGCGTGCTGTTCATGCAGAAACACTGGGACGTGCTGCGGACCGACGACGCGGGTGACAACTGGCGCGAAGTGAGCGGCAACCTGCCCACGGATTTCGGATTCACCATCGAAGTGCACGCGCACGAACCGGAGACGATCTACGTCGTTCCGATCAAGAGCGATTCCGAACACTATCCCCTGGAGGGCAGGTTACGAGTGTACCGCAGCCGTACCGGCGGGAACGAATGGGAGGCGCTGACCGAGGGCCTCCCGCAGAAGGACTGTTACGTGAATGTCCTGCGGGACGCGAGCGCCGTGGACTCCCTCGATCCCTGCGGCATTTACTTCGGCACGACCGGCGGCCAGGTGTACGCATCGGCGAACGGAGGCGATAGCTGGAACGCGATCGTGCGAGATCTGCCAGCCGTCCTGTCGGTGGAGGTCCAGACGCTGGCATGATCCGGGTGTCGCTTCCGGCGCATCTGCAGGCGTTGGCGCGGGTCGAGGGCGAGGTCCTGCTGGCGGTGAACGGCCCCGTGACGTTGGGTTCCGTTCTGGATGCTTTGGAGGACCGGTATCCCGCTCTCCGGGGGACCGTGCGGGACCACGGCACGCGGCGGCGCAGGCCCCTGGTGAGGTTCTTCACTTGCGGGCGGGACTTGTCCCACGAAGCGCCGGAGGCGCCGCTGCCGGAGCCGGTATCGCACGGCGAGGAACCACTACTGATCGTCGGGGCCATCGCGGGCGGGTGATCACCGCTGACATCCGAGGACTCTCTATGCCCGCACGCGCCGCTCGACATCCCAACGCGAAGGAGAGCACGCCATGGACCGGAGACGCTGGATGCCGTGGCTCATAGTCGTAATCGGGATTCTGCTTGGACTTCCCTTGGTGGCGTTCGCCGTCGGGTCCATGCTCCCGCGCGATCACGTCGCCCGCATGAGGATCACGCTCCCAAGCCCGCCAGAGCGCGTGTGGGCACTGATCTCCGATTTCGGCGGTACCCCGCGCTGGCGCTCCGACGTCACCAGGGTGGAGATGCTGACAGCCGAGGGGGAACGAGTCCGGTTCGTGGAGACGTCGAAACAGGGGACCGTGACGTTCGAGCTGGTGAGCCAGGATCCACCGCGCAAGCAGGTGGTGCGCGTGGTGGACGAAGGCCAGCCGTTTGGGGGTACCTGGACTTGGGAGGTCGAGCCGGAGGGTTCCGGGGCACGGGTCACGATCACCGAGGCGGGATTCATCAAGAACCCGCTGTTCCGCGTCATGGGAAAGTTGTTCTTCCCGCCCACGGCCACGATGAACGCGTATCTCCTCGCGCTCGCAAAGGAACTTGGTGAAACGGCGACACCCGTAGAGCTTCCGGCGCCGTAGCCTCCAGATCTCGCTGTGGTCGTCCAACCGTGAACGTCCTCGTGACGGGAGCCACGGGCCACCTTGGACGGGAAGTCGTACGGGCGGCCGCCGCGGCGGGTCACGCCATTCGAGCCATGACGCGTCGCGATCCGGAAGCTTCGCGCGGCGGCAGCAACGCGACTCAGTGGGTGAAGGGGGACCTGCGCACGGGCGAAGGGATTGCCACGGCTCTCCAGGGCGTGGAAGCTGTCGTCCACACGGCGAGCGATCCAATCCACGCCCCGGGGACCGACATTGAGGGAACCCGCCGTCTGGTCAGCGCCGCGCGGGACGCCCACGTGTCCCACTTCCTGTTTGTGTCGATCGTGGGAATCGACAGGATCCCCCTGGCCTACTACCGCGCCAAGCTCGCGTGTGAGCGGATCGTATCGGACAGCGGCCTGCCCCATTCCATCCTGCGCGCCACGCAGTTCCACTGGTTCGTGGATCTGCAGCTGCATCTCCTGTCACGCATCCCCCGGCTGCTTCCGATTCCTGCGGGCTTCCGGGTTCAGAGCATCGGGACGGGAGATATGGCGCTCGAGCTGTGTCACGGCCTCGCCGCAGGCCCCCGCGGTCGGCTGCCGGACATCGGCGGCCCCGAGCTGATGACCCTGAAAGAGGCGGCACGCGCGTGGCTTGCCGTGCGCGGCCTCAACAAGAGCGTTTTTTCGATTCCAATACTGGGACGCACAGCCGCAGCCTTCCGCGCCGGTTACAACACCGTTCCGGATCGGCCACGGGGGACGGAGACCTGGCGGGCCTGGCTCGATCGCAACGTCTCAGTGGCGTCGCAGCTCGCGTGACGCTCGATCAAGCTGCGCGGCCAACTCTCGAACCACCTCATTCGCCTCTCGCTCCAGCAACTCTGCCGCGTCGTCCTGATCGAGTCCGAGGAGGTCTGCAAGACCGCCGAAGAGCTGCCCGGGAAGCCGGCCGATGCGGGAAGCCCAGCGAAGCGGGGCCCACCAATCACCGCAGTCGTCGTGAGGCGCCGTGCCCTCGAGGAACACTTCGGGCTCGCCATCGCAGGTCCATCCCCACCAATCGCGCTCGGTTCTAACATGCGCGAACTCCACGCCCTCTGGCACGGGGAACGGCTCGGTATCCGCCTGCCGCAACGCCTCTCGCAAGAAACGCATCACGATCGGTAGCGCCGACCGCGAGCCGGTGAGACCGAGACTGCGTCCATCATCGTGGCCCACCCACACGCCCACCGTCAGGCTCGGCGTGTACGCGATGAACCAGCCGTCCCGCCATTCGCTGGACGTCCCGGATTTCCCGGCGAGGCCCCCACTGAAATCCAGCCGTCCCAGGGCGCGACCGGTGCCGCGCTGAACTGCGCCCTCCAGCGCCGACGTCACGAGATACGCTTCGGCGGGATCGACCGCCCGATGCAGGACGGGCGATCCCGCGTTGCGCACTGAGCCATCTCCCCTCGCCACGCCCAGCACCGAGCGGGTTTCGGCCAGTGCTCCGCCGTTCGCAAAAACCCCAAAGGCGCGGGTCAACTCGAGCGGCGTCACCTCCGACGATCCGAGCGCAAGGCTCGGCACAGCCTGGAGGCGGCTCGAGATCCCGAGTTGCTTGCCCATGGTGGCAATGCGGTCGGCCCCGACGGACAGTCCGATTCGGGCGAACGGCACGTTCAGCGACTGCTCCAGCGCCTGCCGCAGGGTGACCGGCCCGCGGAATCTCTGGTCGTAGTTCCGTGGCGCCCAACGACCAACGGGTGTCACCACGGACAGAGGTTCGTCTGGGATCACCGAGGCGAGTGTGAATGGCGGAACGTCAGATCCGTTTCGACCGAGCGCCACCAGCGCCACGATGGGCTTGAACGCGCTTCCGGGCTGCCGCCGCGCATCCGTTGCACGGTTGAACTGCGAGGCGCCGTAGTCGCGCCCGCCAACCATGGCGAGAATGTCCCCCGTCCGGGGATCGATGGCCACGAGCGCCGCCTGGGCGTCGGGGACGGAGAGGCCGGCCAGTCCATCGCGCACCGCGCGGTTGGCCGCGCGCTGAAGGACGGCGTCCAGTGTCGTGTAGACCGTGGTGCCTCGGGGCGGGAGGCGACCGCCGTACTCCTTTCTAAAGCGACGGACCACGAAGTCGCGGAAGTACCGCGCGTCCACCATCGTCTGGGGTACGGGTCGCGTTCGAATCCGTTGACTCGCCGCGCGCCGCGCCGCGCGCTCGTCCAGGCGGCCCTGCTCCACCATCAGCCGCAACACCAGGTCCCGCCGCTCGCGGGCACGATCGGGGTGTCGCACCGGTGTGTACCAGTTGGGAGCACGGATCATCCCGGCAAGCAGCGCGCCCTCGGCCAGCGTGAGATCAGCCGCGTCCCTGTCGAAGTAGTAGCGGGCGGCAGCCCCCACGCCGTGGATGGCCCGCGGACCGTCCTGGCCGAGGTAGATCTCGTTCAGGTAGGCCTGGAGAATGGCGGCCTTGTCGTGGCGATCCTCCAGCACCACGGCCATCACGGCCTCCCGCAGCTTGCGGAGCGGGGTGCGCTGGGCCGACAGGAAGAGGTTCTTGGCGAGCTGTTGCGTGATGGTGCTGCCGCCCTGTGTGACCTGGCCCGCGCGAGCGTTTGCCACAGCGGCACCCATGATCCGGCGGAGATCGAGTCCGTCGTGTTGGAAGAAGCGTTGGTCCTCCACCGCGAGAACGGCTTCGACCAGATGAGCGGGGAGGTCGGCGAGTCTCGTGGGGATCCGCCACTCGTCGAGCGCGTCCGACAGGGGCGCAATGGGGACTGCCCCGGCGCGGCCCGGCCACGCTCCCCAGGCAGCCGGCCGACTGAAGAGCGCGGTGGGCACGCGAGCCGACGGCGGGCCAATGCGAGCGCGGATCAGGGCCTCCGCCAGAATGGCTGCGGCGCCAAAACCCAGTCCGACAAGGACCAGCGCCGCCAGATCACGAAGTCTGACGCGCCGGACCAGCAGGCGAGCATGCCTCAGCAAACGCGACAACGAACCGGCCATTTCCTATACAGACGCTGCGCAAGACCAAGGGGTTTCGCCAGGCTGAAGGCGCCATAAACAGACCTTCATGCCGTCTCCATGCTTTGTCACGTCACGTCTCACAGAATCGAGCACATGGCGAAGAGCCCGCCCCGTTCCGCATCATCCCATGGCACCCGGATTACCGCCGCGGAGGTGGCTGCCGCTGCACGGCAGAATCATGCCGAGCAACGCCTCCGCGACATCATCGAGCACAGCACCAACCTGTTCTACACGCACACGGCAGACCACGTTCTGACGTACGTCAGCCCGCAGACCCGCCAGTTCTTCGACTGCGAGCCGGCGGAGGCGCTGATCCGCTGGACGGAGTTCCTGACCGATAACCCCATCAACGCTGAAGGGCTGCGCCTCACGGAGCTCGCCATCAAGACCGGCAAGCCTCAGCCGCCGTACGAATTGGAGCTCCGGGGCATGAAAGGACGCGTCATCCGCGTCGAAGTACACGAGGCGCCGGTCGTGGAGAACGGGAAGACGGTCGCGATCGTGGGCTCGCTCACCGACGTCACCGCACGAAAAGCGGCCGAGGAATCCGCCCGGCGAGCCTGGCAGCGGCGCGAAGAGCTGGAACTCATCATCAACAAGAGCCCGGCCGTGGCCTTCCTGTGGCGCGCCGCCCCCGGGTGGCCCGTCGAGTACGTCACCAGCAACTGCATGCAGTTCGGCTACGAGATGGACGAGCTGACAAAGGTGCCTTACGCGTCACTCCTGCATCCGGATGACCTCGGCCGCATCGCGGAAGAAGTGACGCGCTACACGGCGGAAGGCCGTGCAGAGTTCGAGCAGGAGTACCGCATCCGTACGAAACGCGGGGACTATCGCTGGCTCGACGATCACACCTGGGTCCGGCGAGAACCTGATGGAACCGTGACGCACTATCAGGGAATCGTGATCGATATCACCGCGCGAAAGCAGGTCGAAACCGAGCGCGAACGTCTGATGACGGCAATCGAGCAGGCCGACGAATGTGTGGTGGTCACGGACGCCGATGGCGCGATCGAGTACGTCAACCCGGCCTTTGAGGCGGTGACCGGCTACACTCGCGCTGAGGTCATGGGCCAGAATCCGCGCATTCTCAAGAGCGGGAAGCAGGACGCGGCGTTTTATCGCTCGCTGTGGGACACGCTGACGAGCGGCAAGTCCTGGAAGGGGCGCTTCGTCAACAGACGGAAGGACGGTTCACTCTACACCGATGAAGGCGTCATCTCACCCGTGCACGACCAGAGCGGTCGGATCACGAACTACGTCAGCGTCAAGCACGACATCACCGAGCAACTGCAGCTCACCGCGCAGCTCCATCAGTCTCAGAAGATGGAGTCCATGGGCCGGCTCGCGGGCGGCGTGGCGCACGACTACAACAACATGATCGGGGTGATTCTGGGATTCGCCGAGTTGGCCCTGACTCGACTGGAACCAAGCGACCCCTTGTACGGCGACCTCAAGGAGATTCAGAGCGCCGCCCGGCGGTCAGCCGACATCACGCGGCAGCTCCTGGCGTTTGCCCGGCGGCAGCCGGTGGCCCCGATCGTGCTCGACCTCACCGAGACGGTGGAGGGGATGCTCAAGCTGCTCCGAAGGCTGATCGGAGAAGACATCGAGCTTCTGTGGAAGCCCTCCAATGAGCCGCTCGCCGTGCGGATCGACCCTGGTCAGGTCGATCAGATCCTCGCGAACCTGTGCGTCAATTCGCGGGATGCGATTGCCGGCGTGGGGAAGATCACCATCGAAACGGGGCGCGCCATTCTGGACGAGGTGTACTGCGCCGGCCACCCGGGCTTCGTTCCCGGGGACTTCGCCACGCTCGCCGTGAGCGACACCGGCGCGGGGATGGACCACGCCACCAAGGAGCGCATCTTCGAGCCCTTCTTTACTACGAAGGAGCTGGGCCGCGGGACCGGGCTCGGATTGTCCACCGTTTACGGAATCGTGAAGCAGAACGACGGGTTCATCAATGTTTACAGCGAGCCGGGCGCCGGTACCACGATCCGGATCTACCTGCCGCGAGTGGCCACGGGAGTGCCCGAGCCAGCGGCGGCTCCCCTACCGGAACCGCCGCGCAGCCGCGGAGAGACGGTCCTCGTCGCCGAGGACGAGAAATCCATTCGCGAACTGACGGTCCGTGTGCTCGAGCGCCTCGGGTACCGGGTGCTCGCCGCGG
>DATMAW010000025.1:0-11841 GCA_035559715.1 Gemmatimonadales bacterium | reverse complement strand
GGGCCCGCCGCGGGCCGCTGCCTGGCCGAGTACGGCAGCCACGCAGTCTTGAACGCCTCGGGCGACGCCATCGTGCCCCTCAGGTCCGGCCCGGCCGATGGGGACCTCGAGCGGCTGGCCACGGACGCCGAGACGAACGCCGCGACGGTCATCGCGTCGCTCCGAGACGGATCGCTCGCCGTCGTAGTGCCGCCGGCGACGCCTGAGCACTGCTACGCCGCCCGGGTGTCAGGCGGCTGGGTCGTGTCCGACGACTTCCGCCTGTTTCGGCGGCTCGGCTTCGACGAGCTGGACGAGCGCGCCGTGTACGCGCTCTTCCAGTTCGGCGCAATCCCGGCGCCAATCGCCCTGTTCCGTGGGGTGCGCCGCCTCCCGAGCGGCCACGTCTCCCGCCTCGCCCCGAGGGCCACCAGCGCCGCCGCCACGGCGTTCTTCTCGTCGGCGGCCCAGCGCGCCGGCCGGACCTGGGATTCGGGCGCGCCGCAGCGCATCCGCGATGCGCTCGACGCGTTCCTCGCCCGGCTCCCCGAGCGGCCGCTGCTGTTCTTCAGCGGGGGAGTAGACTCCGGCCTGCTGGCGGCGCGGCTCGCGGGGATTGGCCGCCGCGACGTGCGCCTGGTCAACTACGCCTTCGGCACGCAGGACGAGGGGAGCTTGCTCGCCCAGGGCATCGCGGCGCGGCTGGGGCTGGCGTTCGACCGGGTGCCGTACGACCCGGGAGGGATTGGCGTCGTACTCGAGGCATTCGGCCGCGAATACTCCTTCCCATTCGGCGATATCTCGACCGTTCCCACGAGCCTGCTCGTGCGCGAGGCGATCGCCCGGACCGGGCACTCGGGGACCGTGCTGGAGGGCACGGGGGCGGACGGTGCCTACGGCATAGCCAGCCATTTCGCCCGGTGGCGACAAGCCTACGCGCTCCCCCGGACGATGCGTCGCTGGATCAACGCCACGTACCGCGCGCTCCGGCTCTGGCGAGGCAACGGCGTCGCGGCGCGGGCCGCTCGCTTCGTGGGCAAGAGCCTCCGGATGCCCCTCGCCCATGCCGTAGTGGCGCAAAACGCGCTCGACGAGTACCTGTACCCCGCTCTGAACGGTGTGCACGAGGAGCTCCAGGTTGAGATTGAGCGAAGCATCGGAGCCCTCGCGGCGGGCGTCGAGCCCGAAGAGCAGCTCAGCCTCCTCGACCTGGTGTGGGTGTGCGCCGGGCGCATGGCGCCCAAGTCGTTCGACCCGCTGCGCGTCCGTGGAACGCGCCCGGTCTACCCCTATCTGGAACCTGCGATGATCCGGCTAGGTGCCTCCTTGTCCTGGCGCGAGAAGTGGTCGTCCGGCGAACCGAAGGCGCTTCTCAAGTCGCTCCTGGCCGAGGAGATCCCCCCGGAATGGGTGTACCGCCCCAAGAGCGGGTTCACGCCACCGGCTGCCGAGATCCTCGCATCCGGGTCGATGCAGGACTACTTGCACGACGTGGTCCTCTCGCGAGCGAATCCGCTGCTCCCGTGGTGCCGCGTCGACCGGGTGCGGAAGCTGGCGGACCGGGCGGCGCGCCGGGCCGGCTTGGGGAGCGGCGCGTACGACTTCCTCTGGGTGCTTGCCTTTGCGTCAGGATGGCTGCGGCAGGTGCCGAAATGCGGAGGATAGGCATGGACGTCGAGCCCGTCGCCCTCGTGCTGGGTGACATCGATCTCGTGCGGGCACTGCAGCTCGCGCGCATTCCCTGCGCTGCATTTGCGCCGCCGGGCGACCCCGTGTTGTTCTCCCGGTTCGCGCGCCCCGCGGGCGACTGGATCGACGCCTGGAAGGAGCCCGAGGAGCTCGTGACTCGGCTGCTCGGGTTCGCCGCCGCGCAGCCGCGGCCGCCCGTGCTGTTCTATCAGGAGGACGGAACCCTGCTGCTCGTGTCGCGCGAGCGTGACCGCCTCGCGCCAGCCTTCCGCTTCGTCGTGCCCGCCGCGGAGCTGGCAGAGGACCTGGTGAACAAGGCCCGCTTCCAGTCGCTGGCGGAGCGCCTGCACCTGCCCGTTCCCGCCGCGCGCGTGCTGCACCCGGACCGGGGCGAGCAGGCGCCTGATCTCGACCTCACGTTCCCGATCGTCGTCAAGCCCTTGACGCGCCGATCGGAGACGTGGGGGTCGATCGGAACCGCGGCGAAGGCATTGCAGGCGGACACGCCCGAAGCGTTCCGCTCGCTGTGGCCCCGCCTCGCGCGCGCCGGCACGGATTTCATCGCGCAGGTGCTCGTGCCGGGCCCGGCATCCTGCGTCGTGAGCTACCACGTCTACGTGGACGACCGCGGCGAAATCGCGGCCGAGTTCACCGGTAGAAAGATCCGGACTCACCCCGCCGAGCACGGTCGCAGCACGGCTCTGGAGATCACGGATGCGCCGGATGTCGCCGACGCCGGCCGCGAGCTGACGCGACGGCTCGGACTCGTGGGCGTCGCCAAGTTCGACTTCAAGCGCGGGCCGGATGGGACCCTGCACCTGCTCGAGGTGAATCCCCGCTTCACCTTGTGGCATCATCCGGCTGCCCGGGCAGGGGTCAATGTTCCGGCGATGGTCTACGCCGACCTCGTGGGACGACCGCGACCGAGGCCCCGACCGGTCCGCGTGGGCGTGCGCTGGTGCAAGCCGTGGGGCGATCTGCCAGCGGCGCGGGCGGCTGGCATTGGCACCATGCGCTGGCTGGCGTGGGCGCTACGATGCGAAGCGAAGCGCGCGCTCGCCGCAGACGACCCGCTCCTCCCCCCGCGCCTGCTCTGGTGGCACGCCCGGCGCCGCCTCGCTGGCTGGGTCCGTCGCGTCCTGGCGCGGTCCGCCGAGCCCGGCCCCGTGCCCGGCGCGACGGACGGCGCCCGCCCCCTGCGGGTTCTCATGGTGACGACTGAATGGCCCCGCGAGCGCTGGGGCGGAACGGCGACGTTCATCGCCCGGCAGGCCCACTTTCTGCGGGCCGCGGGTGTGGAGGTGGACGTCGTCGAGTTTCGCGGCGCGAAGAATCCCCTGCGGTACGGCTGGGCATGGCTGCGGGTGCACCGCCTGCTATGGCGGGGCCGGTACGACCTGGTGCATGCGCAGTTCGGCCAAAGCGCCCTCGCGGTGCTGCCCACTGGGCTCCCATTCGTCGTGACGTTGCGCGGCGACGACCTGGAAGGCATCATCTCGGACCGGAGCGGCCGCTTCACGGTGTGGGGCCGGGCCCTGCAAGGGTTCTCCCGGTTCGCCGCGCGCCGGGCCGACGCCGTCATCATCGTGTCGGCCCACATGAAGCAGCTGCTCGGCGCTAGGGCGCCGACCCACGTGATCCCGTCGGGCATCGACTTCGAGCGGTTCCGCTGCATCCCCCGGGACGAGGCGCGGCGGCGCCTGGGGCTTCCACTCGCCGAGCGTCTCGTGCTCTTCGTGGGACGGCCGACCGTCTTGCGCAAGCGCTATGCGCTGGCCCAGGACGCCGTCGCGCTCCTCAACCAACGGTTGCCGGCCCGGCTCGTGCTGGGGTGGGGCGTGCCGCACGAGGTGATTCCGTACTACATGAACGCCTGCGACGCCTTGATCTGCACCTCCAGCCAAGAGGGCTCGCCCAACGCGGTGAAGGAAGCCCTGGCGTGCAACCTGCCGGTGGTTTCGGTGCCCGTGGGCGACGTGCCTGAACGCCTGCGCGGCGTGGCCAACTGCGAGCTCTGTCCGGACGACCGCCCCGAGACGCTCGCCGCGGCGCTCGAGCGGGTGCTGCGCAAGGGCGAGCGCAGCGACGGGCGGAGGGTCGTCGCCGAGCTCGACGAGCGGGTGCTCACGCGCCAGGTCATCGGCGTCTACCGCCGCGCCGTGCAGGCGCGCACTGGGGCGGCGGGCGCTGCGGCCGTGGCGCGCGTCGAGAGCGAGGGCTGAGCCATGTGCGGCATTGCGGGTATTGTGAGCCTCGACGGTCGCCCGGTGGACCCGGACCTGCTCCAGGCCATGACCGACGTCCAGGCTCACCGCGGGCCCGACGGCGAGGGGTTCCTCCTGGCCTGGCGTGACGGGGGGCGGTTCGAGCACGCGCGGCTGCCACACACCCGCGCGTGGGACCGCCGCGCGATACCGTGCGTCGGCCTCGGTCACCGCCGCCTGGCGATCCTCGACCTGTCGGCGCGCGGCGCCCAGCCGATGGCCGTGGGCCGCCGCGACGCGTGGATCGTCTTCAACGGCGAGATCTACAACCATCGCGAGCTCCGCGCCGAGCTCGAGGCACGCGGATGGACGTTCACAACGCGCACCGACACCGAGGTCTTGTTGGCGACCTACCTGGAGTGGCGCGAGGCGTGCCTGGAGCGGCTGCAGGGCATGTTCGCGTTCGCCGTGTGGGACGGGCGCGAAGGACGCCTCTTCTGCGCCCGCGACCGGCTGGGGATCAAGCCGTTCTACTACGCTCGGGTGGCGGGGCAGCTCGTCTTCGCGTCCGAGATCAAGGCGTTGACGGCCTGCCCCGGGCTCGACCGATCGGCGGACGACGAGGCGGTGATCGCGTTTCTGGTTCACAGCAACTGCGACTACGGGGAGCGCACCGTCTTCCGGAACGTGCGCGCGCTCCCCGGCGGACACGCTCTCACGGCCGACGTGGGGACCGGGCAAGTGCGCGTGGCGCCGTACTGGCGGCTCGCGCCGCAGCCCCTGAACGGGGCGAGTGACCGCGACCACGTCAGGCGGCTCCGTGCACTCCTGCTCGACACGACGGAGCGCCACCTGATCAGCGACGTGCGGGCGGGCAGCTGCCTCAGCGGCGGCCTCGATTCCTCGACCGTCGTGTCGCTGGCCGGCCACATCTGGCGCAACGACCCGCAGGCCGCGAGGGCGCTCGGGGATTCCCTGTACACCTTCACGTCGTGCTACGACCTGCCGGAGTTCGACGAGCGCCGCTACGCGCTGGCGGTGGCGGGCGCGGTCGGGGCCAAGGCGCACCTGGTCTTCCCGACGCCCGTTGACTTCTGGAGCGTCTTCCAGCGGATGGCGTGGCATCAGGACATGCCGTTCGGCGCGTTCAGCTACTACGCGCAGTGGCGCGTGATGCAGGCCGCTCGCGACGCGGGCGTGAAGGTGCTGCTCGATGGGCAGGGGGGCGACGAGGTATTCGGAGGGTACGCCAAGTTCCGCTACGCCTATCTCCTGTCGCTGCTCCGCGCGGCTCGGCTGCCGCAGTTCGCTCGGGAACTCGGTGGCACCTTGCTCCAGGGCGACCTCTACGTGCTCGATATCCGTCGCGGGTACCGCTATCTCCCTCGCCGGCTGCGCGGCGTGCTGGGCGTCGACTCGCTGCTGAGAGATGCGCTCCGGGGAGACTGGAACCGCGCCGTCAGCGCTGAGAGCACGCCGGCGACGCGTTGGTGGCGCCACGCCAGGGCGGGCGCCGTCGCCAACCGTGACGGCACCATCGTCCAGCGCATCCAGGTCGACGATATCGTCACCGATACGCTCCCGCAGCTCCTGCGCATGGAGGACCGCTCGTCCATGGCGTTCTCGCTCGAGGCCCGGGTGCCGCTGCTGGATCACCCCGTCGTGGAATTCGGCCTCTCTCTGCCGGACCGTCTCAAGGTTCGTAACGGCTGGAGCAAGTTCGCGATCCGGGAGGCAACCGCGGGGATCGTGCCCGACGTGACGCGCCTGCGCAAGACCAAGCTGGGGTTCGCGGCGCCCGACCGCCGCTGGCTGGGGCACGATCTCCGGGCGCCCGTGACCACCCTCCTCCAGGACCGGCTCCGGTGCGAGCGCTACGTGGATGCCGAGGCCGTGCGCCGCTGGTACGATGCGCCCGCCGCCCGGCGGGCGAGCACGGAGGCGTATCTCGGCCTGTTCCGCATCCTGGCCGTGGAAATGTGGATGCGGGCGTTTCAGGTCTCGTAACGGAGCGCGTTAGGAGCCCGACCGCGTCAGCACGAAGACGTCGAATGCCGGGCCCGTCCGGACTGGCGCCTTGGGCGACCCGCCGATCGGAGCCGGCGGGGTCACACCGGACATCGGCACCGCGATCGTTCCGCCGCTGTACGTGCCGGCCGCGACCGGGCTGCCGAAGAGCTGCTGGACGTTGCGGACCTCGTAACGGTCGCCCACCTGCAAGACCGCCGACACGTCCACCGCGACGCTCGCCTGGTTGGCCCAGTTGAAAACGATGATGTGCGCGCGACCGGGCTCGTACAGATTGGGCCGCACGAACACTCTGGTCACGGATGGCATGGCGGCCGTGGCCTGATCCGTTGCGGCGAGCCCGGTCTGGGCGCGCCAGTTATCGAACGTATAGTTGGCGCCGTTGTAACGCCACGCCGCCGCGCTCGGATCGCGGTGGTGCATGTTGCCGGACCAGAACTGGCCGCCCGTGACCGCATCCAGCAGGCGTGCGATCAGGGCATCGCCCACGAAGGTGTTGTTGACGATGTCGAGGTCCGTCCAGCGGGCGACCTCGATCACCGGATCCCCACCCACCACGTAGTTTCTCTGCATGAGCGTCTGGCCGTTGACAACTGAACTGTAGCCGATGCGCGCGTTGTAGGACACGCTCGCGCCGGGTGAGAAGTACAGCACGTTGTCGCGGATGGAGTCGCCGTCGGCGGGGTTGTTACCGCCAAGTTGGAAGTTCGGATTCTGGTCGTTCGAGATCGTGCTGTTGTTGAACGCGACGTTCCCTTCGAACACCATCTCCCTCAGGTTTCCGCTTCCGGACTCCGTGTAGGCGTGCACCCCGAACGCGAACTGATTGAAGATCACGTTGTCGCGGAACACTTTCGTTGTAGGCCCGTCGTTCTTCACGTACAATCCGTGGCCGTCCGAGCGCGTCGGATTCTGGTGCCCGCCGTTGTAGACGATCCACCCGTAGATCTCGATGCCGTCGGTATCGCTCTCCGTGTACGTTCCATGGCCTGTGTCGTGCACGATGAGGTTGATCAGCTTCACGTTGGACGCGTTGCGCACGTACACGCCGGTGGGACGCAGCCCGAGCCCGTCGCCCGAGCGGGCGGTCATCGAGTTCATGATCTCGAGGCCCCAGTACCACGTCCATGAGCCGTCGACCACAAAGGTGCTGTTGGTGGAGCCGTTCCCGTCGATGACGACACGCTCGCCCGGGTAGGCGCGCACGATGACGGGGGCCGTGCTGCTGCCCGCGAGCGTCGTCGTGAACGAGCCACGGTAGGTGCCGCCGCGGATCCAGACGGTGTCGCCGGGCCCCACGGCACCGTTCCCGCCGGCGAGCGCCGTGCGCAGGTCCCAGGGGAGCGAGTCGGTGCCATTCCCTCCGCTGGTCCCGGTCACGCGGACGTACCACCCGACGCGGGAGCCCCGTGGCAATGGCGGCGCGGATTCGGCCCCAACTTCGCATCCCGCGTTGGCCAACAGCCAAGCGACGACCCGAACGCCGCCGAGGACGATGCCTAGACGCATGATTGCCTCCGCCACCACGGGCCCGGCGCCGGCGTGTCGCAAGGAGCGTGCGCGTCATGGGTCCTGCCGGTAGCAGACCCGGCTTGACGCAGATCCGAGGCTAAAGTGTAGCCATTGTGTAGCACTCGGCCACGACCGTGGCGCGGCCCGGCAGGCGGGTCCAGCGCGACCGGAATAAGTGCATACGGCGCAGTGCGTTACAGAGCACCCCCCCCGCGGCCTCAACCCCGCTAGCGGCACGGATCGTGAGTGAGGGGGGACCGAACCCCGCACCGAGCGCCGATGCCGAACCGCCTCACCATCATCGCCCCACCGAGCCTGCTGGAACGGATGGCGACCTTCGAGAACCGGCATCTCACGCACCCCAGAGTACGCCGCGTGGTGAAGGTCCTGCTGGATTACGCGTGCGGCGCCGTCGCGGTCATCCTCGCCATCCTGCTCGACGCGGGGCCCGCGGCCGCCCGGGCCTCGGGGACGGTGGCGCTCGCCGCAGTCACCGGCGCCTTGCTCGCGAGCGCGCAAGCGGCCGGCGGCAGCTACCGCACGGTCTGGCGGTACACGAGCCTGCGCGAAGTGGCGGCGCTAGGCACCTCGATCGTGGCCGTCACCATCGTGCTCGCCGTGGCCGCCGCGGCGGCCCTGGTGGCGGTGTCAGGAGTCGCGCTGCTGCTGATCTCGCTGCTCATGCTGGTCTCATGCTGCGCCGTACGGGCGTTGCGCCGCTGGCAGGAGACGGCGGGAAAGCGGCGGCGTCGGGCGGTCGGGCGCGGGCGTTCGGGCGCACACCGCATCCTTCTCGCGGGCGCGGGCGCCCGCGGTCTGTCGATCGGCAGGGAGCTGCGGGACGAAGGATCCGAGGGCACGGAACTGGTCGGCTATCTCGACGACGATCCCAGCAAGCTCGGCGCCGAGCTGAACGGGGCCCGCGTCCTGGGCCCCCTCTCGGACGCCCTGGCGCTGTGCGAGCGGCACCGCATCACGGAAGTCATCGTGGCGATGCCGTCCGCCAACCCCTCCATCGTGCACCGCCTCGTGCGGCAGCTCGAGGATGTCGGGATCCGCACGAGGGTCGTGGGCGGCGTCCGAAGGTTCGTAGAGGGCAGCGAGGTGCACCGGCCCGGCGCCGCCAAGCTGCGCGACCTCCTCACCGGCGCCACGCCGCACGACCGATCCGACGGCAACGGTGCCAGCCGCCCGGTGCTCGTCACCGGCGGTGCCGGGTATATCGGCTCGCACCTCGTCCGCATGCTGCTGGAACGCGGCTACCACGTTCGGGTGCTGGACCGCTTCGACTACGGCCGGGCCGGGATCGCGGGGCTGCAGCATCCCCACCTCGAGATCGTCCAGGGCGACATCTGCAGCACGCGCGACGTGAGCCGCGCGGTCCGGAACGTGGATGCCGTGATCGCCCTCGCGGCGATCGTCGGGGACCCGGCGTGCAACCTGGATCCGGAAGAGACGATCAACCTCAATTACTCGGCGACCAAGATCCTCGTCGAGACGTGCAATTTCTACGGCGTGCGGCGGATCGTCTTCGCCTCCAGCTGCAGCGTGTACGGCGCGAACGGTTGCGATCTCCTCACCGAAGGCTCCCGCCTGCACCCGGTGTCGCTCTACGCGCGCACCCGCGTCTTGAGCGAGAACATCTTGTTCGACCGCCATGGCGATGTCGAGCCGGTAGTGCTACGCCTCGCGACCGTGTTCGGGGTATCGCCGCGCATGCGGTTCGACCTGTTCGTCAACACCCTCACCGCGCGAGCCGTGGTCGAGCGGCGGATCACCCTCTTCGGCGGGAACCAGTGGCGGCCCAACGTGCATTGCCGCGACGCCGCGCGGGCGTTCATCCTCGCTCTCGAGGCCTCGGGGAGCGACGTGGCAGGGCAGGTGTTCAACGTCGGCGGCGATGCCCAGAACCACCGGATCAGCCACGTCGGCCAAATGGTGGCTGAGCTCGTAGGGGACGTCGCCGTCGAAACGCGGGATGACGTTCCCGATCCCCGCGATTATCGGGTCAGTTTCGAGCGCATCCGGCGCGTCCTTGGCTTCGTCCCCAAGTTCTCTGTGGCCGACGGCATCCGGGAGGTGGCGGCCGCGGTGCGGGGCGATCCGAGCCTGCAACGCTACCAGGATCCCCTGTATCACAACGTGCAGGCCCTGAAGGAGGTGTTCGTGACGCCGCGCCGGCGGCGGGACGACTTCGCACCCGCGCGCATCGTCGCCCGGGCCTAACCCAGCGGCGCCACCGTACGCGCCGAGCGTTCCTATGGTATGGGCCCCCGTTCGCCGCCTCCCCGTGGCGCTCGCCGCCTGCCTGGCGCTCGCCGGATGCGCCCCTGAGGGGCCGAGCGCGCCGGCCCGCGAGGCCACGCTGTTCGTGCGGGCCGACGTCTCCGCCACCCTCGCGGTAACGTTGGTGCTCGAGGTGACGGCCCCCGATCTGGCGACGCCGCTCGTCTTTAATATCCCGGTGGTGAATGGAGTGGCGGCCGCGACCGTCAAAGTCGCGGCCGGTTCGGATCGCACCTTCACACTGCGCGCGTACGACGCGGGCGGCGTCGAGACTCACCGCGGCGCAACCACGGCCGGCGTGCACCCGGGTACCAACCGCACGATCTCACTGGTACTAGCCCCTCTCACCGGCGCGGTGCCGATCGAGGCAACCCTGGGGAGCGTGCTGGTGACCGTCACACCCGCGAGCCCCAGGTTGGCCGTAGGGGAGAGCGTGCAACTGACCGCGACCATTACCGATGGGAATGGTGACCCGCTCGCGGGAACGGTGGCGTGGGCGACGGTCCATCCGGGAGTGGCGTCCGTCGATGGCACGGGTCTGGTGACCGCAGCCGGAGCGGGTCAGGCCCGGATTGTCGCCACGTTCGCCGGTGTGGGAGGCTCCGCGATGGTCACAGTGGTGCGGGTGGGGTGGTATGCTTCGCCGACGGGATCGAGCAGCGGGACAGGGCGGTGGGACGCGCCCTGGGACTTGCAGACGGCCCTGGCGGGAGGTGGGGCCGTACGGCCCGGGGACACGGTCTGGGTCCGCGGCGGCACCTACGTCGGGTCGTTCATCTCGAGGCTCGCAGGCGTTCCTGATGCGCCCATCGTGGTCCGCACCTATCCCGAAGAGCGCGCCGTCATCGACGGCAATGGCACGAGCACCGAGACGTTCATCGTCGAGGGATCGTGGGCAGTGTATTGGGGGCTCGAGGTCACGAACTCGATGACGGCGCGCTTCGGCGAGGCGCTGGGCCTGCGGCCCACCGGCGTGTTCGTGCGCAACGCATCGCACATCAGGCTCATCAACTTCGTCGTCCACGACGTGGGGCACGGTGTGTTCACCCACAATGAAACGCAGTATATCGAGATCTACGGGTGGATCGTGTACAACGGGGGGCATCAGGGTTCCATCCGCTCGGACGGCCACGCCATCTACATCAAGAATGACGGCCTCACCCCCAAGGTGGTGCGAGACAACGTGCTGTTCAACATGTTCGGATTCGGCGTGCACTGCTACACCGACGCCGGCACTGGCGCGCTGAAAAACCTGTTGTTCGAAGGGAACGTGGCATTCAACAATGGCGAGTTGTCGGACTTCAACAGCCCGAACTTCCAGGTGGGGGGGCACGACGTTGCCGACGACGTGGCGGCTCGGGATAACATGCTCTACTTCAGCCCCGGCCTCGGTGCGGAGAACGTGCGTCTCGGCTTCGCTCGCGTGGTCAACGGCGCCATGGTGTTCGAGCGGAACTATGTCGTGGGCGGCGCCCCGGTGCTGCAGACCGGGTACTGGCGGGACCTCGACGTGCGCGGCAATACGTGGGTGGGCGCCGGCAACATGGCCGTGCTCGAGGATCCTAGCACGGCCGGGCAGCAGTGGGAGGGGAACCTGGCCTATCGGGACCCGCTGGCGGGGGCGTGGTACTACAAGGCGCAGCCGTACACCTTCCCTGGCTGGCAGCAGGCGACCGGACTCGGACCCACCGATGCGGCGACCGGCGGGGTGCCGGCCGAGCCGACGGTGTTCGTACGCCGCAACCGCTACGAGGCGGGGCGCGGCTTCGTGGTGATCTACAATTGGACGCGGCAACCGGCGGTCGCGGTGGACCTCGCTGACGTCGTTCCACCGGGGTACCGCTACGAGGTGCGAAATGTGCAGGCCCTCTTCGCGCCGCCGGTCGCGTCCGGGATCTACGCGGGTGGGCCTGTGGATTTCCCGATGTCAGGCGTCACGCCGCCCACGCCGATCGGGGGAAGCCCCCGCTCGCCGGGGCCCACCGGCCCGGACTTCGACGTGTTCCTGGTGACCAGCGCGCCGCCGCCGTAGGGTAGCCGAGAAGGCCGGCCCGCCGACAGCCGGCCGGCAAGCCCGACATCCCAGCGCCCCTACGGCCGGGACGTCCTTTACGGCGGGGCGACGGGCGCCTAGGGCGCCCGG
>DATMAW010000024.1:0-4669 GCA_035559715.1 Gemmatimonadales bacterium | reverse complement strand
TCCAGTACCCAACGGTAGGACCCATCTTTGTGCCGCAGGCGGTAGTCGCACACCGCGAACCCCGATCGGAACACGGCCGCGCGCGCGGCCAGCGCGGTTTCGCGGTCCTCAGGATGAACGTGATCCGACCACCACGTGGGGCTCATCGTGTCCTCTACGCTCCAACCCAGGATGGACGCGATGTTCTCGCTCACCCAGGTGGTGGTGAGTTCCTCGCCACGCACCCGCAGCGCGTAGATCACCGCCGTGCTCGCCCCGATGACCTGTGCTAGGCGTTTCTGCGCGGCCCGCAGATTTTCTTCGGCCTGCCGCCGTTCGGTGATGTCCACCAGCGAGCCCTCGTAGTAGATCGTGCGGCCGTAGGAGTCCCGCACGATCCGGCCCGAGTTCTCCACCAGGATCTCCCCGCCGTCCTTCCGCCTGAGCCGCGCCTCGAAGTCCACCGCCATACCCTCGCGTTCCAGCTGCTCGACCCAGCGACGCCGATCCGCCGGATCCACGTAATGGCTCGCGGTGTTCTCGCGCAGCAGCGCTTCGCGCGACGGATACCCCAGCAGGCGCACCAGCGCTTTGTTGGCGTCCACGATCTCGCCGGAGGGAAGGGTGCGGTACAGCGCCACCGGGGCGTTGTCAAACAGCTCGCGGAACCGTGCCTCGGAACGCTTGAGGGCCTCTTCGGCGCGGCGTCGCTCCCGGCGCAGCTCCGCCTCGCGCAGCTCCCGCTCGATGGCCGGCGCCAGGCGCTTAAGGTTCCCCTTCAGCACGTAGTCCTGCGCGCCGGCCTGCATGGCGGCCACGGCGGTCTCTTCGCCGATGCTCCCCGACACGAAGATGAACGGGGTATCCGGGTCTCGCTGGCGCAGCAGTGTGAGCGCCGCCGTCCCGCTGAAATGGGGCATGCTGTAGTCGGCCACGACCAGGTCCCACGCCTGCTCGTCCAGCGCACGGCTCATGGTGACCTGGTCGTCCACGCGCCGGTAGCGCGGGTCGAAGCCTGCGCGCTTGAGTTCGCGCACCAGTAGCTCGGTATCCGCCTCCGAGTCCTCCACGATCAGGAGCTTGAGCGGTGTCGCCATCTCACGCCCCGGACGACCCCATAGGCGGTTGGTTGAGCAGCAACCAGTAGAGCCCTGCATCGCTCACGGCCTTCACGAACGCGTCGAACTCCACGGGCTTTACGATGTAGCTGTTCACGCCGAGCGCGTACGCCCTCTGGATGTCCGGCTCTTCACGCGAGGAGGTGAGCACCACCACGGGAACGTTGCGCGTCCTGGGATCGCGCCGCACCTGCTCCAGCACCTCGAGGCCGTTCAGCTTGGGGAGCTTCAGGTCGAGCAGCACCACCTTGGGCAGCTGCTGGTTGTTGCGCGCGGCGAAGGCGCCGCGGGCGGACAGAAAATCGAGCGCTTCGGCGCCGTCACGCGCCACATGAATCCGGTTGGTCAGATGAACCTGCCTCAGCGCCCTGAGCGTGAGCTCGGCGTCGTGCGGGTTATCCTCCACAAGCAGGATCTCCACCTCTCCCGGCGTTGCCGTCATGCCGCGTTCCCCGCGGTTGGCAGCGTGAAGTAGAACGTGGCTCCCTCTCCCGGCTTCCCTTCCGCCCACACCCGACCGCCGTGGCGATGCACCACGCGTTGCACGATCGCGAGTCCCACGCCGGTGCCCTCGAACTCATCCGGCCGGTGCAGCCGCTGGAACACGCCGAACAGCTTGTCGGCGTAGCTCATGTCGAACCCCACACCGTTGTCGCGCACGAAGAACACCGTCTCGCCCATCCCGTTCGCGGCGCCGATCTCCACGCGCGGGTCGGCTCTCGTGCTGCTGAACTTGAGCGCGTTGCCGATGAGATTGACCCACACCTGGCGCAGCAGCGCCGCGTCCCCGTACGCCTCGGGCAGGTCGCCGATCTCGACCCGTGCGGCCTTTGGCGCCGTGACCCGGGCGTCCTCCGCCGCCGCGCGGGCCAGGCCCCGCATGTCCACGACGCCGGCTTCGATGGCCTTGCGGCTGAGTCGCGAGAACGCCAGCAGGTCATCAATCAGCTGGCCCATGCTCTTCGTGCTGCTCCGCACCACGCCGAGCAGCCGCCGCGCTTCGAGGTCAAGCGCGGGCCCGTAGTCCTCAACCAGGATGCGCGAGAAGCCGTCCACGGAGCGGAGCGGCGCCCTGAGGTCGTGCGAGACGGAGTAGCAGAAGGTGTCCAGCTCGCGGTTCACCGCCTCAAGCTCGGCGATCCTCGCGGCGAGTTCGCGGTTCAAGCGCTCGATTTCCGCCCGCGCCCGCTCACGTGCGGTGATGTCCGTAAACGCGGCCACAGCGTGGGTCAGCCGGCCCTCACCGTTGAACACGGGGGCGGCCCACACCTCGATCCGACGGACCTCGCCCGGAAGCCGGATTTCGAAGTCGGCCGCGTGGGCCGGGCGGCCTTGAAGGGCAAGCACGATCGGTTGCTCGTCGCCCGGATAGACCTGATCGGTTCCCACGCGGTACGCCCGGTGGACGCTGGCCAGATCTTCCGCCTTCGCATCCGGCGCGATGCCTCGCCCCAGGATCTCCTGGCTCAGCCGATTGGCATAGCGCGGCCGGCCCTCGTGGTCCACCACATAGATGGCCACCGGCAGCGACTCAAAAATCTGTTCCAGGCGGCTATCGTCGTCCTTGAGGCGCCGCAGGGCGTCCTGCAACTCGGCCGTGGAGCGCTCCAAGGCCTCTTCCGCCTGCTTGCGGGCCGTGACGTCGCGAATGATCGCGGCAAATGCGGCCTCGCCGTTCCGGACCCAGCTCGCGAGCGACAGCTCCATGGGAAACTCGGTGCCGTCCTTGCGGCGGCCGGCTAACTCGACCGTGCGCCCCACCACGCGCGCCTCGCGGGTCGCCAAGTACCGCGCAACTCCGCGCAAGTGCGCCTCGCGGAACCGCTCGGGCATAAGCACGGTGAGCGGTTGGCCCATCACTTCGGCGGCGGAATAGCCGAAGGCGTGCTCAGCCCCCCCGTTGAAGTAGGTGATGCGACCGCGAGCGTCAGCTGTGATGATGGCTTCCAGGGCGGTTGCAGCCAGCGAGCGGAACTGCTCTTCGCTGGCGCGCAGCGCCGCCGTCCGCTCCGCCACCTGCCGCTCCAGGCCCCGTCGCGCTTCCTCCACGCGCTCCGCCATCGCATCGAACGCCCGGGCAAGCTGTCCCAGCTCATCGCTTCGCCCGCTCCGAAGCCGCCGCGCGTAGTCCCCGCCAGCAATGCCGCCCGCTGCCTCGGCAAGCTCGGAGATCGGGCCGGTCAAGCCCCGGCTCAGCGCCACGGCGCCAAGGGACCCAACCACGAGCAGGACGAGCGCCACGGCCGCCAGACGCGAAGCCAGGCGCCGGGCCGGGCCAAGCACGAGGTCCCGCGGAAACTCAACGACCGCCACCCATGGCGTCCCCGGTACCGCGGACGCCCACCCGAGCCGGCTTCCCGCACCTGCGCGCTCGTATCGGAGCAACGTCTCTCGCGGCAGTGGCGACATCGGAGGCCCGGGGACCACCGCCGCCAGGTCCGTCCACAACGACCCGCCCCCCAGGAGGAGCGTCGCTTCCGGGCCGAGTAGATCGCCGAGTTGCCGGGCCGCTTGCGCGGTGCCGCCGATGCGACGTCCCTGCGCTATGTAGCCGAGCGTGGCGCCGCGGTCACGCACGGCTACGATCGCGGGGTAGAGCAACGTGGTGTCAACCAAACGCACCGGCCCGATACGCGTGGAGTCGCGCGCCGGGTCCCAGCCCACCAAATCGCCGGAGGGATCCAACGCGATGCGCGGCAAGCCCGGCTCCGCCGAAAGCAGGTGGCGGCCATCGGCCGCCCACAGTTCTGCCGTCACCATCCCTTCGGCTTGCCGGCGGAATGAGCGCAAGACGGCTTCCGCCGCACGTGCCGTGGCGGGCGTCTGCGCGCGTAGGTGGGCCGCAACGGCGGGATCCTGAGCTACCACCCGCGTCTCCCCCAACCGCGTACGGGGACCGGTCTGCAGGAGTTCGGCCAACAAGCGCGTGACGGCGCTTAGTCGCTCGCGCGCCGTGAGCAGGGCGGAGCGGCGAACCTCGAGGTACGCCAGCGTCGCGTACACGACGAGGGTGGGGACCAGCAGCCCGCCGATCAACAGCGGCAGCCGGTATCGAATGGACAGGGATCGTCGGGCGGTCCGTACCGGCAGCGATGCGGGCGTGCCCGTCACGTCTCGCTCCCGCGCGAGACCACCGCGGTTCCCACTCGCCGCTTTGCCAGCAGTCCCATCAGGGTCCTAATCAGGCCCCCCTCCAGCTCGGTCTTCACCACGTACCCGTCCGCTCCCGCGGCTAGCGCCGCCTCGCGGTATTCGGGGTCGTCGTACATCGTCACGATCACGACCTGCGGCGCGCCCGGCAGCTCTTTCAAGCGACGCGTCGCCTCGATGCCGTTCATGCCGGGGAGGGAGATGTCCATCAGGATCAGATCGGGCCGCACGACGTCCAGTTGCTCGAGCGCCTCCTCGGCCGAGCCCACGCTGCCCAAGACGACCGCCGCGCCGGATCCGTGCAGCAAGCGCGTGGCGGACCGGACAAACGATGAGTTGTCGTCCACCAGCAGGACACCAACGTCGGCCATGGCGTTCCCCCGCGTCACGGCCCTTCGGCACCTCGCAACAGTGGCGGGGAA
>DATMAW010000023.1:0-7874 GCA_035559715.1 Gemmatimonadales bacterium | reverse complement strand
GATCGCGGGTTCCGCGTGACGGCCGTGTACGACGCGGATCCCGCCAAGGTGGGTCTTCGGTGGAACGGCATTGCGGTGCGGGACGTGAAGCAGCTCGAGCGTGACCTGACGCGCGATCCTCTGGATATCGCCATCCTCTCGACGCCGCCGGAAGTGGCGCAGGAGATGGCGGATCGGCTCGTGCGATCCGGAATCCGAGCCATCCTCAACTTCGCGCCGGTCCAGTTGGAGGTGCCGGCCGGCGTGGCTGTGAAGAACGTCAACATGGCCCTCGAGCTGGAAACGCTGAGCTACGCGCTGCACCATCGCTAGCGCCGTTCGCGAGCGTGTCACCCGCCGCGCCGGGGCCGTCGTCGAGAACCTCGGCACCCTCGGCAGTTAGATTGTCCCCATGCCCCGCGTGCACGTCTCGTCGGATATCGGTCCGCTCCGCTCGGTCCTGGTGCATACGCCGGGGCAGGAGTTGCTGGCGGTGACGCCGGGTACCCGGGAAGACTACCTGTACGACGACATCATCAGTCTGGAAGTCGCCCGGCGCGAGCACGAGCAAATGGTGCAAGTCCTGTCGTGTTTCGCCGAGGTGCATCAGGTACGGGACCTTTTGCGCGACGTGCTGACCCGTGGGGACGTGCGGGAGTTTCTGATCTCTCGCACGGCGGACGTGGTGCCGTCGCACGAGCTGGCGCGGACGCTCGCCGAGACTCCCGTGGAGCAGCTGGTGTCGCTGCTGATCGAGGGTGCGGAAACGGAGCCGGGACCGATCGGGCGGGCATTGAATCACGTGAGCTTCGCACTGCCGCCGCTGCCGAATCTATTCTTCACGCGAGACGTTGGCATCGTCATCGGCGAGCACGTGGTCATCGGCGCCATGCGCCACGGCGTGCGATGGACGGAAGAGTTGCTGGTGAAGGCGTTGTTCCGCTACCACCCGGCGATGGCGAACGCGGGGATCCTGTACGACGGCTCAGAAGAGCGGCGCTCCGACTTCACGCTCGAGGGCGGGGACGTGCATCCACTTCGGCGCGACCTGCTCGTGCTGGGGTACAGCGACCGATCGAGTCCGGCCGCGCTCGATCAGCTGTGCGAGCTCGTATTCGAGCATGGCACGGTGCGGGACGTGATCGTCGTGGTGATGCCCGGCGAGCGATCGGCCATTCACCTCGACATGATCTTCACGCAGATCGATCGCGGCGTCGGCCTGTTCTTCCCGCCGCACTTCGTGGGACCCGAGCGGCTGGCGGTGCTGCGCCGTTCCCGCGGCGAGCACACGTTGCGAGAGATGCCGAGTTTCTTCGCGGCGCTCGAGGCCGTGAGCTTTCCACTCGAACCGGTATTCTGTGGCGGGACGCATCGCCCACATCAGGAGCGGGAGCAGTGGGCGTCCGGGTGCAACCTGTTGTCACTGCGGCCGGGCATCGCGCTCGCGTACGCGCGGAACCCGGTGACGCTCGCCGAGCTGTCACGCGCCGGGTTTGCCATTCATGAGGCGGACGAGGTGATCAGCGGGCGGGTTCGACTGGACGACGGTGATCGAGCCATCATCACGCTGCCGGCGGGTGAGCTGGTGCGCGGCGGTGGCGGGCCGCGCTGCATGACTCTTCCGCTCAGGCGCGACGACCTGTGACCGGATCCGGCATCGCAGTCGTGCCCGCGGGTACGCTTGCGGGCCGCGTCATCGCGCGCTTGGCGCTGAGCCCGTGCGACAGCCTGGTGCTGGCGCGGGAGGTGCTTGGCCTCGCGGCCGCGTCGCCCGCCGTAGCGGACCGCGTGGCCGTGGCGCTCCTGGGCGCGGACCCTCGCGTTCGCCGCCTCGCGGACGGCCGCTGGTGTGTGTCGGGGTGGACGTCGGCGAACGGCGGCCCGTCGGCCAACGCGCTGACGCAGGCGAGCTTCGCGGTGGTGGACGTCGAGACGACGGGGACGAGCCCCCGGCGGGGTGATCGCGTGATCGAGATCGCCGTCGTGGGGCTCGACTCGACCGGCCTGCGCCTCCTGTACCACTCCCTGCTCAATCCCGGTGTGCCCATCCCGCGCTGGGTGGGCACGCTCACGGGGATCACGAGCGAGATGCTGCACGATCGGCCGCGTTTCGACGAGATTGCCGACGAGCTGGTGGCCGCGCTGGCCGGCCGCGTGTTTGTGGCGCACAACGCACGGTTCGATTGGGCGTTCGTCTCATCCGAGCTGCGGTCCGCGCGGGGCATGCGGCTCGACGGGCCGCGGTTGTGCACGGTGAGGCTGGCCAGGCGATTAGTGCCCGGTCTCAAGTCCCGCGGGCTTGACAGCCTCGCCCGGCATTTCGGCATCGAGATCCGGCAGCGACACCGGGCCGAAGGCGATGCCGGCGCCACGGCAGAGGTGCTGCAGCGACTGATCGGCCTGGCGCTGGAGCAGGGACTCACCACGATTGCCGAACTGGAAGCTCTGGGGCGGGGCTCGAGCCCCAGCCGCCGGCGGCGCCGGAGCGCGCTGCCCCAGCCGGTCACCGAGATATGAGCCTCGTCACCGGGTTCCGGGTGGGGGGCCTCGCCTGCCACGCGCTCGAAGCGGGGCTGCAGCGCCTCGACGGGGGCGCCATGTTCGGCGTGGTCCCCAAACCCCTGTGGGAGAGACGCATCGCGGCGGACGAGCGCAACAGAATCCCGCTCGCGTTGCGCTGCCTGTTGGTGGAGCATCCCGACGGCCTGGTGTTGTGCGATACGGGAATCGGCAACAAGGAGGACGAGAAGTTCCGCGACATCTACGCGGTGGAGAACGCGGGACGGTCCGGGCGGACGCAACTCGAGGACGCGTTACGAGAAGCGGGGTTCTCTCCCGAGGACGTGCGCTGGGTCATCAATACGCACTTGCACTTCGACCACTGTGGTGGGAACACGTACGTGGACGTCGGGGCGTCAGGCAGGGCGGATCCCCGGGTAGCCGGATCGGCGAATGACGCGCCCCCATCGCACCGCCGACCCGCCGACCAATCCGCGATCCGCCTGTCCTTCCCCAACGCCACCTACGTCGTGCAACGGGGCGAACTCGAGTTCGGCATGGCGCCGCACGAGCGGGCCCGGGCCAGTTACCTGAGGCCGAACTTCGTGCCGGTCACAGAGGCCGGCAGGTGGCGGCTCGTCCGTGGCGAGATCGAGCTGTTGCCCGGCATCCGCCTGGTGCCAACGCCGGGGCACGTGCCGCATCACCAGTCCATCCTGCTGGAGGATCGCGGCGAGCGCGCGCTGTATCTCGGCGACCTGGTCCCCACCAGCGCGCATCTGCCCCTCCCCTGGATCATGGGATACGATCTCGAGCCACTGGTGACCCTGGAGACGAAGCGCGGCATTCTCGCTCGCGCCGAGGCGGAAGGGTGGCTGTTAGTGTTCGAGCACGATCCGGTGGTGCCGGTGGGGCGTGTGGTTCGGGAAGGGAAGTCGTACGCCTGCGCTCCGCTTGACACTGTTTCGCGGGGGGGCTAGGTTCTTTTGCGACAACGTCTAAGCAAGCGCCGTGAGGTGCTTCACCCTCCTGCCAGCGGCCATCCCGAGCTGGCGTTTAGGGTTCCGAAAGAGTGACCGGTGCCGTGGGCACCGGTGCGCAGCGGATTCCGGAGGGACCGGATCCGTTTTTTTGTTCCATTGAGACAGGAGGACCACGCACTGGTAGCAAACGCTGAAGACAAACAAGCTCCACGGGTGCGGGTGAATCACCAGATCCGCATCAGCCCCGTGCGGTTGATTGGAGCGGACGGGGCACAACTCGGCGTCGTCTCGGTTGATGAAGCGCTGCGGGCCGCGCAGGAACGCGGCCTGGACCTCGTGGAAGTCGCTCCCCTGGCGCGCCCGCCGGTGGTCAAGATCATGGACTACGGCCGGTACCGCTTCGAGCAGGCCAAGGCCGCTCGAGCCGCGCGCAAGAAGCAGCACGTGATACACATGAAGGAAGTGAAGTTCCGGCCGGGCATCGATGATCACGATTTCGAGTTCAAGACGCGACACGCCCGCGAGTTCCTGAACGAGGGGAACAAGGTCAAGGTCACGATGATGTTCCGTGGCCGTCAGGTCCTTCGGCCCGAGCTGGGGCAGGACGTGTTGACGCGGGTCTGGGAGGCCTTGAAGGACGTGGCCAAGATCGAGGCCGAGGCGAGGCTGGATGGGCGGAACATGACAATGGTGCTGGCGCCGAAATAGGCGGCGGCTAATCCCGAGCATTGGAAACAGCGAGCATGCCAAAGCAGAAATCGAAGAGTGCCGCGCGGAAGCGATTCCGGCTCACCGGTCGCGGGCGCGTGCGGCGGATGCGGGCCTACAAGAGCCACATCCTGACCAAGAAGCATCCCAAGCGGAAGCGCCACCTGCGACATGGCACCACGGTGAAGGTCGCGGACGAGCGCCGCATCAAGCGTCTGTTGGAGGCGTAGGAGAGCGTTCATGCCCAGGGTCAAGAGCAACGTCGCCCGTCTCAAGCGCAAGAAGAAGATCATGCGCCTGGCCAAGGGCGCGCGCGGCGGGCGCAGCAAACTGCACAAGGCAGCCAAGGAAACGGTCGAGCGGGCCTGGCGGTACGCGTATCGCGATCGGCGCCAGAAGAAGCGGGAATTCCGCCGGCTGTGGATCGTGCGGATCAACGCCGCGGCCCGCCTCCACGATCTTTCGTACAACCGCTTCATGGCCGGATTGCGGCGCGCAGGCGTGGAGATTGATCGGAAGATGCTGGCCGATCTTGCCGTGCGTGATCCGGCCGCGTTTGGGGAGCTGGCGGAGGTCGCCCGGCGGAGCGCGTGAGTCGGAGCGACCACGATGAGCACGGGTTCGCTCCGTGACGCACTCGATACCATCGCGGCCACCCTGCCGCGCATTGCGACGCTCGACGCCGCCGCACTCTCCGCGCTGCACACCGAACTCCTCGGTCGCAAGGCGGGGCGCCTCACCGCCATCTTGAAGCAGCTTCCGGCGCTCCCCGCGGAGGAGCGTCGCGAAGTCGGCGCGCGCGCCAATCGGCTGAGGGCCGAACTCGAGACCGCCTTCGCGCAGCGCGAGGCCGAGCTGAAGCGCGCGGCGAGCAGCGGGCCGAGCGTTGATCTCACCATGCCGGGGCGCCCCCGCTGGCGCGGCGCCATCCATCCGGTCACGGCCGTCGTGGACGAAATCTGCGAGATCTTCGGCGAGCTGGGATTCACGCGCGTCGTGGGTCCGGAGATCGAGACCGAGGCCTACAACTTCACCAAGCTCAATATCGCGCTGGATCACCCCGCGGCCGATGCCCACGACACGTTCTACCTCGAGGGCGGTCTGCTGCTGCGCACCCATACCTCGCCGATGCAGGCGCGCACCATGGAGCGCTTCCCGCCGCCGATCCGCATCGTCGTGCCGGGGCTGTGCTATCGGCGTGATGCGGTGGATGCGTCGCACCTCCCGGCGTTCGAGCAGATCGAAGGCCTGGTGGTGGACGAGGGTGTGAGCTTCGTGGATTTCAAGGCGGCCATTGACTACTTCGTGCGGCGCTTCTTCGCGCGCGGGACGACCGTTCGATTCCGGCCGTCCTTCTTCCCGTTCGTGGAGCCGGGCGCGGAGGTGGACGTTCAGTGCCAGGTGTGCCGGGGGTCCGGCTGCGCCACGTGCAAGCGCACCGGCTATCTGGAGATTATGGGGGCCGGCATGGTGCACCCGGCGGTGTTCGAGCGCTGCGGCCTGGATGCCGAGCGGTACACCGGGTACGCGTTCGGCATGGGGCCGGAACGGGTCGCCATGCTGCGGCACGGACTGCCGGACATCAGACTCCTGGTGGAGCCGGACATGCGATTCCTCAACCAATTCGTTCCATGAGCACGCGGGCGATGGCAGGCGATCGCAGGCGAGGGCAATGAATCTCTCGTTGAACTGGCTCTCCGGCATGCTTGGCCGGCCGCTCGACGCGGCCGAGGTGGCGCATCAGCTCACCATGCGGTGCGCGGCCGTGGAGTCCGTGGAGCCGCTGCATCAGGATCTCGGCGACGTTCTGGTGGCGCTGGTGGAGCAGGTGGACCGCCATCCCAACGCCGATCGCCTGACGCTGTGTCGGGTGAACGATGGGCGCGCCGTGCACGACGTGGTGTGCGGCGCCACGAATGTTCGGCCGGGGCGGCGCTACGCCTATGCGCCGGTGGGAGCCACGCTCCCCGGAGGGCTCAAGCTCTCGGCCCGCAAGATCCGCGGCGTGACCTCGAACGGCATGCTGTGTTCCGCGCGAGAGCTTGGGCTCGGCACGGATCACGAGGGAATCCTGGAGCTGGTGACGGACGCCCCGCCCGGGACGCCATTCCTCCATGTGATGCCGGTGGCGGACACGCGACTCACGCTCGACGTCACCGCCAACCGGCCGGACCTGTTGTGTCACCGCGGCGTCGCCCGAGAGCTGGCCGCTGCCACGGGTGCGACGCTGCGACTGGAGGAGTTCCCCGGCGCCGCGCCTGACGGTCAGACGCCGAGGCGCGTGGAGCGGCGCGGGACGGTGGGCGGTGTGACCGTGACCATCGAGGACGTGGACGGGTGCCCGCGATATATGGCGGCGTATATCCGGGGTGTGCGAGTGGCGCCCTCACCGCCCTGGCTCGAGGCCCGCCTGCGATCCGTGGGAGCCCGGCCCATCAACAACGTGGTGGACGCCACCAACTACGTGCTATTCGAACTGAATCAGCCGCTCCACGCGTTCGACCTGCGGAAGCTTCGGGGGGCCGCCGTCATCATTCGGCGCGGGCGGCCGGGCGAGGTGATCCGGACGCTCGACGGCGTGACGCGGACGCTGACGTCCGACATGACGGCGATCTGTGATGCCGAGGGCGCGCAGGCCGTCGCGGGCGTCATGGGTGGCGCCGCATCAGAGGTCGGACCGGATACCACCGACGTGCTCTTGGAGTGCGCGCACTTCGATCCCAAGCGCATTCGCGCCACCCGCACCGCGCTCCAGATGACCACCGAGGCGTCGTATCGCTTCGAACGGGGCATGGATCTGCAGGGAATGGCCGAAGCGCTGCGCCGCGCGGTGCAGCTCATCCGCACCGTTGCCGGAGGCGAGGAGCCGGAGCCACCGGTGGACGTGTGGCCACGACCCGAGCGTCCCCGCGTGGTCCCGCTGCGGCCCGACCGTGTGGCGCGCCTGCTTGGCGTCCCGCTGTCCCGCGATGAGATCGAGCGACACCTCACGAGCGTGGGATTCGTACCCGCGCCGAAGGACGACCGCCTGCACGTGCAGGTGCCGGGCTGGCGGCCCGACGTCACGGGAGAGGTGGATCTCATCGAGGAGGTCGCCCGGCTCAGAGGCTATGACAGTTTCCCGGTCGAGTCGCGCCCGTATCGCCCGGGAACGGTGCCGGCGGATCCCGTCGAGGCACTCAAGGCGAGGGTCCGGCGAGCGCTCACGGCGTGGGGCCTGCACGAAGCCCGGACGTTGTCACTCGTGCCGGTGGCCGATGATCCTGATGTTGTGGTTCGGCTCGCCAATCCTCTGTCTGGCGAACAGGCCGCGCTGCGGTCTCGTTTGCTGGCCGGGCTCGAGCGTGGGCTGGCACACAACTGGGCGGTGCGGGAACGTGACATCCGCCTGTTCGAGATCGGTGCAACCTTCCGCAGGGGTTCAGGTGGTGCTGGTCCCGCGGAGCGACTCTCAGTGGCAGCCGTCGTATCGGGCGCACGCTGGCCCGAGCACTGGTCCGCCGGCGGTCGCGCGGTAGAGTGGGATCTTTGGGACGTGAAAGCGATGTTCGAAGAGCTTGCCGCGTTGTGCGGGCCACCGGGTGCCGTCGTGCCCGAAGGAGCGGGATGGGCTTTGGTGGACGCGGCCGGGGCGAGGCGCGGGACGGCGGGGCCGCTGGATACCGAGGGGCCGGCCTGGGCGGCCCGCGCCTACGGCCTGGAACT
>DATMAW010000022.1:0-7114 GCA_035559715.1 Gemmatimonadales bacterium | reverse complement strand
GATGCGGCCGGTGAGCATGCCCGGGCGGGTGATGTCCGCGGCATACCGCGCGGCCCCGGTCACCTTCTCCCACCCATCGAGGCGCTCGTAACGGCGCAGGTCGTCTGGGAGGTGCTTCATGGATCGCTGTCCTCAAGACGTCAAGCTGGGCCGAGCGTAGGGTACGATGTATCCGGATTCGCCGTGCGGCGACCGCACCTGTGTGAGCGCCGGAGCGAGCACGCTCCCCGGTCGCGGCGCCGGGTGGGGACGCGCCCTGCGTGCTCGCGGGCGTGTCCTCGCCTCAACGGTAGCGGAAACGGAGCCGTACTCGTGGCAATCACTGCATCGGCCGGTGGGCGACTGTATACTACCCGCTCGGCTGCGGCGGATCGAAGGCGGGGTGCTCCTGAGCCCGTAGCATGTGCCGCGCGGCCCGGTGACTCGGGGCCGGCGATGCTGACCGCTGTAGCGGGCTTGTGCTGACGGAGGAAGAAGGAAAGATGTCCGCGGTGAATCTGGGACTCGAAGATGTGGTCGTTGCCCCATCGTCGATCTGTGATGTCAACGGCAGGACCGGGCAACTGATCTATCGTGGGTATGACATCCACGATCTCGTCGCGCACACGACCTTCGAGGAGGTGGTCTACCTCCTCTGGCATGAAGATCTTCCGACCCGCGCCCAGCTCGACGAGCTCGACCGCCAGCTCAAGTCCAATCGCGCCCTGCCGGCGCCGGTCGTCGACCTGCTGAAGACGATTCCGCCAACGTCCCCTCCCATGGATGTGCTCCGGACCGCGGTGTCGCTCCTGGGAATCTACGACCCGGACGGCCGCGATAACTCGCTGGAGGCCTCCCGCCGCAAGGCGATGCGGCTGACGGCGCAGATCGCCACCATCATTGCGGTCTTCCATCGCATCCGCGAGAAGCAGGAGATCGTGCCTCCGGATCCATCATTGAACCATGCGGCGAATCTGCTCTACATGATGCGCGGGGAGAAGCCGGACGACTACATGGCGAAAACCATGGATGTCGCGCTTATCCTCCATGCCGACCACGAGCTCAACGCCTCCACCTTTGCCGCTCGCGTGACGATCTCGACCCTCTCCGACATGTATGATGCGATCGTCTCGGCGATCGGCACGCTGTCCGGGCCGCTCCACGGAGGGGCGAATGAGCAGGTCATGCGGATGCTCATCGAGATCGGCTCCGAGGAGCGGGCTGAGGCGTGGATCCGCGATGCGCTCGCCCGAAGGGCGCGGATTATGGGCTTCGGCCACCGTGTGTACAAGACGGACGATCCCCGCGCAGTCGTGCTGAAAGAGATGTCGCGCGAGCTGGGCGAGCGAACGGGGCAGCCACAGTGGTACCGGATCTCCGAGCGTGTCCAGCAGGTTGTCCACCAGGAGAAGGGGCTGTACGCGAACGTCGATTTCTACTCGGCCTCCACGTACTACGTGATGGGCATCCCCATCGACCTGTACACGCCGATCTTCGCCGCGAGCCGGATCTCCGGCTGGTCCGCCCATGTGCTCGAGCAGCTGGCGAACAACCGCCTCATCCGGCCGCGCTCGGAATACGTGGGCCCGCGCGACCGGAAAGTGGTCCCCATCGACCAGCGTTGAGGATGACGCGCTCGTCCACATCCCTGGCTGCGGTTTGGCGATGGCGGTCCGAGCCGCCTGCGGGCACCCCGCAGGCGGCTCGCGCGATTTCGGTATAAAATCCAGCGGACAATGAGATAGGCAAGCGCCTTCGGGGCAAGGTGAGCCCGCGTGCGGCGGGCAATTCCTGACCGGCGGTAATCGGAGGCCGGCTCGGCGCTCGTCCTCCGAGAGCCCGCGAGCCTCTCACAGCGTGGGGGGCAGATCTGGTGCGAGTCCAGAGCCGACGGTAGAGTCCGGATGGGAGAAGGCACGGCGTCGTAGTGTGCGACTCGAGGACGCAGTGTCTTCGAGTCGCATTTTTGTTGAACCGGCGCCTCCATGCGACGGCTCGGAGGCACGCGGGGCGCTCCCCGCTGGGTGGACCGGTACTGGCTGAGGGCCAGAGGGCAGGTGTATGGACTATATGGAGCGTGCCCTGGAGCTGGCGCGTCGGGCCCAAGGATGGTGCAGCCCGAACCCGGCGGTCGGCGCCGTGGTGGTGCGGGATGGGGAGATCGTCGGGGAGGGCTGGACCCAACCCGTCGGCCAGGCGCACGCAGAGGTGGTTGCGCTTCGCGCGGCCGGTGATCGAGCGAGAGGCGCTGCGCTCTATGTGACGCTCGAGCCGTGCTCCCACTTTGGACGGACCCCGCCCTGCACCGACGCGATCCTCGCCGCCGGCGTGGCGGAAGTGCACGCCGCCACGCTCGACCCGAGCCCATGGGTGAACGGGAAAGGGGCAGAGATCCTCCGCGCGGCCGGCGTGCCCGTGCTCGTCGGAGCGCACGAGGCGGAGGCCCGCAAGCTCAATGAGGGCTATTTCACCTGGGTGCGCACCGGCCGACCGTTCGTCACGCTGAAGTTCGCTATGACCGTGGATGGCAAGATCGCGACCCGAACCGGCGCCTCCTTCTGGATCACCGGGAGCGAAGCTCGCCGGTACGTGGCGCGCCTGCGGGCGAGCGTGGATGCGGTCATGGTTGGGATCGGGACGGTGCTGGCGGACGACCCGCAACTCACTGCACGGCCCGGCGAGTGGGGAGACGCGGCGCTTGAGCCGGCGCATCAGCCGCTGCGAGTCGTGCTGGACACGACTGGGCGTCTGCCGGTCACGGCGCGGCTGGTCTCCGGCGGGCTCCCCGGGACCACGCTCGTCTGCACGACGGAGCGGGCGTCGGTGGCGCGTCTCCGGGAGCTCGAGTCCTACGGCGTCGAGACGCTGGTGCTGCCCGAAGGAGATGGCGGCGTGGACGTTGTGGCGGCGCTGCAGGCGTTGGGCAAGCGAGGCGTGACGTCCGTGCTCGCCGAGTGCGGCGGCACGCTCGCCTGGAGCCTGCTCCAGCGCCGCGTCGTCGACGCGGTGCTCGCCTTCGTGGCACCCAAGATCGTCGGTGGGCGCACGGCGCCCACGCCGGTGGGCGGTGAGGGGCTGGCCCGTATGGACCAGGCGATGGAGCTGGTCGATCCACGCTGGGAGGTGTGCGGACGAGACGTGATGCTCTCTGCGTACGTTCGCCGCTGCGAGCCGAGCGCTGGCGGGCCTGTCGGAGCGGGAGGGGCCTGATGTTCACTGGCATCATCGAAGAAGTCGGCGTGGTCCGAGCGCTGGAACGCGCGGGTGACCACGTGCGCCTCTCGGTCCGCGCGTTGCGCGCGCGGGATGGGCTGCAGCTCGGCGATAGCGTGAGCGTGGATGGCGCATGCCTGACGATCACCGCACTCGACGACGAGGGATTCGAGGTTGGCCTCGCGCCAGAGACCCTGCGGCGGACGACGCTCGGCAGTGTGCAGCCGGGGACACGGGTGAACCTCGAACGGGCGCTGGCGGTGGGGGGCCGGCTGGGCGGCCACATCGTCCAGGGGCATGTGGACGGCGTCGCGCACGTGGTTGACGTCCGTCCCGAGGGGGACTCGCTCTTGGTCACCTACGAAGTGCCGGACGCACTGGCGCCCTACATCGTCGAGAAGGGGTTCGTGGCCGTAGATGGCGTGAGCTTGACGGTCGCTGCCCGTTCACGGAACCGGTTCTCCGTGGCCCTGGTGGCCTATACGCAGGAGCACGTGGCCCTCGTGGACAAGCGCGTCGGTGACGCGGTCAATATCGAAGTCGACATCATTGCGAAATACGTGGAGAGCGTTCTGGGGAGCAGACGGGCTGGGGACGTGACGGCCCGACGCGATGACGCGGCGGCGCTGGCCCCAGCGGACGGCTGACCTGCGCCCGAGGAGGGTGGACGTGCCATTCGCCAGCATTCCCGAGGCGATCGAAGAGTTCAAACGAGGCCACTTCGTCATCATCGTGGACGACGAAGACCGCGAGAACGAGGGTGACCTCGCCATCGCGGCGGAGCACGTCACGCCTGAAGCGATCAATTTCATGGCCAAGTATGGTCGAGGGCTGATCTGCGTGCCGATCATCGGCCAGCGGCTGGAAGAGCTCGAGATCCCGATGATGGTGGAGTCCAACACGTCCAGCTACGGGACGGCGTTTACCGTAGCGGTGGACGCCCGGAAAGGCGTGAGCACGGGAATCTCCGCGGCGGATCGCGCGGCAACCGTGCGCGCGCTCATCGATCCGAACACCCGCCCATCCGACCTCTCCCGACCGGGCCATGTCTTCCCGCTGCGGTACGCGGAGGGCGGCGTCCTGCGCCGGACTGGTCAGACCGAGGCCTCGGTAGACCTGGCGAAACTGGCGGGTCTCTATCCTGCCGCCGTGATCTGCGAGATCATGAACGACGACGGCACGATGGCGCGCCTGCCAGAGCTAGAGAAGTTCTCCCAGGAGCACGGCATCAAGATCATCTCTGTGGCTTCTCTGGTGGAATATCGCCAGCGCACCGAGCGCCTCATCCGCAAGATCGCCCAGACGCGGATCCCGACTCCATACGGCGAGTGGGCGCTCCATGTCTATGAGTCCGTCGTCGACGATAAGCACCATGTGGCGCTGGTCCAGGGCGACATCAGCGGCGAGCCACCACCGCTGGTCCGAGCCCACTCGGAATGTCTGACCGGGGACGTCTTCGGCTCCATGCGCTGCGATTGCGGCGTTCAGCTCCATCAGGCGATGAAGATGATCAGCGAGGAGGGCCGGGGCGTCGTGCTCTACATGCGCCAGGAGGGCCGAGGGATCGGGCTCGTCAACAAGATCCGCGCCTACCAGCTCCAGGACGCGGGGATGGACACGGTGGAGGCGAATGAGCACCTCGGCTTCCCGCCGGACCCACGGGATTACGGACTTGGGGCGCAGATCCTTGTGGACCTCGGGGTCCGGAAGATGCGCCTGCTGACTAACAACCCCGCGAAGCGGGTTGGGATCGAGGCGTTTGGTCTCGAGGCGGTGGAGCGGGTGCCTCTGATCATCGAGCCCAACGAGAACAACCGCCAGTACCTTCGGGTAAAGCAGCACAAGCTGGGCCACTTGCTCGGACTCGACTGAGCAGGACTACGGGCAGCCTGTCTGCCAACCACCGTCGCACGGAGCTCCGCATATTCGGCCGGAGCTCGTTGGGGGGGCTATGCCGGAGTATCGGGGTCGTCTGCGCGCTGAGGGGAAGCGCTTCGCCATTGTGGTGGCCCAGTTCAATGAGCTGATCACCTCTCGACTCCTCATGGGCGCGCAATCCGCGTTTTGGCAGCACGGGGTGCCCGAAGAGGCGATCGACATCGCCTATGTGCCGGGGGCCTTCGAGCTGCCGCTCGTGGCGAAGACGTTGGCGCACAGCGGCCGGTATGCGGCAGTGGTGTGCCTCGGGGCGGTGATCCGGGGGGAAACGGCGCACTTCGAGCACGTCGCGGCGCAGGCCGCGGCCGGGATCGCCGCCGCCTCGCGCGAGACGGGCGTCCCCGTGCTCTTCGGAGTCCTCACGACCGATACTATCGAGCAGGCGATCGAGCGGGCCGGAACGAAGGCCGGCAACAAGGGGTTCGACGCCGCAGCGGACGCCATCCGCATGGCCGACCTGATGGAGCAGCTCCCGCGCGCCTGAGCGGTCCGCACGGCCGGGGCGGTGGCCGCCTCGGGACCCATGCTGTGTCAGGGCTGGCCTGGGCGCTGCGATGGACCTCGAGCGCTTGGCACGCGGGCGCCGACCCGCCGCTCCGTGCCGGCGCGGAGCCGTGCGATGTTGTCCGCGTGGGCAGCAATGATGAAGAGCGCCGTCGCCACGATGTAGACCGCCAGCGGCGCCGACACCATGCCGGCGGCGAACGCCACCACCGCGGCGAGGGTCGCCGCGGCCGACCCCGTAATCGAACCGAGCGAGATGTACCGGCTCACCGCTGAGACGATGCAGCCGGTGAGCGCCGCGATGATGAAGATCCCGGTGGAGGCGATGGCGAGTCCCCCGAGGCCGGTCCCCACACCGCGGCCACCACGGCCTGCGAGAAAGAGCGACCTGGTGTGCCCGACGACGGCGAAGAAGCCGGCGATGCCCGCGGCGACATCCGTTCCAATGGCCTCCCGGGCGAACCAGACGGCGAGGGCGCCCTTCGCGAAATCGCCCACGAGGACGATCAGCCCGGCGCCCGGGCCGAGTGCCCGCGCGGTGTTCGTCGCACCGGTGCGCTCGCTCCCGAGCTTGGTGAGGTCAACGTTGCGGTACACGCGAGCGACAATGGCCCCCGTTGGCACGCTGCCGAGCACGTAGGCCCCGAGGATCACGGCCACATATTCCAAACTGGGCATGCTCCATCCCTGAGGTGTTCCGGCGGCTCACTTCGACATGCGTGGTTTACCATGAATCATGGCCAAAACACCCGAAAGCGGTCCGAATGAGTCCACGGTGGCGGGCGCTGGCCAGCTGAATGGAGGGGCTGTCAATGGAGGCGGGCGTGGCTCGGGTTGCCGTTCTGAACGCCGGCGGATGGGGGACTGCGCTTGCGATCAAACTCGCCACCCAGGGGCATACGGTCCGCCTGTGGGCGCGTCGCCCGGAGATGGCGCAGCGGATCTCGGCCGAGCGCGAGAACTGTCTGTACCTGCCAGGCGTCTGCATTCCCGACCGGGTTGAGGTGACCGCGGACCTCCAGCACGCCGTTGAGGGGGCGCATGCCGTCATCGTGGCGGTGATCGCGAGCTACATGCGCGAGATGGCGCGCAAGCTGCGGCCCCTGCTGCGGCCCGAGGTATTGGTCCTCCACGGAACGAAGGGGCTCGAGCCGGAATCCTGGCGAACGCCCTCGCAGGTCCTCGCAGAGGAGCTCGGCCCGAGCTTCGCCGGGCGGATCGCAGCTCTGGCCGGCCCGAACCACGCCGAGGAGGTGGCGCGCGCGCTGCCGACCGCGGCCGTGGTCGCCTGTGCGGACGGGGAGACGGCGAGCCGGCTCCAGGCGCTGCTCGCCACCACCATGTTCCGGGTGTACACCAACTCCGATGTCCTCGGGGTCGAGCTATGCAGCGCCGCGAAAAACGTCATTGCCATCGCGGCGGGGATCGGGGACGGGCTCGGGTATGGGGACAACAGCAAGGCCGCGCTCATCACGCGCGG
>DATMAW010000021.1:0-37132 GCA_035559715.1 Gemmatimonadales bacterium | reverse complement strand
GCCACGGGGCACACGAGCGCGTGGTTGTGGCGACTGGCGAAGTCGCCGGAGCTCAGGCGCCCTCGCGCGGTCGTCGCGCCGAAACGCCAGGTCGAGCGGTTCAATCGGTTCGAGCGCGCCCTGCACCTCGTGATGCTGCTCAGTTTCTTCGCCCTGGCACTTACGGGCATGGTGCTCAAATTCTCGTATATGGGATGGGCCCAGCGGTTTGCCGGCGTGGTGGGCGGCTTCTCGACCACCGGGTTTCTGCACCGCGTGGGAGCGGTGACGTTGATCGGCGTGTTCCTCACGCACCTGTGGGACGTGCGGCGCCGGAAGCGCGCGTCCGGCCTCACCTGGCGGCGGTTCATCTTCTCGAGCAACTCCCTGATCTTCAACTGGAACGACGCGCGCGAGTTGGCGGCATCCGTCAGGTGGTTCTTCGGACGCGGTCCGAGACCCCGGTACGGCCGCTACACCTACTGGGAGAAGTTCGACTATTTCGCCGTGTTCTGGGGCATGTTGATCATCGGGTCCACGGGCCTGTTGCTTTGGTTCCCCGAGTACTTCACGCTCGTGTTACCGGGGTGGACGGTGAACGTTGCGACCATCCTGCACAGCGACGAGGCGTTGCTGGCCGTGGCGTTCATCTTCACCGTGCACTTCTTCAACACGCACTTCCGACCGGACAAGTTTCCCATGGATCCCGTCATTTTCACCGGGCGCGTCACGCTCGAGGAGCTCGAGCGTGACAAACCGCGAGAGTACGAGGAATTGCTCCGCGAGGGGAAGCTGGCGGCGCGGCTCGTGGAGCCGTATCCCGCGAAGTTCGAGAAAGGGATCCGCATCTTCGCGTTCACGGCATTGGGTATCGGGCTCACACTGATCGGTCTGATCGTGTTCTCGATGCTCATCGGCTACCGGTAGAGGGGGAGGGGCCAGATCCATGCGCACCATCGCATTCACCATCACGGCGGCGACGTTGTTCGCGGCCGCACCGCTCGCCGCCCAGGGCTACCGCCTGCGGCTCGATACGCGGTTCCAGTCGGCCACGTACCGCGGCTGGCAGCTCGATAGCGCCCCGGTGGGAGCCACGTCCGTGGGCCCAACAGGCGGCACGGTGGCTGGCGGCTTTGCGGTTCGCTGCGCTCCGGGCGCCGCGTATTGCACGTTCTTCCGGCCGGGGCCCGAGCGATCCTCCACG
This sequence comes from Gemmatimonadales bacterium, assembly GCA_035559715.1. Lineage (GTDB taxonomy): Bacteria > Gemmatimonadota > Gemmatimonadetes > Gemmatimonadales > GWC2-71-9 > JACQHC01. The sequence goes on along the minus strand of DATMAW010000021.1, from coordinate 35,949 downwards.
CCCGCCATGGGAACGGCGGACCTGACCGTTTGGGGACTGGGTGTTCCGGGGCTCCGGCTCCACGCGAAGGCACGGGGACTGGGGGATTTCACCAATCGGAGCATCTGGCCGGGGGTGAAGCCCGCCCTCCAACTGCTCGAGGCCTATGCGGAGTACGCCAACCGGTTCGTGACCGTGGAGGCGGGACGAACGCATGTCACCACGCGCTTCGGCTTCCGGGGATTCGATGGTGGACGACTCGAGATCCGGCCGCTCGGGAGAACGCTCCGCGTATCCGGCTACGGCGGATGGGGCCTGGCGCGCGGGGTGGACCTCCCGGTAAGCGTCGCGGAGCTCAACCCGCTCGGCGACTACCAGCCGACGGAGCGCCAGACGGTGTACGGCGGCCAGCTGGGCCTGTCGCTGTGGCGATTCGACGTGCGCGGCGGCTACCAGCGCGAAGGCGATCCGACGACCAACGGCACGACGTTGGAACGCGCGGCGTTCGACGGACAGGTGGATCTGTCGCGCGGCGTGGTCGTGTCCGGAGGCGCGGACTATGACATCGCCGCCGGTCTGTGGGGAAGCGCGGACGCCACCGTCAGCTACGCGCCCGCGGGTGGGCGCGGCTCGGTGGCGGTGGGCGGGCGTCGCTATCGGCCGTACTTCGACCTGTGGAGCATCTGGGCCGCGTTCACGCCGATCGGGTACAGCGCCGCGTTCGGTTCCGCATCCTACGCGCCGCTGTCCGGCGTCGAAGTGCGAGCGCGCGGCGAGGTATACGAGTACGATGAGGCCGGGGCAACGACGCCGCTCGTGTCCGAAGAGAACGATGGTTGGCGCTGGGTGCTTGGCGCTCGATATCTCCGCGTGGACCGCTGGGTGTTCGACGCCGCCGCGCACCAGGAACACGGCCCCGGCGCCGCGTCGCTGGGCTACGAAGGGACCGTGACCTGGGCGCCGCGAGACCCGATGAGCCTCACGGCACAGGTGGCCCGGGTCCGCCGGCCGCTCGAATACCGGTTCGATGATTCCAAGGTGTGGACGTACGGCGTGCGCGCCGACTACCGAGTGGCGGCGGGCGACACGCGCTTCTACGCCGAAGTGCGGCGGTACGATGAAACCCGCGAGCGAGATGACGCCGCGCAGGTGCCCTGGGATCAGCTGCGGATCTACTTGGGCGCAACGGTGGCGATTGGCTCCGGGACGAAGGGACAATCGCTCCATCCGGCTATCCTGCGCATTCCCGATGTTCGGAGGCCCCAATGAGACGTCTGTCGATCGTGACCCTGCTGGCGCTGGCGGCCACCGTCACGCGATCGGGGGTGGCACAGGCGCCGCCGTCGCACCAGGCCAGGGACTTCCTGGAACGGCATGGCACGCTGGTTCGGCAGGACGCCGGGGAGTGCAAGGTGTGCCACACCCAGGAGAACTGCTGGACGTGCCATCTCGGGACGCCTCAGGTGGCGGCTGGATTCTTCGCCGCCAGCTCCGGGCAGGCCGTCGGCGTGCCGGTGCGGCGACGCGCTCCGGCCACTCACGACGGCGGCAACTACCGGACGCGCCACGCCGCGGCGGCCACGGCTACGCCGCAGACCTGCGCGAACTGCCACGTCCGCTCGGACTGCCTCGATTGCCATCGGCCGGAGGCCGCCGCCGGCTCCCCGGGGTATCACGCCGCGGATTTCCTGTCCCGGCACGCATCGGAGGCGTACACTCGTGCCACGTCGTGCAGCGACTGCCACAGCGCCACGGCGTTTTGCGCGAGCTGCCACAAGAACGCGGGGCTTGCCATTGACGGCCCACTGGGGAGGGGCTATCACGACGCGAAGCGGTTCTTCCTGGCCGGGCATGGCCTGGCCGCCCGGCAGAGCCTGGAGAGTTGCGTGTCCTGTCATACCGAGACCGATTGCCTCGCGTGTCACTCGGCAGCAGGCGCGCAGCGCTTCAGCCCGCATGGACCGGACTTCAAGGCCGCGCGAATGAAGGAAAGGAATCCAGACATGTGTGCGGTGTGTCATGGCGCGGCTGTTCCCTGAAGTTGGCGCATGACGTAATCAAGGGGCGTCGCGAGCGCCGGACGACTCCCACGAGTGGCGCACGCCACCCGCGTATTCCGGCGCGTGTCGAGGAGGGCCATTGTGAAGCCACGCAGCAGCTGTTTCGCTGCGTTCACCTGGTGTGCGCTTGCCGGCGTGGCGTTGCCGGGGCCGCTGGTCGCGGCTCAGGCTGGGAGAACGCCGGCGCAAACGGTGGAGGCCGGCGCCCGGGTCTTCCTCGACAAGGGATGCAACGGCTGCCATGCCGTGAACGGGCTCGGTGGCAAGGTCGGCCCCGACCTCGCTCGCCTTCGCGGAAGACGGTCCTTCTACCACCTCGCCGCCGCGCTGTGGAATCACATTCCCCAGATGCGGCGCGAAATGGGCCGGCGCGGCGTGACACAGCCCAGGCTCGCGCCGTGGGAGGCCGGAGACCTCATGGCCTTCCTGTACTGGCTCGACTACTTCGACGAGCCGGGTGACGCGCGGCATGGCGCCAGGCTGTTTCAGGACCGCCAGTGTGTGCGCTGCCACCAGGTCCGCGGCCGCGGCGGCGTGATCGGGCCGGACCTCGGCGTGCTCGCGGCATCGCGAACCCCGATCATGATCGCCACCGGCATGTGGAACCACGCGCCCGAGATGGCCAGAGCCATGCGAGCGCAGGGCGTGCGCCGGCCCACGTTCACCGGGACCGAGCTGCGCGATCTGCTGGCATACGTAAAGGGCGTGGAGTCGGAGATGCCGTCGGTGTCGCTGTTCGTGGTGCCGGGTGAGGTGGAACGTGGCCGTGCGCTGTTCGAGCAGAAACAATGTGTTCGGTGCCATGGAGGTGCGGCTGCCGGGCGCGTCGGCCCGGATCTCAGAGCCCAGCGGCGCTACGCGAGTGTACTCGACTTCGCCGCCGCCATGTGGAACAAGGGGCCTGCCATGGTCGAAGAGATGCGGGCGCGCGGCGTGGCGATCCCCAAGCTCGAGGCCGGTGAGATGGCGGATCTCGTCTCGTACCTGTACGCCGGGCAGTACTTCGCCGATGCCGGCGATGCCGCGCGCGGGGCTCAGGTCGTCCGCGAGCGCTGCGCCGGGTGCCATGCCGAGCCGCAGGGCGCCGCCCCAAGACTCGAAACGGTGCGCGGCCTCGACTCTCCGGCGGCGGTAGTGGCGTCCCTGTGGAACCACCTGACCGCGCGCCCCGGCTCCGGCGGCTGGCCGTCGTTGAACGCTGGGGACGTTGCCGACGTGACGGCCTACCTGCAGTCCGAGAGCCGCGCGCGATGAGAACGCCACTGCGGGCCACGGCGGCACGGATCGCGCTTCTCGCTGCCATGGCGCTGCCCGCCTCCGCCGGGGGTCAGACCACGCCCGGTGGGTCCTGCGTGGCCTGCCACGGTGCGTTCCCGGATGACCGCCTCGCGAGTCCGGTGAAGCTATTCGCCACGGACATCCACGCCGAGCGCGGCTTCGGGTGCGTGGCGTGCCACGGTGGCGACGCCTCCGCGGAAGGGTTCGAGAGCATGGACCCAGCGCGCGGCTTCATCGGCCGCCCGCGCGGGCAGACGTTGCTCAACGTGTGCGGTCGCTGTCACTCGAGCGCCGAGTTCATGCGCCGGTACAACCCGGCGCTGCGCGTGGATCAAGTGACCGAGTATCTGTCCTCGGTGCATGGGCAGCGGCTGACGAGGATGCGCGACACGCTCGTCGCCACGTGCTCGAGTTGTCATCCGGCCCATCAGGTACGGCCGCCGTCAGACCCGCGTTCGAGCGTTCATCCGCTCAACGTCGCGGCCACCTGTGGAGCGTGCCACGCCGATAGCAACCGAATGCGGCCCTACGGCATTCCCACGGATCAGCGTGACCGGTATCAGCGGAGCGTCCACTGGCGGCTCCTGTCGGAGGCCGGCGACCTCTCGGCGCCGACCTGCAACGACTGTCACGGCAACCATGGAGCGGCGCCGCCCGGCGTATCGTGGGTGGGGAACGTCTGCGGGCAATGTCACGCGACGATCGCCGACCGGTTCCGCGAGAGCCGCCACGCGCAGGCGTTCACGGCCATGGGCGTGCCGGGCTGCGCCACGTGTCACGGGAATCACGACATTCAGGAGGCCACGCTCGAACTGCTCGGGCTCGGCGACAGCGCTATCTGCAAGAACTGCCATGTTGCGAACGACGCTGGCGGCACCACCGCCGTCGCCATGCGGCAGCTCCTGGATTCCCTCGAAGCTCGCTTCGACTCCGCGCAACGCCTGCTGGAGCGCGCCGAGCACGCGGGCATGGAAGTGAGCCAGGCGCGGTTCGACCTGGATGGTGCGCACAACGCGCGCATCGCCGCGCGCACCGCCGTGCACACGTTCCAACTGGACGCGGTGCGCAAGGAGGTGGAGCAGGGCTTGGCGGTGAGCGACTCGGGCGTGGCGGCCGGGCATCGGGCGCTCGCCGAGCTGAATTTCCGGAGAACAGGGCTCGCGGTTTCCGTCACCATCATCGTGGCGCTGATTGCCGGCCTGCTGCTCAAGATCCGACAACTCGAGCACGGGTCGTGACCGTTGAAAGGGAGGTTCGGATGACAGCAACAGGACCGTCGACGAATCAAACTCGCCGCCGGTTCATGGACTGGCTGCTCAGTCGCACGCTCACCACGTGGCTGCTCAGCACGAGCGTGGGTGGGCTGCTTCTATCGGTGCTGTACCCGGCTGGGCGATACCTCGTGCCCCCCGCGGCCGGTGAATCGGCGGCGGCTTCGGTCACGCTCCCACTCAAACCGGAGGAGATCGCGGCGAACTCAGGTCAGATCTTCAAATTCGGCAACCGTGCCGGTCTCCTGATCCGCACGCCCGGTGGAGAGCTGCGGGCCTTCAGCGCAACCTGCACTCATCTGGGCTGCATCGTGCAGTACCGAGCGGATCTGAGCCAGATCTGGTGTGCCTGCCACAATGGGCACTTCGACCTCAACGGCATCAACGTGGAAGGCCCGCCGCCCAAGCCCCTGGAGCAGTACCAAGTCAACGTCCGGGGGGAGCAGGTGGTGATCACCAGGGGAGCCTGAGTGGGGATCTGGGAGTGGCTCGACGACCGTCTGGGGCTGGCTGAACTCAAGCAGCTCGCTCTGAAGAAGCGGGTGCCGGTACACCGGCACAGCATGTGGTACTACCTCGGCGGCATGACCCTCTTCCTGTTCGTCGTTCAGGTGACGACGGGCGTGCTGCTGCTGTTCTACTATCGGCCGACCGCCGACGAAGCGTACGAATCGGTGCAGTTCATCATGGCGGAGGTGGAGTTCGGCTGGCTGGTTCGGTCCATACACGCGTGGTCGGCCAACCTAATGATCTTCACGTTGTTTCTGCACTTCCTCAGCGTGTTGCTGCTCAAGGCCTATCGACCGCCGCGGGAACTCACCTGGGTGTCTGGATTCGTGCTGCTCGGGATTGCTCTTGGCTTCGGGTTCACGGGCTATCTGCTCCCGTGGAACGAGCTGGCGTACTTCGCCACGCGCGTGGGCACGGAGATCATGGGGGTCGTTCCGCTCGTCGGCGAGTTCTTCCTCCGGGTGCTTCGCGGCGGTGAGGACGTCACCGGCGCCACGTTGACACGGTTCTACGCCATCCACGTCGCCGTGCTGCCCGCCGTGGCTGTGGCGCTCATCGCACTGCACCTGTTCCTGGTGCAAAAGCACGGCATGAGCGTGCCGTTGAAGCACCCGAACCCCGGCGCGCCGCGCTCGATGCCGTTCTTTCCCAACTTCTTGCTCCGCGATCTGGTGGGATGGCTGGCGGCACTGGCCGTGCTGGCTACCCTTGCGGCGTTCTTCCCAACGGAACTCGGTCCCAAGGCCGATCCGTTCGCCCCCGCGCCCGCCGGCATCAAGCCGGAGTGGTACTTCATGTTCATGTTTCAAACGCTGAAGTACCTGCCGGCCCATCTGCTGTTCATCGAAGGGGAGGCCGCGGGTATTCTGGCGTTTGCGCTTGGCGGCGTGGTATTGCTGCTGGTGCCGTTCCTCGACCGGCGGGCCTCGCGGGGGGAACCGAGTCCGGCGTTTACCTGGTTGGGGATCGCGCTCATCGTGTACGTGATCGTGCTCACCTACCTCGGCTATGCGGCAAACCCAACGCGGTGAGGCACAGGGCCGGGATCCCGGAGGAAGGGCTGGATGAATCGAATAAGCGCACGCCTCCCCGGTGCCGTGGCCGCCCCGCGGCGATGGTCCCTCATTCGGCGGGAGTCCAGCGGTCCGGTATGCCCGGAGTGTGGTTTGTTGGTCAGCTGCTTGTGTGGTTGGGCAGGCCATAGGGGGTGGGCGGCGAGCGGCGAAATCAAGGTTTCACGAATCCTTCATCACGCTTGAGTTTACATGTGAGCGCGACGAGGGTGAGGCGTCCCTGGCGGCGCCTGGGGAAAGCTGTGAATCTTCTTCGCTGTATCACCCTCAGGGCAACGGAATCCTCCGAGGAGGCTGAGCAATGAAACGGATGCACTGGTTGGTATCCCTGGCCCTGGTAGCCGCCGCGACGACGATGATCGCCGGATCGGTTACGGCTCAGACGCCAACCCCTGCCGCGAAGCCGCCTGCCATGAAGCACGCGGCCGCCGGACGTGAGAAGTGCATGATGTGCCATGCCAAGGGTGTGATGGAGGCCGTGCCCGATGCGCCGGCCAGTCACGGCGCCGATTGGCCGGTGGAGGCGTGCGGCTGGTGCCACGCCCCGGACGCTGCGATGCAGAGCAAGACGCCACCCGTGATGCCCCACACGGCCGCGGGCCGCGACAAGTGCCTAATGTGCCACAACGTGGGCGTGATGGAGGCGGTCCCGGACGTGCCGGCGGACCACAAGGCGCGGGCGGAAACGACCTGCAAGCTGTGCCATCAGCCGGCCGCCAAGGAGTAGCGACGAACGGGACTTCTCGCCGAGGGAGCTGCGTACCGGTGCCCTCGGCAACAGCCGCCGGTTCGCGTTTTCCAACCTCTCGACTAGGCGATCTTCTCCACGGGATGGGGTGCTGCCGCCTCCTGCCAGGGCGGTAGCACCTTGATCAGTGCCCAGAGAATGGCGAACGGCAGCAGCAGCAGCGCCACCGTCATCGCGAGCCCTTCCAGCCCGAACAATTCCACCTTGTAAACCGTCAGGCCCCGCAGGCTCTTGGAAAACAGCTGCCCGCCGATCACGACGTTCCACCGAATACTGAAGATCCCAACCTGCACGAGTGCGGCGGACCCGAGATAGAGGAGGCGCCGAAGCTCATCCGGCGTTCGCACGAAGCCGCCGGGGCGCAGCGCGGGCGACACCACGCCCAGCACCACCAGCGGCACGATCGTCCCGAGCGTCAACTGGAGGACGATCAGGCTGATGAACAGCCGGCTCTCGATCATCTGGGAGAGGATCTCGATGGACTCCTCCGACTCGTATAGCCGGTGCAGGAAATCGAGCATTTCGAGCGCCACGTCCACGATCATGGCGTAAAACAGGAACGCTGCGAGCTTGTCGAGGCACGCCATGTCCAGGGGTTTCCAGCGCAGCAACGTGATGATCATGTACAGCAGGAGGACCAGGGCGATCCCCGACACGATGGCGGAGAAGAGGAACACGACGGGCATCAGCACGCTGCTCCACCACGGATTGGCCTTCACCGACCCGAAGATGAACCCCACGTACCCGTGCAACAGGAACGCGGACGGGATGCCGATGATCGTGATCCAGCGGCCCGCGCTCTCGTCGAATCGGAGCGCGCGCTCCGAGAGATCCGTGGCGCCAAGGCTCAGCGCGCGATGAATCCACCGCATGACGCCCCGTTCGCTCTGGGCCCAGAGCACCATGTCGCGGCGATACTCGAACCAGATCTCGAGCAGCAGGACCACCGTGAGGTACCACGCGTACACGAAGCCGAACATCGCCATGGCCGACTGGCGATTCGGTGTGAGGAAGATTTCGTACGACCGCTCCGGGTGTCCCAGGTGCCCGAGCAGGGGGAGTGGTGCCACGAGCAGGAACGCCAGGGCGGTCAGTAAGGCCAACCGGTACGTCGGTGTCACCTCTTTCACGTTGAACACGCGTTCGAGCGAGGCCAGAATGAACGCCCCCGCCACGAGCCCGGTCACGTACGGATACAGCACGATCAGCAGGCTCCACTGCAGCTCGAACTCGTTGGGGTAGATGTACCCTTGCACGGCGTTACCGAACCTCCCCGTCCAGGTTGGCGTAGTACACCTTCGGTTTCGTGTTGAGGTGCGGCTTCAGGACCTGGATTTCGTTTTGCCGCATAAACCGGGCGAGCGGCGTGGCGCGATGTTCCACCTCGCCGAAGATCCGAGCACCCGTGGGGCACACTTCCACGCATGCGGGCACCAGGCCCTTCACCAGGCGGTGGTAGCAGAACGTGCACTTCCCCGCCACGTGTTTCTCCGGGTGCAGCCAGCGGGCGCCGTACGGGCATGCCTGAATGCAGTAGCGGCAGCCAATGCAGTACTCCTCGTCTACCAGCACGACGCCGTCTTCGGTGATGAACGTCGCCCCCACGGGACACACCTGCACGCAGGGTGGGTTCGCGCAGTGGTTGCAGAGTTTCGGGACGAAAAACGTGCGGAGAATGCCGCTTTCGCTTTCGGCGGGGGGGAAGCCGTCAATGCCGCCGTTGGGGCTGTCCACCACGACCTCGCCGTCCGTGCGCACCACGTACCGCTCGACCCAGGTGTTGAAGTAGTGCGACTCGGCGGGAACGTCATTCTCGGCCTTGCACGCCGCGACGCACCGGCCGCAGCCGATGCACCGGCTCGTGTCGATCCCCATGCCGTAGTAGTGGTCCTGTGGGTCGTATCCGGCGTCCGGCGATTCCTGAGCGGCGCCCCCCGCCACCCGGACCACGCCTACCAGGAGCGGAGCGCCGGCGGCGCACGCTTTCAGCGCTCCCTCCAGAAACGTGCGGCGATCCACCTCCAGTCCGGGTTGCGGATTCACTCCCGCAGGTGGCGACGGCTCTCGGGACGGAGGCACGCGTCAGGTCTCCGGGTAATGGGGGTAATGGCACTGCCAGCACGTGTACCGCTCACCGTGCGTGCGCGGATCGATCCTGGGGATCTCGGGTGCGCTCCGGGCGTCCTGACCGTGGCAGGTGGTGCAGAATTCCCGCGTCTGTGGCTTTGACGGGCGCGCCGCGCGAGGGTTGGTCTTGTGAGCGGCCGGCGCCTCATGACACGTGGTGCAGGTCAGCCCCACATGCGGCGAGAACGCTTTTTGGCGCGCGATCTGTCCGTGACAGGCGCCACACTCTTCGGGCGCCACCGGCGGCACCGGGGCATGGGGGCTGTGACAGGTGATGCACGGCGTACGCGGGTTGTGGGCCACGGGATCGATCTGCGGGAACCCGGTGGGGCGCGACGGATTGTACGCGTGACAGAGAGGGCAGAAGTCTCGGTTGCGAGGGGCGGGTGGTTTCACGTCCAGCGGCGCCGCCACGTGGCTCGCGGCCGGGCCGTGGCAGACTTCGCAGGATACGCCGCGGTGGTTTCCGCCCAGCCGCTCCCGGGCGATCTCGGAGTGGCACGTGGCACACTCCTGATGGCCCGCGTACTTGATTTCGCGCGCCATAATGGAATCCACGGCGGCGGCACGGTAGTGACCGCGATCTCCAAACGTGTCGGGGATCAGGATCTGCCGGGCCACGATCAACCCGAGCACCGCCACGGCGAACACGAGCGCCAGGCGCGGAACCTGTTGCGGGAGCGGCCGCATGGTCGGCCACGCTAGCCTCGGGGGGGTAAAGAAACGATTAAGCCGGCTTGACGCCGGCTGGATCCTTTCGGGCAATGGATGACGCCATCCGCCCGGAGCGGGCGGCACGCATGTACTCACGATTCCCCGCGACTCGCGATACGTTCATACCATGCCCGTCCGGACGGACGCGATTGCCTGGGCCCCGTCGGGCGCCGTGCGATTGCTGGATCAGACACTCCTGCCACGCGAGGTCCGGTATCTCGACGTCGACACGATTGGCGCCCTGGTCGAGGCGATCGGCTCCCTTCGCGTCCGGGGCGCTCCGTTGATCGGGATCGCGGCGGCCATGGGCCTTGCTGCGGCGGCTCGGTGCGAGGCTCGTGCGCGCCTCACGCCGGAGTGGGTCGCCGACGCCGTCAGGCGCCTCGCCGCCGCGCGCCCCACGGCGGTCAATCTCGCATGGGCACTCGAGCGCATGCAGCGCGCGGCCGCGCGGGCATTCGGGCGCGGGAGCACGGGTGAGCAGATTGTGGATGCGCTGCGAGCCGAGGCTGAGCGCATCTGGGATGAGGACGCGGCCATGTGCGAGGCCATCGCGCGCTTCGGCCAGGACCTGATTCCGTCGGGCGCCTCCGTTCTCACCATCTGCAATACCGGAATGCTCGCCACGGGCGGCATCGGCACGGCGTTCGGCATGATTCGCACCGCCCATGAGCAGGGCCGCGGCATCGACGTGATCGCGTGCGAGACTCGGCCTCTGGGGCAGGGATCGAGACTGACCATGTGGGAGCTTGCCCGTGTGGGGATACCGGCCCGGCTGATCGTGGATGCCGCGGCCGCGTCGCTCATGGCCCGCGGGGAAGTCGATCTCGTCGTGACGGGGGCCGACCGGATTGCCGCCAACGGCGACACCGCGAACAAGATCGGTACATACGCGCTCGCCGTCCTGGCGCGCGCGCACAACATCCCGTTCTACGTGGCGGCACCGCGCAGCACGGTGGACCTCGCGCTCGCGTCGGGCGACTTGATCCCGATCGAGGAGCGCTCCGCCGCGGAAGTCACGCCGGTGGAGGGAACGCCCGTGTACAACCCGGCCTTCGATGTCACGCCCGCGGAGCTGATCAGCGCGATCGTGACCGACGGCGGCGTCGCGCTGCCGCCGTTCGTGGAGGACCTGCGGGCCCATGCGCGGCAAACGGCCTCACCGGAGCCGCCGGACCTGCTCGGCGATGCCGAGGCGATTTCGAGCGATGAATGGTGATCCTCCGCTCGTGAAGCGCATCGAGGAGCCGTCCGCGCGGACTGGCTGGCGCGGTCCCTGGACGCTCCGTCGGCAGCTCCTGGGTCTCACGCTTGCGGTCGCCCTCCCGTTTGTCGGACTGCTGAGCTACGTGGCCTACCGGTCCGTGGCGGCCGACGCCCGACGGGCGCAGACGACCGCGCTGGACGTAGCCCGAGCGTCCGCCTTCGCCGTTGCGGCCGCGCTCCGCGATGCGGCGGTGATGGCGACGTCCCTGGCGGACCGGGCCGCGCGCGTCGGCGTGCGCGACTGTGATCGGCTCCGGCTCGGTGAGGTCGTGTCGCTCGGGGTCGAGTTCAGCAACGTGTCGATCGCCGACCACACGGGCCGCATTACGTGTTCCGGCGCCGCCGTACGCGCCGGGACCGTGAACGTGGCCGACCGCGCCTGGTTCCGAGACGCTCTCGCAGCGGACACCGCCGTCTACGATGGTCCCATTCAGGGGCGCATCAGCCGGCAGTGGACCGTGGCCGCCGCAATGGCCATCCGGACGCCCGATGGCCGGAGCCACGGCGCCGTGGGTGTCAGCATTGACCTGAACCGGTTGCACTCATCCGTCGCCGCTGCCCAGATGGCCCCCACGTGGGTGACCGCGGTGTTCAATCGGTCCGGCAAGCTGATCGTGCGCACGCGGGATCCGGAGCTGTGGGTGGGACGAGAAGTGCAGGGCGTTGCCATCGTGGACACGGCGCTGGCGCGACAGGAAGGGGGCAACGCGACGGGTCGTGACGTGGATGGCGTGGATCGCCTCTGGGGCATCGCCATCGTGCCGCAGACGCGCTGGCGCGTGATTGCGGGCCTGGAGACCAGCGCGGCGCTCGCTCCAGCGCGTACGACGCTCAGGTGGGCGCTGGCGTTCGGCGGCCTGTTCACGATCGTGGTGCTGGGACTGGCTTTCGCCATCGCGGGTCGCATTGCGCGGCCCATTCACGCGCTGGTGGAAGCCACGGCAGCGGCGGAGCGAGGCGACTTCCGCCAGATCGATCAGCGCGGCGGCCCGGCGGAGGTGCGCCGGCTGGGCGCGCGCTTCAACGCCATGGTCGCGGCGCGGGCCGCGGCTGAGGTCTCGCTCCGCGCGTCCGAGGCGCGGTTCCAGAAGGCGTTCGGCGCGAGTCCCACGCCCATGGCAATCTCCGCCTGGCCGAGCGGCATCGTCATTGACGTGAATGACTCATACGTGGCCACGTTTGGCTGGTCGCGCGAGGAGATCATCGGGCGGTCGGCGGTGGAGATCGGGCTGTGGCGCGACCTGCAGGATCGCGACGCAATGCGGGACGACCTGGAAGCTCTGCGGCCCGTGCGCAACCGAGAGTACCAGTTCCGCAAGAAGTCCGGGGAGACCATCGTGGGCCTGTATTCCGCCGATCGCATCGAGGTCGGCGGGCAGCCGTGCGTGATCTCGCTGTTCGTCGATGTCACGGAACGACGTCGCCTCGAGCTGCAGCTCCGGCAAGCGCAGAAGATGGAGGCGATCGGCCAGCTCACCGGCGGCATCGCCCATGACTTCAACAATCTCCTAACGGCCGTGTTGGGGAATGCCGAGCTGATCGCTGCCGACCTCCCCGCGGACCGACAAGATCTCCGAGCGGAGCTGGACGATATCCGTGCCGCGGCCCGCCGCGGTGCCGGCATGGTCAAGAAACTGCTCGCGTTTGCCCGCAAGGAGCGGCTCGAGACCGCTCCGGTGGATCTCGCCGAGGTGGTACGAGAGGTCAGCGCCATGCTCCGGCACTTGGTACCGGAGACGATCAGGATCGATACCATGGGCGTCCAACCCGGGGTGTGGGTCCCGGCGGATCGCGGGGCGCTCGAGCAGATCCTCATCAACCTCGTCACGAACGCCCGGGATGCAATGCCCCAGGGCGGCGACCTCCTCATCGCCACCCGTCATGGCGTGATCGACGACGCGTTCTGGATGGAGCATGGCTGGGGCGAGCCCGGCGAGTATGGTCTCCTCTCTGTGCGGGACACAGGAGTGGGAATGGATGAGGAGACCAGGGCGCATTTGTTTGAGCCGTTTTTCACAACCAAGCCCAGGGGACAGGGAACCGGGCTCGGCATGGCCATGGTCTACGGTCTGGTCAAGCAGCAGGGGGGATTCGTCAGCGTCGAGAGTCAATTGGGGCAGGGCACCACGGTCACGATCTTCCTTCCTGCGTCGGACCGCCCCGCTGCACAACCGCCCGCACCGGAGGTCAAAGGCCCGCCGGGGGGCCGGGAGACGATCCTCCTCGTAGAAGACGAACCCTTGATTCGCGAGGCTGGGCGACGCGCGCTCGCGCGACAGGGCTACGAGGTACTCACCGCTGCGGATGGCGAGGAGGCGCTCCAGATCCTGCGCCGCGAGCCCGGGCGGGTTGCGCTCGTCGTGACGGACATCGTGATGCCGCGGCGCACGGGCCCGGAGTTGTTTCAAGCCGTGAGCGGCCAGCCGGAGGCACCGCGCTTTCTGTTCACCAGCGGGTACGCGGAGTATGCTGGCGGCCCTGGCGGGGGCGTGCCGCCCGGCGCCGAGTTGCTGGCCAAACCCTGGTCACTGGGCGATCTGGTGTCTCGCGTGCGCTTCGTCTTGGACAGGTAGATGACTTCGGTTCTCGCCCTGGATCAGGGAACGACCGGCTCCACGGCACTGGTCGTGGCCGACGATGGCCGAATCCTGGGGCGCGGCTACCGCGAGATCGCGCAGCACTACCCCCAGCCGGGGTGGGTCGAGCACGACGCCGAAGAGATCTGGCGGCATACTCTCGAGGCCGCGCGCGACGCCATACGACAAGCGGGCGGTCCGCCCGCGGCGATTGGCATTACCAATCAGCGGGAGACCGTCGTCGCGTGGGACCGCGCCACGGGGCGCCCGCTGCACCGAGCCCTGGTGTGGCAGGATCGCCGAACGGCCGATCGTTGCCGCGCGCTCAAGGCCGAGCATGGCGATGCGATGATCGCCGCGCGGACGGGCCTCGTGTGGGATCCCTACTTCTCGGCGACCAAGATCGAGTGGTTGCTGCGGGAGGTTCCGGGCCTTCGCGCGCGCGCGGCTCGTGGGGACGTGGTGTTCGGGACGATTGACGCATGGCTCGTGTTCCGGCTGACCGGCGGTGAGGTCTTCGCCACGGATCACACGAACGCGTCGCGCTCGCTGCTCTACAACCTCGCCGAGGGAACGTGGGATGCGGACCTGCTGAACCTGTTCGGCGTTCCCAGGGCCGCGCTGCCGTCCATCGTGCCGTCGTCAGCTGAAATCGGAGTGGCGCTCAAAGACCACTTCGGTCGTTCCGTCCCAATCTGCGGCATGGCGGGCGACCAGCAGGCCGCGCTCTGGGGCCAGGGGTGCTGGGAGCCCGGGCAGACCAAGTGCACGTACGGCACTGGGGCCTTTCTGCTCATGCTCGTCGGGTCCGATGGGAGCAGCAGCGCGGGGAAGGTGAGGCCGGGCAACATCCTTCGTACCGCGGCATGCGATCGCAGCGGCGCGCCAACGCTCGCCCTCGAGGGGTCCGTTTTCATCGCCGGGGCGGCCATCCAGTGGCTGCGCGATGGCCTGGGCCTGATCGCGCGGGCCGACGAGACCGAAGCCATTGCGCGGAGCGTCCCCGATACGGCCGGTGTGTACTTCGTCCCTGCCTTCGTGGGGCTCGGTGCCCCGCACTGGGAAGCCGAGGCCCGCGGAACGATTGTGGGTCTCACGCGCGGCACCACCCGGGCACACCTGGTTCGCGCCGCGCTCGAGGCCATGGCCTACAGTACGCGGGACGTGGTGGAGGCCATGGTGGCGGAGTCGGGCGTGAAGCTCGTGGACCTGCGGGTGGACGGCGGGGCGGCGGCCAACGACTGGCTGATGCAGTACCAGGCGGATCTCCTGGGCACAAACGTGGCGCGTCCGGATGTGGTCGAGACCACGGCCCTGGGCGCGGCGGGACTGGCCGGCTTGGCCGCCGGCGTCTGGGCGAGTCCGGACGACTTCGCAACCGGGCGGCAGTACCATGTGTTCCGGCCGGGGCCGGAACCGGTGGGGGGATACCAGGGATGGCGCCGTGCGGTGAGTGCGGCCCTTCATTGGGCGCGGGCGGGGTTTACCTGAGACGGCCCAGGGCGATATATAGACAAATGAAGCGGTCTTGAGGCGAACTTCATTGCCGGGCCGGAGTATAACGGGCGGTGCGAGGTTAGCTTTGACCCGCGAGCCTTCAACCGAGAGTCCATTCAGCTTATGCACGCTCGAACCAAGTTCCTCGGCGCGGCCATCATGGTGGTCGGCACGGTCGGCTACCTCATGGCCACAGGCATCAAGGACACCGGGATGTACTTCCTCACGCCGTCAGAGCTGGCGGCGCACGTCGAACGTGATCCGTCCTTCCGCAACGTCGGCGTCAAGATGGGAGCGCGCGTCGTGACGGGGAGTATCCAGCGCGATGTCGCATCCCAGACCATCACGTTCACGGTCACCGACGGCCGGCAGACCTATCCGGTGGTGTATCGCGGGCTCGCGCCGGACACCTTCACCGACGACGTCGATGTGGTGGTGGAAGGGCGGCTCATGCCAGACGGGACGTTCCGGGCCACCACGTTGCTCGCCAAGTGCGGGTCACGATACGAGTCCGTTCCTCAGGCATAGCTAGATGACCGTCCTTGGACAGATCGCCCTCTGGCTCGCGCTCCTCATCGCGGGCTGGGGGGTAGTGACGGGACTGCTCGGGGCGTCCGGCCGCCGGCCCGATCTCATCCGCAGCGCCCGGCGCACGGCCTACGCGCTCGCCGGCTTGCTCACCGTGGCGGCAGCGTCGCTCGTCACCGCGCTGCTCCGCCGTGACTTCAACGTGGAGTACGTCGCGGCGTACACCAGTCGAACGTTGCCCACGGTGTACACGCTCTCGGCGTTCTACGGCGGACAGGCCGGGAGCCTGTTGTTCTGGGCGTTCGTCCTGTCGCTGTTCGGGGCCGCGGCGCAATGGCTCACGCCGCGACGGTACGAGGGTCTCATGCCGCACGTCGCGGCGGTCACGGCGGGCGTCACCCTGTTCTTCGTGGCGGTCATTCTCTTCGCGTCCAATCCGTTCGACCGGTTGCCGTTCACACCAGCCGATGGACAGGGGCTGAATCCCCAGCTCCAGAATCCGGGCATGGTGGTGCACCCGCCCATGCTCTACCTCGGGTACATCTCCATCACCATCCCGTTCGCGTTCGCGGTGGCGGCGTTGGTCTCCCGGCGACTGGACACCGGCTGGCTGCACGCGATCCGGCGGTGGACCCTGCTTTCGTGGACGCTGCTGTCCATCGGCATCACGTTGGGCATGTGGTGGGCATACGTGGAACTGGGGTGGGGCGGCTACTGGGCGTGGGATCCGGTGGAGAACGCGAGCTTTCTCCCCTGGCTCACCATGACCGCGTTCCTGCACTCGGTCATGATCCAGGAGAAGCGCGGGATGTTGAAGCGGTGGAACGTGGTGCTGATCACGCTTTCCTTCGTGCTCTCCATTTTCGGGACGTTCATCACTCGCAGCGGCATCATCTCCAGCGTGCACTCGTTCACGCAGTCGAACGTGGGGTATTTCTTCCTGGCGTTCCTCGTTCTCATCATCGTCGGGAGCGGGTTGCTGCTGTGGTCGCGCTTGCCACAGCTCCAGACCGAGGCCCGGCTCGAAAGCGCGCTGTCCCGGGAATCCAGCTTTTTCTTCAATAACCTGCTCCTGGTGGGCATGGCGTTCTCCGTGCTGTGGGGCACGCTTTTCCCGATTCTCTCGGAATGGGTACGGGGCACGAAGGTCACAGTGGGGCCGCCGTTCTTCAATCAGGTAAACATCCCCATCGGTCTGGCTCTGCTCGCGCTCACGGGCATCGGACCACTGATCGCGTGGCGCAAAGCCAGCCCGGAGAACTTGAAGCGGCAGTTTGCGGCGCCGGTCGCGGCGGGCCTGATCACCGCCGTGCTGCTCGCGGCGCTCAGGTTCAGCGATTTCTACGCCGGCGTGGCGGTTTCTCTGGCGGCGTTCGTGGTCACGACGATCGCGCAGGAGTTCGTTCGTGGCGTGGGGGCGCGGCACCGCCTGCACGGCGAGCAGTACGCGCTCGCGTTCGTTCGCCTCGTGGGGCGGAACCGCCGGCGCTACGGCGGCTACGTCGTGCACCTGGGAATCGTCACGTACTTCGTGGCGTTCGCGGGGATGGCCTTCAAGACGGAGATGGAAGCGTCGCTAAAACCCGGTGAGTCCACGGTCATGAAGTCCCCGTTCGGGCACACGTACACGTTCACGCACCTCGGCGTGTCCCAATTCGACATGTTGAATCGCTGGGTCACAGCCGCGAGCGTCGAACTGAGCCGGGATGGCAAGCGGCTGGGCGTCATGAAGAGCGAGAAGCGACAGCACTTCACCTGCACCGTGTCCATGTCTCCCTGCCCCGCCGCGTTCCGGCGGCAGTCGTTCGAGCCCTCGACCGAGGCAGGCATCCGGAGCGACCTGCGCGAGGACGTGTATATCGTGTTCGCGGGCTCGGTGGCGGGGACGGAAGAAGCAGTGTACCGCTTCACGCTCAATCCGCTGGTGTGGTGGGTGTGGTTCGGTGGCGCGATCCTGGTGGCAGGGGGCGTCATCGTCATGTGGCCCGGTACCGGGCCCACGCCTGCATCGCGCAGACGTGCCATGGCCGGCTATCGCGTGGAGCTGGTCGGAAGTGCTACGAATGCGTGAGCGCCTAACCCGGCGGGAAGTGCTGGCGGGGCTCCCGTTCCTGTCGGTGACGGCCCTGCTGCGCCCGCAAGGGACGGCGGCGACGCCGCAGGACTCCACCGTCGGCCAACTGCCCGAACCGTGGTCGGCAGGCAAGTTCCGTGAGCGGGTCACGAGCCACGAGAACGACCCGTTCGTCGTCGGCGTGGAGGAGAAGCTGCGCTGCACGTGCGGGTGTAACCTCAGCGTGTACACCTGCCGCACGACCGACTTCACCTGCGAAACCTCGCCGGCGATGCACCGCGAAGTTGTGACGCTCGTCGAGCAGGGCAAGACGGCCGAGGAAATCCTCCAGGCCTTCGTGGCGCAGTACGGCGAGACCGTGCTCATGGCGCCGCCGCGCCGCGGGTTCAATCTCGCGGGCTATCTCGTGCCGGGCGTCTTGATCCTCGTCGTTGGCGCGGTGCTCGTGCGAGTGCTCCTGCGGCCGCCGCGGCCGCACCCCGCGGTGGGTGCGTCGGACACTCCCGAGCCCGCGCAATCAACCGATCTGTCGCCGGACGAAGCCGCGCGGCTCCGCGCCGAACTCGAGCGGTTGGAGCTGTAGAAGATGCTCGAGATGCTCGCCGGTCTGCTCGTGGCGCTCGCGGCGCTGGCCGTGGTGCTGGAGCCCATGCTGCGGCCCGGCCCGGCGCGCGCGCAGGCCGGCGGCGATGGCGGGCAGGACGAAAGCGACCTCGTGGATCTGCGAGACCTGGATTCGCCCAAGGTGCAGGCGCTGATCGCGCTCCGGGAGATTGACTTCGATCGGGCGACCGGCAAACTCTCGGACGAAGACTACGCGCGACTCAAGGCCAAGTACGAGGGGGTTGCCCTTGAAGCCATTCGAGCGGAGGCAAACGCCTCACCCGCGCCCGCCGCGCCGGCCGCCGCGCCACGGGTGGAGGGGGGGCTTTCGGCCGGAGCCGGACGTGCCGTGACTGCCGGCAAGAGCGGAAACGGTGCCCACCGTGCCGTGTGTCCGGCGTGCGGCCCGCGGCCGGAACCGGCACCGATCTTCTGTTCGGGGTGCGGCCGATCGCTGGTCGTCGCGAGCATTGGGCCGCGCTGCCGGCACTGCGGCGCGGCGCTCGACGAGAAGGCTCGATTCTGCGCTGAATGTGGAGGCCCGGTCGCCGCCGGCGCTTGAGTTGCGGCCCGAGTTGATTGGCGTACAATTGCCGTAACGTCATGTGCACTCGCCTCGGCGCGATCCTCCCTCTCGTGCTCGTCTGCGCCGGCACGTCCGGCCGGGCCCAGACACCGCCAGCCGACTGCGTGCCGCCGGACAGTCCCGCGGCGATCCGCATCGCGCTCCTCATCGCGGACCTTTATGACCTGCCATTCACCGGCATCGGCCGAGTATCCGTGCGCCCTGTGGCTGGCGCGGACTCGGGGGGCGCAGAAGCCGCGCCCGGGTTTCTGGACCAGTGGTACTGCAGCGGAGAACTTCCCCGCGGCGCTTATACGGTGGAGGTGAGGGCGGTGAACTTCGACTGCACGGCGATTCGCATTGCGGAGTCCGATACCGGGCTGGTCGTGCGACTCATCCGGCTGCGTCCCGATCCCTGGCTTCCCCCGCAGCGCCAGCGTCGGTTTCCGTGGGCGTTCGACCCGGCGCTGTCGGTCGCCGAGCGGCTCAGTTCGCGGCGCTGCGGCGTATCTGCCGGCTCCTGACGAGCCCGCGCTCCGTCCAATGAGCACGCAAGTCCACGATCGCCGAGCCGAGCGGCCTCACTCTCGACACGGCCCCACGGACATCAGCACATCATCCGCGGGATCCCGCGTGAGATTCATCAGACCCGTCCCGTCCATCCCGACGACGTAGATCTCCCAGTTCCCCTCTGCGTCGGAGCGGAACGCGACCTTCGGCGCCCCCGGCAGGAACGCCGAGCCGAGTTCGCGGGCCTGGGGCGTGTGGGTGAGTCGCGTGAGGCGACCGCTCTCGTGCTCCACGAGATACAAGTCGTCGGACACGAACAGGATCTGGCGTCCGTCGGGCGACCAGGCGCGCGGCACCTCGTTGGCGCTCGCGTGCGTGAGGCGCCGGATGCTCCCAGTGGCCATGTCGAGCGTGTGGATGTTGGACTGTGTCGGGGCGCTCCCGGGCCCGGCGAGGGAGTCGCCGCTCGTGAAGGCGATGTACCGGCCATCGGGAGACCAGATCGGGTTTCGATCGGGACCGGGCCGTGTGGTCAGGCGCTCTTCGCGCCGCGTCTCCACGTCGACCACGT
Organism: Gemmatimonadales bacterium; assembly: GCA_035559715.1. Taxonomy (GTDB): domain Bacteria; phylum Gemmatimonadota; class Gemmatimonadetes; order Gemmatimonadales; family GWC2-71-9; genus JACQHC01. Next base: position 15,999 of record DATMAW010000021.1, on the reverse strand, counting down.
AGATCTCCCAGTTGGAGTCGCGATCGGACGCGAACGCGATGCGGCGGCCGTCCGGCGACCACGAGGCGAACGTGTTGCGAGAGGTGGATTCCGTGAGCCGGCGGTGGCGCCGGCCGTCCGCGTCTATGACGTAGATGGCGTTCGAGACGATGCCGGTGGCGTTGCGATTGCTCTCGTCTTCCGCCGACGACTGAAATCCGATCCGCGTTCCGTCCGGCGACCATCGCAGGACGGCTGCCGGCAGGTCCCCCAGCCGGCGCACGTTTCGCCCGTCGGCGTCCATCACGTAGATCATCCGATGCATCGCCAGACCCTCGAGCATGCGCTCGTCCGGCTTGCGAGCAGCGAGAAACGCGATGCGGGAGCCGTCGGGGGCCCACGTGGGCTGGCCGTCGCCGGGATCGGACGTCAGCCGCGCGAGGTTCGTGCCGTCGGCGTTGATGGTGAAGATGCCGGGCTGGCCGTTGCGCGTGGAGACGAACGCAATGCGCCCTTCGCAGGCGGCCTGGCCGTGGAGCGGAGAGGAAGCCAGGCACATCCCAACCACGGGGACGCTCACGAGGAGCTTCAGTGATGACCGTGCGCTATGCACCGCGGCAGCATCGAGGGTTGCCCCAAACGATACGCTCTCGGTTCGAAACCGGAAGCTCCGGCCCGCGCGGGACGCTAAAACTCGAAGCTCTCCATCTTCTTGAGGCCCACACGAAGTGGAATCACCGTGGCCGCCGCGCACAGGGTCACGACCCCACCAAACCCGAGCAGCATCGCCGGGGTCAGTCGCACCGGCTGTCCGAAAAACGTGGCGCGCAGGTAACCGTACACCGGAATCGCCTCGATCACAATCACACCGGCGAGCAGCGCGATCGTGGACATCATGAACACGAGGCCGCCGAAGGACGTGGGGATCTGGGCCGCGTTCTCCGTCTCGAACTGCGGATACAAGGCGCCGAATCCGAGCGCCATGGCGCTGATCGCCAAGGTGAGCAAGACGATCGTCCCGATCCCCACGGCCATCATGAATCCCGAGGCGCGCAGCAGCACGTTGGTGAAGACCGTGATCACGAGCGCCAGGACCAGGAGGGGCACCGTGCCGGTGCAGTACTTCGACCACAGCAACGCCCGGAGGTCCAGCGGGCTCGACCGCAAGAGCCACATCTGTCGGCCCTCGAGCGAGATCGCCGGGAAGATAAAGCGGGCCGCGATGGATGAGAGCACGAAACCGGCGAGACCGAGGTTGAGAAACGACACCACCGTGACGAGGAAGAACGGCACGCGCTCGCCGGTGAACAGCGGCAGCGCCTTGATGTTGAACAGATAGATGACGACGAGCACGCCAAGCAGAATCAGCTGGCTCCACTGCGTCGTGTCACGGAAGAACAGCTTGATGTCCTTGATCACGAACTCACGCCTGGCCACCTCCAGCCGGCCGAGGATCGGATCGAGCAGCACGTGCCAGATCCAGCCTTTGACGAATCGCTCGGCCGCTTCCTGGGATCGCGTGAACCCGCTGGGGTACAGCCGATCATGCAGCGCCGCGCCGAGGACGACCGTCGCCGCCGCCGTGCTCCACAGCAGCGCCAGCGGGAGCCCGTCGAACGGGCCCACGAGCCAGCCCATCACGGCCTGCGTGGCCCACTCGCTGGGGAGGAAGGGAGACGTGGGCGTGCGCAACACGGTGAGGAAGTCCAACAGGTTGTTGAACCCCTCGGGTCGCGCCAGTTGTTCGGGCCGGATGATTCGGAACAACAACACCACGCCACCGGCCGCCCCGATCGCGATCACGGACAACAAGTCACGGGCGCGGCGGGCGGGGAACACGTTCACCAGGATAAGCGTGACGGCACTGCCGATGACGGCCGGGATGACGAGCAATGGCAAGAACACCACGAGCGCAAACCATCCGAACGCCCACCCGCCGTCGTAGATCACCCCGTAGGCCGTGAAGATCGGGACGGCCATCAGCGCCACCATCCAGGAGCTGTGCACCAGCGTCTCGCCGAGCTTTGCGAGGTACACGTGTAGCCAGTCCACCGGCGTGGACTGCAGCAGGTCCAGGTCCTTGGCCAGGAAGAACGACGACAGCGCCGTGATGACGTTGGAGAGCAACAGGATTGAGAGGAACGAGAGCAGCGCGAGGCCCAGGAGCTTGCTCGCGAGCAGCGGTCCGATGTCCTCGACCCCGCGGAAATACCGCAACACGCGATACAGCACGCCGAACACGGCGAGCCAGAATATCAGGCCCACGCCCGCGACGATCATCACCTTGCCGCCCCCGCCTCCTCGTTCCTGTCGCAACCGGGTGCGGAGCGTGAGGAGCTTGGGCCGCAGGATGAGGGCAAGTCCCCTCACGGACCCTCCAGGATCTTCGCCAGTTCTCGTGCCGCCGCCCCGCCCGTGAGCCGCAGGAACAGGTCCTCCAGCGAGACGTCGCCCGATTCCGTCTGTTGCCGCAGCTCCTCCATGGTTCCGCGCGCCACGATCTTGCCGTGCTGAATGATGGCGATGAGGTCGCACATGGCCTCGGTGATTTCCAGGGTGTGCGTGCTCATCAGCACCGTCCCGCCGCGCTCCACGAAATGGCGGAAGATGTCCTTCAATAGGCGCGCGGCCTTGGGGTCGAGTCCCACCATCGGCTCGTCTACCACGATGACTTCCGGGCGGTGAATCAGGGCACTCGAGATGATCAGCTTCTGCCGCATGCCGTGACTGTAGGACTCGACCAGTTCGTCCTTCCAGACCGCCAGCTCGAACAGATCGAGCAACTCGTCAATCCGCTTCTCCACGGACGCGCCATCTTGCCCGTACAGCCCGGCCACGAAGCGCAGAAACTCTCCGCCGGTGAGCTTCTCGTACACGAATGGCCGGTCCGGGATGAACCCCAGGCGCGCCTTCGCCGCCATAGGGTTCGTGACGATGTCGTCTCCGCCGATCCAGACGCGACCCGCCGTGGGGCGGAGGATGCCCGCGATCATGCGCAGCGTGGTGGTTTTCCCGGCGCCGTTTGGCCCGAGAAAGCCAAACAGCTGGCCCCGCGGCACCTCGAGATCAATGTGGTCCACGGCGACGAACGTACCGTAGACTTTGGTGAGGCCTTCGAGGCGAATCATCGCGCCGCCTCAATCGACACTCGCCACCTCCAGCTCCAACCGCCCGATCAACCGAATCAGCTCGACTTGTCTGGCCAGTCCGCCCACGGTGAATCGGAGGTGTGAGGCGTCAGCTGGGAACTGACCGAATGTGGGATCCACGGCAACCCAGTCAGCGAGGTACACCTCCGGCCATGCATGGTAATAAAACCGGCCATCAACGTACACGAGCCCGGCGGCCGTTCGAGCCGGAAGCCCGATGGCCCGAGCGAGCGCCACGTACAGCACGGTGTGCTCGTTGCAGTCGCCCCGCCGGCTCTGGAGCACCTGCACCGCGCTCGGCACGCTCACGGTGATGGCCTTGTCCAGGTTGTCGTGTACCCAGCGATTCAGCAGCTCGGCCACGCGCCGGGGATCCCGCACCCGTCCCACGATCTGCCGTGCCTGGGCCTGAATCCGTGGGTCGTCGCTCTGCACCAGCGGCTCCGGCCGGATGTCGGGACCAAACCGTGACGGCGGCGCGGGGATGCGAAAGTCCGCCCGCAGCAGGCTGTCCGGCTCGGCGCGCACCGTGAGCGTGTCGCCGCTCATGACCTGCCGTCCGCCCGAGAGATCGAACCCGCGCAGGTCGACGCCCGACAGCCGGACCTTCAGCAGTCTCGCGGATCGCTCCGGAAGGCGGGCGTTGGACGCGATGGCCGTCTGACGAATGATGTCTCCACCCGCGGCCGGCGTCGCGCGGGGTTGCCGCCGGCGGAAGTTCTCGTGCGCCAGCTCGTACGCCGACCGCTCCATCGTGAACCCAACCGCGGAGGTGGCACGCACGATCCGGCCGAGCTCGTCAATCCAGGCCTCGAGCGAGAGTCCGGCCATGTCCTGCTCCACGCGAAAGGCGCGCACCGTGTCCCATCGCGCGGCCACCCAGCGGCCTGCCGCGGAGTCGTACGCGGAGGAGTCCGGCACGATGAACGTGGAGTCCCCGGTGATGCTGACCGCCACATCGCGCTCCTGGAGGACGAGCGGATCGAACATTCGCAGCGTGTATCGCTGCCCGACTCGCACCTGCTCGCCGAAGGTCACCTGAAGCGGGAGCAGTCCGGGCAGGACGATCGGCCTCCCGAGCGGCACGCGCAGGGTCTCAGTGCTGCTGCCGCTCTGGAACTCCACCGTGAGGACCGAATCCTCGCCGATCCGGCCGCGGGCCGCGAACTGACCGAGATCGCCGCGCAGCACGGCGTTGAATGAGCGCAGTTCGAGCTGTCGTGAGAGGATCGCGTCGGTTCGTGCGTCCGTCCGCTGGATCGTTCCCAGGGCGGGGACCTCGAGCACCATGAGGTCCTGAACCCGAATCGAATCCGCCAGGGTGTCCACCGTGTTGGACGCAAACCCGATCTGCTCGCCACCGAGCGACAGGATGTAATACGTGGCGCCGGGCGGCAGGCTCAACGTGGCTTCGGCCAGCAGGCGGCTGCGAGACGGGCGATACTCGCGGTACGCCAGCCATCCCAGCGCGCCGGCCCACGCGATCAGAATGAGCGCTGCAAGCTGGCGTCGGCTCACGAGGGCGCCCGCTTCAGCGCTGCCTCGAACACGAGCCGCTGCTCGTCTGACTCGACGACGATTTGCACGTCCGAAGGATAGTCGGCTGCGGCCAGGTGCCGGGCCAGCACGTCGCACATCACTTCCGCCGCGTCTTCGTATGCCAGATTGCCTGCGCCGGTGCCGAGTGGAGGGACCGTGACGCGCGCGAGCCCCCAGTCCACGGCTCGCTGTAACGCGCTGGTGAGCGCGTGGCGCACTGTGAAGCGCGACACGGGCTCCCGCTGATCCCGGATCACGGCGTGAATCACGAATTCCGTGGGGAGATCGCCGCCGCCCGTGACCACGGCGGCGCCGGCGGCCAGGGGCTGATGCACGCGCAACTGGGTCTGGAAGGCAGCCCCGCCCACCTGCTCGAGGTGGCGCAGGGCCGACGAGGTCGGTTCGAGCGTCTCAGTCGTTGGGCGGATCACCGCGTCCGCGGCCACGAACGCGATGTCGTCCACAACGACGCGAATCACGCGGTGCCGATCTCCCGGGATCGACGATACATGACCGCGGCGTCGGCCGGCCGATTCAGCCGGTCCAACACGATGCCAAGCCCGTACAGCGCCTTCGCGCTGGTGGGCCGCAACTCCGCAGCCCGCTGGTAGGCCTGCAACGCCCCCGCGAGGTCGTCCACGTGGTTCAGCGCTTCGGCCAAGGACAGATGGGCTTCGGCACACCCGGCATCGAGCTCGACCGCCCGGCGCAGATGAGGGACGGCGTCCTTCCAGCGAGCCTTGCGGGCGATCACGATGCCAAGCTGATGGCATGCCTCGGCGTGCGCGGGATTCCGCTCCAGGATCAATCGAAGGTCCTGTTCCGCTTCGGCGTACCGCCCGCGGCGCCCGAGGAGAGCAGCGCGGGCGATGCGTGCGCGAACGTCTTCACCGTCTCGTGCGATGACCTTGTTCAGCTCCCCGAGCGCGCGCTCCCGGTCTCCCCCACGTTCGTATGCCAGGGCAAGCAGGCGTCGGGCTTCGGGGTGATCCCGGTCGGCCTCGAGCACTTCGCGGCAGATCGCTTCGCCGCGCCGCCAGTCGCCACGCTCGATGGCTTCTTCTGCCGCCCGGCACAGCAGTTCCCGTTCCCGTGCCGTCGGCTGCGCGGTGGCCAGGCCGGCGCCCGCTTCCTGAGGGATCCCCGGCTGAGAGGCCGCTGCCGTCCCATCCGTTGCGACGGCATCTCCGGACTGTGTTGACTCCGGGCTTGCCTTCGTGGGCGCAGCTTTGGCCTCGCCGGCCCACGGAGCGGCCCCACGCTCGTCGGCCACCAACTGAAAGGGCAGTGTTGCCGGGTCGGTGGCCGCCTGCTCGAATCCGTACTCGGCCGTCGCCTCGCTCTCATTCGCCCGCGCGGCCAGTTCCACGGCCAGGCGCCGGCGCCGAAGCCGCCGGCGCCAATGAGGTGCGGTCATGCCGCATCCTCCGTGGTTTCAGCCGTCAACCAGCCGAGATACGACGACAAGCCGGCCTGCACGGGCAGCGCGAGGAGCTCCGGCACCTCATAGGGGTGGCGCTCACGGATCACCGATTCGAGCGCCGTCCAGCGCTCCCGGCGCGTTTTCATCAGAACGACCGCCTCGGAGGTCTCCGTGATCTTGCTAGCCCAGCGGTAGATGGACTTCCCCCCCGCGAGCACGGTTCCACAGGCGATGATGCGCCGCTCTACCAATTCACGCACCAGCTTCCGGGCATCGGAAGCGCTTTGCAGCGTGGTCAGGGCGACGATGAAGTCGGCGTCAGGAATCGTGGCGCGGGCGGCGGGGGAAGCTGGCGACATGAGCGTGGGTACGGCCTCCGGTAGGCGGTTGCCACGGCCGAGCGTGGGAAAAAGGGGAGCAGAAAGTAGGCCGCGACCGGCCCCCAGGCAAGGCGGCATGGCTCGGCCCCGACGGTTGACCCGCGTGTTGTCTCTTACCTACGTTCCACGGCTATGCCTGAAGACCGGCTGACCGTTCGAGGCGCCCGGGTCCACAACCTCAAGAATATCACCGTCGAGATCCCCCGGGAGCGGCTCACGGTGATTACCGGTCTCTCCGGCTCCGGCAAGTCCTCCCTGGCTTTCGACACCATCTACGCCGAAGGCCAGCGGCGCTACGTCGAGTCCCTCTCCGCGTACGCACGCCAGTTCCTTGGCCTGATGGAGAAACCCGACGTTGACCAGATCGAAGGGCTCTCCCCGGCCATTTCGATCGAACAGAAGACCGCGGCCCACAATCCGCGCTCCACCGTCGGGACGGTCACGGAGATCTACGACTACCTCCGCCTGCTCTGGGCTCGGACGGGTATTCCGCATTGCCCCAACGACGGCTCGGCCATCGAGCGGCAAAGCGCTGGCCAGATCGCCGACTTCGTGCTCGCGTGGCCTGAAGGGACCAGGATCGAGATCGTGGCGCCCCTGGTGCGGGGCCGCAAAGGCGAGTTCAAAGACCTGTTCGAGAGCGCCCGCCGCCAGGGGTTCCTTCGGGCTCGCATTGACGGTGAGGTGTACGAACTCACCTCCCCGCCCAAACTGAACCGGCGGATGAACCACGATGTGGGGCTCATCGTGGATCGGCTGGCGGTTCGGGCACGTGACCGAAAGCGGCTGCACGACTCCATCGAGACCGCCCTGCGTGCGGCTGAGGGGCTCGTGGAGGTCGTGCGCTACCCGGCGGGGTCCGCCACCGCCGCTCCGGGCGCGACCCACGCCTTCTCGGAGCGCTTCGCCTGCCCGGTGTGCGGGTACTCCCTGGCCGAGCTCGAGCCGCGCCAGTTCTCGTTCAATTCGCCCTACGGCGCCTGTCCCGACTGTACCGGTCTCGGGGTCCGGCGCGTGGTGAGTCCCGACCTCGTGCTCGGCGGGCCCAACATCTCGATCCTCGAAGGTGTTGTGCTGCCTTGGGGTGAGCCCAGCGGGTACCTCCGAACGGTCGTGCTTCCGGCCCTGGCGCGGCACCTCAAGTTCGATCTCGCTACCCCGTGGGGCGCGCTGCCTGATGGAGTCCGGCAGGCACTGCTCTACGGCGTCCCGGATCGAACCTTCGCGTTCCCGTACGGATCCGGTGCGTCCCGGGGCCGCTACGAAACTCAGTGGGAAGGGATTCTCAAGAACGTCGAACGCCGCTATCGAGAGACCACGTCCGAGGCAGTTCGGATGGAACTCGAAGAGTTCATGACCGAACTCCCGTGCGAGACGTGCCACGGGATGCGCTTGAAACGAGACAGCCTGGCAGTTCTCGTGGCCGGGAAGAGCATCGGGCAAGTGGTCGCTCTCTCGGTCAGCGAGGCCCTCGCGTTCTTTCAGGATCTGCGGGATCTCCACCGTCCTTCGTCCGCCTCCGCCGCTACGGCCGGCGACGTTGCGGGACCGATCCTGAAGGAGGTGCTGGACCGGCTCCGATTCCTGTGCGACGTGGGGCTCGACTACCTGACGCTGGGCCGGTCGGCGGCCTCGCTCTCCGGTGGCGAGGCGCAACGAATTCGGCTTGCCACGCAGGTCGGCTCGAGACTGGTTGGGGTCCTCTACATTCTGGATGAACCTTCGGTCGGCCTCCACCCGCGGGACAACGCCCGCCTCCTCGCGACGCTCAAGGGTCTGAGAGACCTTGGCAACACGGTGATCGTGGTGGAGCACGACGAAGAGACCATCCGCAGCGCCGATTATATCGTGGACCTCGGACCGCGGGCGGGCCGACACGGTGGCGAGGTCGTGGTCCAGGGGCCGCTTGCGGCCGTGCTGTCGCACAACACCTCGCTCACGGGGAGGTATCTCCGCGGCGAGCTCCGAATCCGCGTTCCCAAAGGACGGCGTCCCGTCGATCCGGACCGCGTGTTGCGCGTCGTCGGCGCCCGCCATCACAACCTGAAGAACCTGACCGTGGACATCCCGTTGGGCGTCTTCACCGCCGTGACCGGCGTGTCGGGCTCGGGCAAGTCCACACTGGTCACCGACATTCTCTACCTGGCCATGGCGCGGCACTTCTATCGAGCGAAGGTGCTCCCCGGGTCGCACGACCGCATCGAAGGGCTGGAGCAGATCGACAAGGTGCTGGACATCGACCAGAGCCCCATCGGGCGCACGCCGCGCAGCAATCCCGCGACGTACACCGGCTTGTTCACGCCGATCCGGGAGTTGTACGCCGAATTGGCCGAATCCAAGCTGCGCGGCTACGGCCCGGGGCGATTCTCGTTCAACGTCAAGGGCGGGCGCTGCGAGTCCTGTCAGGGTGACGGGCTCGTGAAAATCGAGATGCACTTCCTTCCGGACGTTTACGTCCCGTGCGAGATCTGCAAGGGCCGGCGCTACAACCGCGAGACGCTGGAGGTTCGCTACCGCGGGAAGTCCATCGCGGACGTGCTGGAGATGACGGTCGCGGATGCGTTGGAGTTCTTCGAGCATCAGCCACGGATCAGGAGTCGGCTCGAGCTGCTCAACGACGTTGGGCTGGGCTACATCCATCTTGGCCAGAGCGCCACGACCCTGTCCGGCGGCGAGGCGCAGCGGGTGAAACTCGGTACCGAACTGTCCAAGCGTGACACGGGGCGGACGCTCTACATCCTGGACGAGCCCACCACGGGGCTTCACTTCGAAGACGTGCGCCTCCTGCTCGACGTGCTGCATCGCTTGGTGGACAAGGGGAATACGGTGGTCGTGATCGAGCACAACCTCGACGTGGTGAAGACGGCAGATTGGATCATCGATCTCGGACCGGAGGGCGGGGCCGCCGGCGGTGAGGTGGTGGCGCAAGGGACCCCGGAGGCGGTGGCCGAAGTGAGTGGGTCGCACACCGGACGGTTCCTGCGGGGAGTCCTGGCCGCGCCGGGTGGAGGGTCGGCCCCGACAGCCGCAAGGCCGGTGTCGGCGAAGGCAGCACGGAGAGCGGCGCGCTGAGCGGCGTAGGGGGCGGGTCGGCAAACCCGGTCGCCGGCCCTCCGTCCGGCTATCCTTATGTTTCGACGAGCTTGCACTCCGGGCATTCGTGGCGGCAGGGTTTACAATCCCCGCCTACGTGACACTTTTTGAAACGTGCCGCGTAGGGAGTGGGGCTCAAGAAGGCAGAGGCGGTGTTGATCGGGCTCGAGCCACTGATCCCGGTATTCTTTTTCCTGTCCGTCGCGACGGTGATCGTGTTTCGCGGTCCGTTCGGCAGGGCGCTCGCGGAGCGACTTGCGGGCCGGCCATCGCCCGAGGATACCGCGGAAATCGCGGCGCTCCGGGCGGAGCTGGAAGAGGTTCACCAGCGGTTGGAAGAGGTCGAGCAACGCCTCGACTTCGCCGAGCGGCTGCTCGTAGAGCGCCGTGAGCAACCGGGTGGGCTGCCGGGATCCGGGGCGTGACCGTGGGCGGCACTCCGCGGAAGGCCTGCTCCCGTTCGTCTGTGCGTGGGGCGACGGACCGCGAGGGAGTTGACGATGCCGGACTTTCTGTTTTGGAACCAGGTTGTCATTCCGCTGGCCGGCATGGCCGTCGGAGTCATCCTCGGGTTGCCGATCATCAAGGCGATCGTGCGGCGGATCGAGCGGCGGCCTGACGAACTGGCGGGTGTGGAGAGTCAGGCCCTGCGGGCCGAGTTGGCCGAGTTGAAACGGCGGCTCGAGACGGTGGACGAACTGGCCGGCCGCGTTGGTGAGATTGAAGAGCGGATGGACTTCGCTGAGCGGTTGCTCACGCAGCAGCGGGAGTCTGGGCGCCTCGGCGGTCCTCAGTGAGAAGGTGGGCGAAACGGGGATGACGCTGTTGCCTCCGGAATACTTCTTTCCGATGCTGGGGATGGCGTTCGCGCTTGGGTGGGGCGTACTCGGGACGTTCCGGTGGTTTGTGAAGGAGCGTCTGCGAGCCGAGCGGACGGCTAACGAGGGTCGGGGCAGTAACGACGAGCGCTTCGCCGAGCTGGAAAGTCGGCTTGCGGAACTGGAGGAGCGGCTGGACTTCGCCGAGCGGATGCTCGCGCAGCAGCGTGAGGCGGGGCGTTTGGAGCAAGGTCGTGGGTGATCCGGTCTGGATTGAGCACGTCGTGTTCCCGCTGGTGTTGATGGGAATGACCACGCTGGCGGGCGTTGCGGTGTACCGGCTGGCCGCGCGCTGGATCGACCGCAAGCACGACCGCCAGGTGCTCGAGATGCAGCGCGCAAGCGACCCGGATGTGGCAGGCCTCGGGGCGCGGGTTGACGCGCTGGAGGGCGTCGTTGGGCGGATTCAGGAGTTGGAGGAGCGTCTGGATTTCGCCGAGCGCTTGCTGACGTCGCAGCGCGCGCACGATCGGCTGTTGCGCTGACCCGCGATGGTGCTCCCAGCGCTGCTCATTGTCCTGGTTGTGGCCCTGGTCGTGCCGGCGGTCGTGGTGTCCGTGGTGCCGCGGGTCGTTCGCGGCGTGGTGCCGTCGGTGATGCGGGCGCTGGCGAAAGAGGGGTTGCTGGACGGCGCTCGGGATGACTCATCCGGCCGCGAGGTCCGAGAGAGCCTGGCGCGGCTGGAACAGCGCGTCGAGGAGCTGGAAGAGCGGTCGGACTTCCTTGAGCGTATGCTGGCAGGGGCCCGCCGCGAGGGGCTCGGCCCGCTCCGGACGGGAGAGTAGGTCATTGGAAGACATCCTCGCGATCGTGCTGATTTTCGGCGGGGGGTCGGCGTTCCTGCTTGCGATTTCGCCGATCGGGCGCGCCGTAGCGGACCGGATTCGCTCCGGGCCGTCCGTTGCGTCGGATGAGACGCTGGGCCGGATTCAGGAGGCACAGCAGGCGATCCTCGAGGATCTCGAGTCGGTCCGGCAAGAGCTTACCGACCTGCAGGAGCGGATGGACTTCACCGAGCGGTTGCTGGCTCGTCATCGCGAGGTCGGTCTGCCGCCGAGTGGTGGGGCGCCAAAGGCGGAGAACGGCTGAGAGGCCGGGCAGGGCAGGCCGGGGATATCGAGTTGGTTCGTGCGACTGGCGAGGCGTGTTATGGAATGGATATTCATGGCCATCGCGCTCGTAATGGTGGCGCGGTCACCCGTCGGGATGGCGCTCGCGGAGCGGATTCGATCCGGGCCGCAGGGCGGCGCCGCGGGGCCGCGGTTCGAGGAGTTCGCGGCGCAGGTTACGGAGGACGTCCGGGTGCTGCGCGAGGAAGTGGCCGAACTGAGCGAGCGCGTGGATTTCACGGAGCGGGCGCTGACCGCGATGCGGCGCAGCGACGCGCTGCCTGATGGGCAGAGCCGGACATGAATGAACAGCGGGTGCTCGGGGCGGGCCGGGGCGCGCCGAGCGATGGCGTGAGGCGTGATCCGGCAGCCCGTTCCTCCGAGGAGGCGTGAGCGGACATGGGCATCTTTCAACGGATGTCAACGGTCATCAGGTCGTGGGTCAACGCGCTGATTGGGAAGGCCGAAGACCCGCAGAAGATGCTCGAGCAGCTCGTGCTCGACATGCGCTCGCAGTTGGCCAAGACCAAGCAGGACGTGGCGGCGGCGATCGCGGACGAGAAGAAGTTGCTCGCGCAAGTCGAGAAGGAGAAGCAACAGGCCGATGAGTGGGAGCGCCGCGCCATGCTCGCAGTGCAGGAGAACCGCGACGACCTGGCCAAGCAGGCGCTGATGCGGCACAACGAGCACGTGCAACATGCTCAGGCGCTGCACGAAACATGGGTCAAGCACAAGGCGGATACGGAAGCCCTGAAGGACCAGCTTCGCGTGCTCAACGACAAGATCGAAGAGGCCAAGCGGAAGAAGAACATCCTGATCGCGCGGGCGCGCCGGGCGGAGGTCCAGGGACGCATCCAGGCCACGATGGCCGGCATGTCGGACCAGAGCGCGTTCGAGAGCTTCGAACGCATGGCGGAGCGGATCGAGGACATGGAACGCCAGGCGATCGCGGCGGCGGAGCTGGCGGGAGAGCTGACCGGCGACACGCTCGCGCGACAGTTCGACCAGCTCGAATACCGTGGGTCGGCCGATCAGCAGTTGCTCGATCTCAAGCGGAAGATGGGCGTGCTTCCAGCCGCGCCGTCGGCTGAGGCCCGCCAGTTGCCCACCGGCAAGCCCGGCGACCAGGTTGCCGAGGCGGAGTTGGTGGACGAGGAGGATCGCAAGGAGTCCTGATGACTGAGGCCGGAGGCCGAGGGCTCGCGGCCACGCTCGTTGGCCTCTTTGCCATCGGCCTCCTGCTGTTGTTCCTCGGCCGGGTGGCCGAGGTGCTGTTGTTGTTGTTTCTCGCCACGCTCCTCGCCACCTATTTCTCGGCCCTCACCAGTCACATCGTTCGGCTCACCGCGGTGTCGCGCGGCCTCGCGCTCGCGGCGACCGTGGCGCTCACGGTGCTCGCTGGCGCGGGCATCAGCGCGCTGGTGCTGCCGCCGGTCATTGGGCAAACCCAGGACCTCATCGCTTCGCTCCCCGTGCAGGCGGAGCGGTTGGAGACCGCGTTGGTGCGTCTGGTGCGGCAGTATCCCTTGCTCGAGCGGACGGCGTTGGGACCGCAGGGCGGCGGTTTCGTGGAAGGCGTGGTGGATGACATCACGGCGTTCCTGCGTGCCTCGTTCGTGCCGTACCTGAGGGCCAGCGGTGCCCTCCTCATCGAGTCGGTGAGCGTGCTGGCGATGGCGCTGTATCTGGCGCGGGAGCCCGAGTCCTATCGCGCGGGCCTCGTGGCCGTGGTGCCGCCGCGGGTGCGCCACATCGCGCGCACGGTGCTCGCCGACCTGGGTGCCACGCTCCGGGCGTGGATTTGGGCGCAGTTGCTCGCCATGGCTGTCCTTGCGCTGCTCACGGCCGTGGGGCTCTGGCTGCTGCGCGTGCCGTACGCGCTCGCATTTGGGGTCTTCACGGGAGTGGTGGCGATCGTGCCGTTCTTCGGCTCCATCGTCTCGACGCTCCTTCCGGCGCTGTTCGTGCTCGGGAGCAATGGCTGGGTGCACGCGCTTGCGGTCGCGCTGCTGGGTGTGGCCATTCACCTGATCGAGGCCAATGTCGTTGCCCCCCTCATCTTTCAGGAGCGCATCCGGCTGCCGCCCGTCCTCACCATCATGAGCGTGCTGATCATGGCCACGCTGGTCGGGGCGCTCGGCCTGATTCTCGCGGTCCCTCTCCTCGCCACCGTCATCGTCATCGTGCGTCACGTGCTCGTGGAGCAGATCTACGGCGACGCTCCGAGAGACGTGGTTCCCTCCGCCGTCCTCGTGTCCACCACCGGCGAGACCCGGGTGGTAAGAGTCCCCGAGTGAGCACGCAACAATTTGGTACGCGCTGCGGCAAAATGATGCCGGGCGCTGAACCCTCCTGTCGTAGGTTTGGTCCCGTCCGACAGCGGACCCGTCGGACGGCCGGCCCAGAGCCGTGTCAACGTGCACGGAAAGGAGGGGAGTCACATGAAACGATTCCTTTGGGCCTTGTTGCTCGCTGGGGCTTTCGGCATGGCGCCGAATCCCAAACCGGCGGATGCAGCTGGCTCTTGTCTGGACAACGCGATCGCGAGCTGCGACGCGGATTTCCCACCCAGTTCGGAGTATCTCATCTCCATTCGTGGGTGGTGCTACATCATCCGTGGTAGTTTCTGCCTGTTCTGAGTCATGAACAACGGCCGGCTGAATGACGGCGGCGGGGAGCCCCGCGCTCCCCGCCCTCCCGCCCCGCGCGACGGATCAGCGGCGCTTGCGTTCAAGGCGGACGTTGTGCTCGGGGCGCAGCTGGTGAGCCGCCACCGGGCGCCCCGCCTGGCGGCGCTGCTGGCGCTCGCGCTTCTCGTGGCGACCGTGGCGGACCGCCCCACGCCAGCGGCCACACGCGTCCCGCTCGCCTGTGTCGTCGTCGGCGTTCTCACCGCGGTCGGGGCGTCGAGGGTGTTTGCACCGGGCGGGGCGCTCGCCGCCGCCAGGGCAGCGGCGGGTCACTGGTGGATCGCCCCCGCCGGGCGTCTTCTCGGGGCGCTGGCGGTCATCATGCCCATCGGTCTCGCCGGCGCCTCGCTGCTGGTGGTACCCGGCATCCCGTCGAGTGCCGTGCCTCGATTGTCTGGCATCCTCCTCTTGTACGGCGCCGTGACCGCGGCGTTCACGGCGGCCTGGACGCCGCTCGTGGGGTCCTCCGTTGCGGCGGCCACCGGGCTGATTACGGCGTGGGTCGGTGCCGTCTCGCCCTCGGGTCTCCTGGCCCTGCTGAATGCGTGGCCCATTGTCGCGCGCCCGCTCGTGTCTCTGTGGAACGTCCTGCCGCTCCCGTGGCGGGCGATCCGGTGGTTCGAGCGAGGCGGACCGGAAGACATCGCCCTCCTCTGCGCCTGGCTGGCGGTGGCCTTCCTGGGCGCTGCCTGGAGCGTGAACCGCTTCTACCGAACAGACCAGTGGAGCAGCTTCGGATGATCAGGCCCAGCGATCCTGTGCTCGTGTGTCAGGACGTGGGCCGCGCGTTCGCGACGCGCGGGGGCGTCCGCGACGCCGTCGTCGGCTGCTCATTCACGGCGGGCGCAGGGGACGTCATCGGCATCGTGGGGGCGAACGGAGCAGGGAAGACCACGCTGCTGCGACTCCTCGCGGGCGATCTGCCCCTCACGGATGGCTCGGCCACTGTGGACGGATTGTCCGTCGGCACTCGGGCCGCCCGGCGGGTGATCGGCTACGCCCCCGATCCCCCGGTGATCCCCATGGAGCTCACGGGCGTCGAGTGGTTGTCATACCTCGCCGCGCACCGGGCGCAGAGTCCCGCGGAGCGACTGGCATTCGTGCGCCGGGGCATCGAGCTGGGAGGACTGGAGGAGTTTGCCGGCCGCCCGGTTGCCGAATACTCGCGCGGGATGGCCCAGCGTCTCGGGCTCGCGGCTGCGGCCATGCTCGCGCGCCGCATCTTGCTGCTGGATGAGGCGCTGAGTGGTGTGGACCCGCTGGTGGGCCGGCGGCTCCGCAGCGCGGTGCTGGACGTGGCTTCGTCTGGCCGGGTCGTGCTCGTTGCCTCGCACGATCTCGCCACCATCGAGCGGCTGGCCACGCGGGTCCTCGTGCTCTGGCGGGGGCGGATCGTCGCAGACGTTGCCATGGCAGGACTGCTCCGCGAGCGGATGGCGGAGCTGTCTCTGAATGGCGCGGCCATCGCCCGGGCGGGCTGGATCCTCGAGCGGTTCCGCGGCGCCGTGCGGACCGGTGAAGGCGTGCTCATCCCCCTCTCCGATGGACTCACCGTGGAGTCCGTGCTGGCGGCGTGTCGCAACGAACGCATTCCAGTAGCGGCCTCGCGCGTGCGGTATCGCGCGTTGGAGGATCTGCTGATGGACGCCGTGTCGCGCTGGGCTTCCGCGTGAGCGCGTTCCGCACAGTGGGGGCCGCGCTGGTCAGCCCGGGTGCGGCGGTTCGCGCAGTCCTCGCGCGGCCGCAGCCCGTGGCGAGC